>NZ_JAXCLX010000003.1:0-300000 GCF_034044635.1 Dongia rigui
GGATGAAACGCCGACCATAGCTGCCCGAGCGATGACAGATGAGCGATGACAAATGAGCGATGAGATGAGCGGATGGATGGGAGAGAGCGAGACTGAAACCGCCCCCCACCCAACCCTCCCCCTAAAGGGAGAGGGCTTTCTCACCGCGTTCGCACCAACACCTCGCTTCAATCCCCTCTCCCTTTAGGGGGAGAGTTAGGGTGGGGGGCCACGTGATGGATCGCCCGCTAAAAATACGGCTCCAGGAGTGTGATGAAGAACCGCACCGCCACCAGCCCCGCCGAGATCGCGGTTGCCAGTGCCGCCCTTGCATTCAGAATCTGGCCGCGATTGATCGTGACGATGATGCGGTTGATATCCCGCGCATCGAGCACTTCCTTATATGAGATGCGCCGCAGCTTTCTGCCGCTCGCCTTCCACCAGAACCAGGCGGAAAGCGCCGCCGAAATGAGGATCGCGATATCGACGGCGACGATCAATGTGCCTCGGCCCAGTTCATCCCCGTTCCCGCATCGGCGATGAGCGGGACCGAGATCTGCCGTGCCGGCAGATGCGCGCCTTCCATGATGGCGCGGGCGACGCGGGACGCCTCGTCCTTCTCGGCCACCGGCACTTCGAAGAGGAGTTCGTCATGCACCTGCAGCAGCATGCGGCCCTTGAGTCCGGCCGCCGCGAATGCCGCCGGCATGCGGATCATGGCGCGCTTGATGATGTCGGCAGCCGTCCCCTGCAGCGGCGCGTTGATCGCCGCACGCTCCATGAAGGAACGCCTTGCCGGGTTCTTGTCGTTGATCCCCGGCACATAGCACCGCCGGCCGAACAGCGTCTCCACATAGCCCTTCTCGCGCGCGATCTTCTTCATCCGGTCCATATAGTCGCGGATGCCGGGATAGCGTTTGAAATAGGCCTCGATATAGGCCTTCGCCTCGCCTTGGCCGATGCCCAGCTGTTGCGACAGGCCGAAGGCCGAGATGCCATAGATGATGCCGAAATTGATCGCCTTCGCCTGGCGCCGCACCATCGGGTCCATGCCCTCGATCGGCACGCCGAAGACTTGGGACGCCGTCATGGCGTGGATGTCGGCGCCGTCGCGGAAGGCCTGCTTCAAGGGTTCGATCTCCGCCATCTCGGCAGCCAGGCGCAATTCGATCTGGCTGTAATCGACCGAGAGCAGGATGTGACCCGGCTCCGCCACGAAAGCGCGGCGGATCTTCCGCCCCTCTTCCGTGCGAATGGGAATGTTCTGCAGATTGGGATCGGTCGAGGCGAGGCGCCCGGTCGAGGTGGCGGCCAGCGCAAAGGACGTATGCACGCGGCCCGTTTCCGGGTTGATCGCCAGCGGCAGCGCATCGGCATAGGTGCTTTTGAGCTTCGAGAGCTGGCGCCAATCCAACACCTTCTGCGGCAGCGGATGGCCCGAGGTGACGGTCAGTTCCTCCAGCACATCGGCGCCGGTGGCATAGGCACCCGTCTTGCCCTTCTTGCCGCCCGGCAGCTTCAACTGGTCGAACAGGATCTCGCCCAATTGCTTGGGCGAACCGACATTGAATTCGGTCCCGGCAATGCGGTGGATCTCGCGCTCGATCTCGCCCATGCGGCTCGCGAAATCCTGGCTGAGGCGCTGCAATTCCTTGGCGTCGATCTTGACGCCGTCGCGCTCCATCTGCGCCACCACCGGAATGAGCGGCCGCTCGATGGTCTCATAGATGGTCATCAGCCGCTCGGCGATGAGGCGGGGTTTCAGCGTTTCATGGAGGCGCCAGGTCACATCGGCATCCTCCGCCGCATAGGCCAGCGCCTTGTCGAGCGAGACGTGATCGAACGTCACCTGCTGCTTGCCCGTGCCGGCGACGTCGCCGAACTTGATCGTCGCATGGCCAAGATGGAGCTCGGAAAGCTCATCCATCCCGTGCCCATGCGCGCCACCTTCCAGCACATAGGAAATGAGCATGGAATCATCGATCGGTGCGATGGTGACGCCGTAACGCGCCATCACCGCCATATCGTATTTGATGTTGTGACCGATCTTCAGCACCGCCGCATCTTCAAGGAGCGGTTTGAGCAATTCGATGGCGCGCGCCAGCGGAATCTGCTTCGGTGCTTCCGCCCCACCGCCCAGCAGATCGCCGGTGGTGCCGATATGGCCGACCGGCACATAGCAGGCCTTGCCGGCCTGGGTGGCAAGCGACATGCCGACCAGCTTGGCCTCGTTCACATTGAGCGAGGTGGTCTCGATGTCGAAGGCAAGCGCGCCGCTCTTATTGGCAGCCTCGATCCAGCGCAGCAGCGCCGCCTCGTTCTGCACCAGTTCGTAACCTTCGCCGATTTTCACGGCCGGTGCCGTCGCGGCACTGGGCGTGGCTGCCGGCGCGGCACTGGGCGTGGCCACCGGCGCCGTGAAGCCACCCGCCGCCCGGGTGGCCTTGATCGATGCCTCGCCAAGGCGCGCATTGAGCTTGGCGGCCAGCGAGCGGAATTCGTTCTTGGTGACGAACTCCATCACCGCGCCGTCGATCTCGCGTTTCACGAATTCGTCGAGGCCATGCTCGACCGGCACGTCGCGCTTCAAGGTCACCAGATCGCGGCTGATCCGCGCCAGCTCGGCATTGTTGACCAGATTCTCGCGCCGCTTGGGCTGCTTGATCTCGCCGGCTTTGGCGAGCAGCGTATCGAGATCGCCATAGGTGTTGATGAGTTCGGCGGCCGTCTTGATGCCGATGCCAGGCACCCCCGGGACGTTGTCAGAGGAATCGCCCGCCAGCGATTGCACATCGACGACCTTGTCCGGCTTCACGCCGAACTTCTCCAGCACCTCCGCCTCGCCGATCTTGCGGTTCTTCATCGGATCGAAGAGGGCGATGCGATCGCCGACCAGCTGCATCAGATCCTTGTCGGACGAAACGATGGTAACCTCATTGCCCCGCGCCGCCGCCTGTGTGGCGTAAGTGGCGATGAGGTCGTCCGCCTCGTAACCCGGCATTTCGATCGCCGACACGTTGAAGGCGCGCGTCGCCTCGCGGATGAGGGCGAATTGCGGAATGAGTTCCGGCGGCGCCTCCGGCCGGTGCGCCTTGTAATCGGCATAGATATCGTTGCGGAAGGTCTTCCTGCCCGCATCAAAGATGACCGCGATGTATTCGGCGTCCGAATCCTCGACCAGCTTCAGCAGCATGTTGCAGAAGCCCAGCACCGCATTGGTCGGCGTCCCGTCGCTGCGCGACAGCGGCGGCAGGGCGTGGAAGGCACGGAAGATGTAGCCCGACCCGTCGACGAGATAGACGTGGTCCGGCTTCTTGGACGCTGCTGCGGTCATCAGGCGCGCTCAGTGCGCGCCGGCGCCGGCACCCTCTTTGAGGATGAAGGTCTTGCCGCAATAGGGGCACTCGACCGACCCCTCCTTGCCGAGATTGAGATAGACCCGCGGATGCCCAGAGGGGTCGCCACCGCCATCGCAGGCGACGCGGGTTTCGGTGACGATTTGGGTTTCATTAGATTTCATAGGGTTACTCGGCTTTGGATTGACGCTTCACGTGCTGCAATGATAGGCAGGCCGGAAGGTTGAATCAATCCCGCGAAGTCCCCATGGTCTCCCAAGCCGCTGCCGCCCTTCCCGACCTCGCCGTATCCGTCAAAGGCCTGGTCAAGATCTATGCCGGCAACAAGGCGAACCGCACGCCCAAGCTGGCGCTGGATCATGTCGATCTCGCCATTCCCCGGGGCGGCATCTTCGGCCTGCTCGGCCCCAATGGTGCCGGGAAGTCGACCCTCATCAACATTCTGGCGCAGCTGGTCCGCAAGACGGAAGGGACCGTAAAGATCTGGGACATCGACCTCGACAAGGATCCCCGCCATGCCGCGGCGGCGATCGGCGTCGTGCCGCAGGAGCTCAACATCGACCCCTTCTTCACGCCGAAGGATTTGCTCGATTTGCAGGCCGGCATGTATGGCGTGCCCAAGGCCGAGCGGCGCAGCATGGAACTCTTGGAGGCACTCTCGCTGGCCGACAAGGCGCAATCCTATGCCCGCACCCTTTCGGGCGGCATGCGCCGCCGCCTGATGGTGGCCAAGGCCATGGTGCACAACCCGCCGGTTCTGGTGCTCGACGAGCCCACCGCCGGTGTCGATGTGGAACTCCGGCAGCAGCTCTGGGCCTATGTGCGCGAACTCAACAAGGCCGGCGTTACCGTGCTCCTCACCACGCATTACCTCGAGGAAGCCGAGGAGCTTTGTGACAACATCGCCATCATCAATCACGGCAAGGTCATCGCCTGCGAGCCGACGGCCCAGCTTTTGGGGCGCCTCGACAGCAAGGAAGTGGTGATCACACTGGCATCCGATCTCGCCACCGCCCCGGCCAGTTTGGCCGAGTTCCATCCGCAAATGCTGGGCCCGCGGCGCCTGAAGCTGCATTATCGCCCCAGCCAGGCCAAGGTTGGCGCCATCCTCGATGCCATCCGCCGCGCCGAGCTCGAGATCGTCGATCTCTCGACGCTCGAATCCGATCTCGAGGACATCTTCCTCGAACTGACGCGCCGCCAGCCCGCCAATTCATGATCCAACGCCTCGCCTGCCTGGGTTTGCTGGTCCTGCTCGCGGCCTGCACGCCGCATTGGCAGGAGATCGGGGCGCCGGTCGACCAGCCGCGTTTCACCGCCAAGGCCTTCCACACCGCCGACGGCGCCGATCTGCCGATGACCACCTGGACGCCTTGGGACAGGCCGATCGAAGCCTCGATCATCGGCCTCCATGGCTTCAACGATTATAAGCGCGCCTTCGATGCACCGGGGAAGGCCATGGCGCGGCGCGGCTTCATCCTCTACGCCTTCGACCAGCGCGGGTTCGGCGGATCGCCGCAGCGGGGCCTGTGGTCCAGCACCGATCAGATGGTGAAGGATCTCAGCGAAGCCACCAGGCTCGCCAAGGCCGCGCATCCGGACAAGCCGGTCTATCTGCTCGGTGAAAGCATGGGTGCTGCCGTGATCCTCGCCGCTGTCGCGCGTCATGCGGAGATGCCGGTCGACGGCATCATCCTCGCCGCACCCGCGATCTGGGGTTGGCAGACGCAGCCTGCCATCAACCGGTGGATCTTCGACTTGGCCATGCAGGTGATGCCGCGCATCACCGTGCAGCCCAACGGCGTCTATCGCGAGGCCTCGAACAATCACTACATGCTGCGCCAGATGTGGTACGACCCCAACATCATCAAGGCAACACGTGTCGACACCGCCTTCGGCCTCGTCGAGCTGATGACCGAGGCCTATGATGCCGGCGCCAAGCTCACCAGGAACCCGCGCTGGCTGATCATGTTCGGCGGGCGCGAGGATATCCTCACCACCAGTTCGGTTTCCGGATTCATCGGGCAATTGCCCAAGCTGCAGCCGGCCCAGGGCCGCATCGCGTTCTATCCGAAGGCGCATCACATGATGCTGCGCGATCTCGGGGCACAGCTGCTTTATGACGATATCGCCGCCTGGATCCGCCATCCCGAGGCGCCATTGCCATCGGGCACGGAACTCGCGCGCTAGCTAGCTGGGCAGCTTGCGGCGCTGGGTGGCGATGATGGCAGCCTCCACCCCGATCTCGGTCGCGAATTCCAGCAGCAGGGGTTCGAACCCCAAAAGATAATCGAGCACCGCGCCAAGGCCGTGTTGCGTCGTGGCAATCGCACGCAACTGATCGCCCTGGATCCCGGTCAGGGCCAGGAAGCGGTTGCGGCGATCGTCATCGGCAACGAGAAACGCCAGGGCCTGCAACCCCAGTGTTTCCGCATCCGGTGGCGGTGATTTGGGCGATTTCAACAGCATAGCGGCCATTCTAGCACCTTGCGCCAATCGCCTCCCACAGCTATGTTCCGCGCAAGCCGCCAAGACGGCATGCACCCGTAGCTCAGCTGGATAGAGCGTTGCCCTCCGAAGGCAAAGGTCGTACGTTCGAATCGTATCGGGTGCGCCAGTCTTTTCAAATAGTTAGAGATCGATCCCGAGACGGGATAAGGCCGCTGGTGCTGCCGCGCCGATGGATCTCTGGCCTTCCCTGAACACTTCCCAAAACGCCGGCATCCAAATGGTTCTGCGATAGGCAGCCCTTCCGGCTCCGTGTTTCTACGGACTGCCGCAGGCAAGGACAATTGCGCAGGTTGATGCGGTTCCCTCAACCGCTGCTGATGCCATGTCCCGACTAAAGTCGCCCCCCTTCAGAACGCGCGCCGAAGACATACAACGAGCCGTGGAGCTTGGCCGGACGATGGCAAAGCAAGGCTGCGAAATGCATGAGTTCGATCATGTCGCGGAGAAAGAATGGCCGCTCAAGCCTGATATCCGCTACCTGTTCTATATGTCCGCGTCGCGCGCGTTTGCGGGCGAGCCGGACTGATCTAGAAAGACGCGCGCAAGACATGCAACGCCACAGCATGCGCTATGTTGCGGGCGTTCATCTTCTTCTTGATCGAAACCAGATGGGTTTCCACCGTTCGCGGTGATGAGCCGATCTCACGCGCGATCTCCTTGGTGGTGAGGCCGTTTGCGACAAAGTTGAGAATCTCCGCCTCGCGACCGCTGAGATTTCTAACATCGCCCTCAGTCGGCGCTATGATGAAGCGCGGCTTGGACAGTGCAATGGCATGGCGCGGGCGTTTGGTGCGCGGATCAATGTCCACGGGAAGAATCACACGGTCATAGTGTGCGTAATGATTCCAGATCACATCGCGAATGGAATCAACCCGCATCTCTCCGGATTGGGCCACGTGATGGTATTGCGGCGCGAGGTCTCGGCTCACATGCACCCGATCGGGATGATTGCCGAGAAAATCTCCGGGCTCACTGCCGACGCGAATATCAAAATTGTTCACCAGAAACCGGAAACCGAAATGTTCCGGATCTTCGTCATCGAAGGATGTCAGGTAAACATTGGTACTGTTGTCGACAAATTGCACCGCGCGAGCAATGAACGCGGCAACCGCATCATCAGACCCAAGGCTGGCATCCTTCCAGGCCTCGACCGCTCGGCGAAATGCGACTGATACCTGCTCCACTACAGCAAGAGCCCGCAAAAATTGTCGTCACTGACAACTATCGCGCCCTCCGTGGCCATTCAAGACAAAAATACTATTAATCAAATGCGCAACATGCGCGTTGGAAGATCGACCTGTCCCCGCAAGCTGCAGAGCAGGTCGATCTTGACTGAGAGTCATCAGTGATCCGTCACGCGTTGCGGATCGGCTGAGGCCGCGACGGCGGCTATGCCACCCGGATCTCGGTGAGGAACGCGTCGACCTGGCTGCGCAGCTTTTCCGCCTGGGCGCCGAGGCTTTCGGCGGCGGTGCGGACACCTTGGGCGGCGGCACCGGTGGCGTCTGCCTCGTTGGTGACGCCGGCGATGTTTTCCGAAACGTCGCGGGTACGTTGGGCCGCTTCATGGGTGTTGCGCGTGATTTCCTGGGTCGCCGCACCCTGCTGCGTCACCGAGGAGGCGATGGAGCTGGCGATCGAGTTCACCTCGGCAATCGTGCCGCCGATGCGCTTGATGGCATCGACCGCTTCGCGCGTCACACCCTGGACCGCGGCGATCTGGGCCGAGATGTCGTCGGTCGCCTTGGCGGTCTGGTTGGCGAGGCTTTTGACTTCGGACGCAACGACGGCGAAGCCCTTGCCGGCTTCACCCGCGCGGGCTGCTTCGATGGTGGCATTCAAGGCCAAGAGGTTCGTCTGCCCGGCGATGTCGTTGATGAGGCCCACCACCTCGCCGATCTTCGCGGCGATATCGACGAGACTCTGCACCGTGCGGTCCGTTTCCTTGGTTTCGGCGACGGCGCGGCCGGCGATTTCGGCAGCGGTCGAGACCTGGCGGCTGATCTCGTTGATCGAGGCGCTGAGTTCTTCCGATGCGGCCGCCACGGTTTCGACATTGGACGAGGCTTCGCTCGAGGCCGAGGCAACGACCTTGACCTGGGCGTTGCTGCGCTCGGCGGCCTGCGACATGCTGTGGGAGGTATCGAGCATCTGGCGCGAGGATTGGCTCAAGGCATCGAGCGCCGCCTTCACATCACGCTCGAAGCCACGAATGCTTGCCTCGACCGATTTCTGGCGAGCCTCGGTCTTGGCATGGAGCTCTCGCTGTTCGGCTTCGGCCCGGGCCTTGTCGACAGCGTTCTGTTTGAAGGTACCGAGCGCCCCCGCGAGTGCGCCGATTTCATCCTGACGATGCGGGAACGCCGCTTCGCCGGTGAGATCGCCGGCTGCCACCTGCAGCATCGCGTCGCGGATGATGTGAAGGGGTCGCACGATATGGCGGCCGATGACGAGGCCAGCGCCGATGGCGAGCACCAAGGCGCCGATGAGCAGCCCAAGCTGAAGCGCCAACGCCTGAGTGGCCTTCGAATGATTCTCCGCCGCATGCTGCTTGGCGGCTTCCAGCGCACCCTCGGCGAGCGTCACCAGAGAGGCAAGACGGCCAACCGTGACCTCGGTCCAAGCGTCAACATTCATCGACGGCGCCTCGCCCTTGGCCATTTGGTCGATGAGGCCGGCACGCGTCTCCATATACGACTTGTCGAAATACTTCTCCTTCGCCGTGGCGATGGCGTCGGTGAGAACCGCCGGCAGGGTGATGCCATAGGTCTGCGCTTCAAGCGCGCTCCAGGCAGCTTCCGAACCCGCGACCGAACTGTTGTATTTGGCAACCAGTGCGGCGTCGGCCTTGCCGGCGCCCATGGCGTTGGAGACCATCAGCGAGGCATCGCCGCCGATATTGCGCACCATCCAGGCCAATTGGCGCATGGAGAGCATCTGGTCGATGAATGCGTCCTGATGCTTGACTGAAGCCGTGAGGCTTTGCGAGGTGGCATCGAGCGTGGTGATGAGGTCGGTTGCGACCTTTTTATACTGGGCGGAGAGATCGGCCGGGCGCTCGGCCTTGGGCTTCTTTGCGGCCTCGAGCGAGAGCGGCTGCAGCTTGCGGATTTCCTCAGCCGCGGCCTGAAGCTGCGGCAACAGCTTGTCCTTATCCGGATAGTCGAGATCGGGCAGCAAGGCGAGTGCTGCATCCAATGCCGGCATCTCGGCGCCGCGATATTTGTCGAGCGAGGCGAGAGCCGCGGGCGTGATCGGCCCCTCGCCGTCGAGGCCGCGGAGCGTGGTCGAACGGTCGGTGCGCAGATTATGCATCGCCCGGAAACCGTAGGTCGCGGCCTCCGCCACCTTCGAGATGTGCGCGGCGGCACCGACCCGCTGCCAGGATTGCCAGGCATCAAGCGCCAGCAGCAGCGTCACGATGCTGGCCAGCAGCACGACGACGGATTTCAAAATGACATTGACCGACAGACGATCGAGCATGGGAACCCCCGAGTTCGGATTTTCGTCTTATGTTGTCGGTTTGCGGGACTTAAAAAACCGTTAGCGGCCACACTGCCGATGTATGAAATCCTCGGCGCCCACGCGATATCGTGGCGAACCTGTGTCAGGTTCGCCACGGTTTCGCTGCGTTCCAATCGCTGGAATTGTATTGGCAGAGGAGGTCACGCAAGCCGCAGTTGCAGCGTTGGCGTGACCTCGGTGGGATCAGGCCGGGCGGCGCTGGCCCTTGCGGTGCGGCTTCTTGCCCTTGCCGGCTTCGAATTTCGGCCGGTCGGGACGCGGGCCTTCGAAGCGGGTCTTTTCGAACGGCTTCTTGTCAGGACGGCCCTTGTCGAAAGGCTTCTTGTCGAAGGCGGCACGCTCGCCGGATTCGACCGGCACGGCATTGGCGAATTTCGGGTTGTTGGAGCGCTTGCCAAGATAGGTGTCGCCACCTTCATTGCCGAAAGGCTTGCGCTCGTCGCGCGGCGGGCGGGCATAGCCCTCGTTGCGCTTGGCAGCGAACGGACGCTTGGCCCCGTCTTCACGCGGCCGGAACTCGCGGGGGCGGTCGTCACGCGGGCGATCATCGCGGGGACGGAACTCGCGCGGACGGTCTTCGCGGGGCCGGTCTTCGCGGGGACGATCTTCACGGGGACGATCCGAGCGCGGGCGGTCACCGAAGGAACGCTCGCCACGCGGTCGTTCGCTGCGTTCACCGCGGAAGCCTTCACTGCGCTCACCACGGAAGGAATCGCTGCGCTCGGGCTTGAACGACCTGCGCGGGCGCTCCAGGCGGCCGGCATTGGCGCTGTCGCCCTTCTCGAACGGCGTCGTCGGTTCGATGCGGTTTTCTTCATTGCCGGATGACTTGGCAATGGCGGCCTGGAAGCGCTCGGCCACCTCGGCAATGATCTCGAACTTCGTCTCGCGGTCGAAGATCTTGATGAAGCCGATCTCGCGCTTGGTGATGTGGCCACGGCGGCAGATCAGGGGAATGAGCCATTTCGGATCGGCGTTGTTCTCGCGGCCGACATCGAGGCGGAACCAGGAAACGGGGCCGATCTCGCGCGGCGCGCGTTCCGGACGCTCGAACGGCTCGCGCCCTTCACGATCGCCACGCTCGAAGCGGCGGTCGGTGAAGTCGGGCGCGTCGAAGAGATCTTCCGGCGCCGGCAAACGCACGCGGTAGAGGCGGATGAGCGCTGCGGCGATATCCTCGGCCGAACGGCTTTCCAGCAGGGTCTTGGCGAGCGTCTGATCTTCCGGCGTCGTCTCTTCCTTGAGGAAAGCCTCGTCCAGCATGCGTTCCTGGTCGCGGGCGCGGATTTCCTCGGCCTTGGGCGGGTCCTGCCAGATGGCCTTGATGTTGGCCAGCGCCAGCAGGCGCTCCAACTGGCGGCGGCGCGGGAACGGCACCATCAGCGCGCAGATGCCCTTGCGGCCGGCGCGGCCGGTACGGCCCGAACGGTGCAGCAGCGTTGCCTTCTCACGCGGCAGGTCGGCATGGATGACGAGGCTGAGATCGGGGAGATCGAGGCCACGCGCGGCGACGTCGGTTGCGACACAGACACGGGCGCGGCCGTCACGCAGGGCCTGCAGCGCATGGGTGCGCTCGGCCTGGCTGAGCTCACCCGAGAGCGCCACGGCCAAGAAGCCGCGTTCACTGAGGCTGGCATGGAGATGGCGCACGGCCTCGCGCGTGTGGCAGAAGATGATGGCGGCACGCGCTTCATAAAAGCGCAGTAGGTTGACGATGGCGTGGTCGACATCGGTCGGCGCCACGCGGACGGCACGGTATTCGATATCGCCATGGGCCTGGTTGCGCACCTGGGTGTCGATGCGCAGCGCGTTTTCCTGATAGGTGCGCGCCAGCGTCGCGATCTCGTTGGCGATGGTGGCCGAAAAGAGCAGCGTGCGGCGCGATTTCGGCGTCGCGTCGAGAATGAATTCGAGATCCTCGCGGAAGCCGAGATCGAGCATCTCATCCGCCTCATCCAGCACGACGGCGCGCAAGGCTGAGATGTCGAGGCGGCCGCGCTCGAGATGGTCGCGCAGGCGACCCGGCGTGCCGACGACGATATGGGCACCCATGTTGAGCTGGCGCTGTTCGGCACGGGCGTCCATGCCACCGACGCAGGAGATGACGCGGGCGCCGGCTTCGGCATAAAGCCAGGAAAGCTCGGCATGCACCTGCATCGCCAGTTCGCGCGTCGGCGCGATGATGAGGGCCAAGGGCTCGGCCGCGCGCTCGAAGCGCTCGGCATCGCCCAGAAGCGTCGCCGCCATGGCGAGGCCAAAGGCGACGGTCTTGCCCGAGCCGGTCTGGGCCGAGACGAGCAGGTCGCGGCCGGCGGCATCTTCCGCCAGCACCGCGGATTGGACGGCGGTGGGTTCGTTATAGGCGCGCGCGGTCAAGGCTCGTTCGAGCGCCGGATGGGTCGTGGGGAATGGCATGATGGTCCGATCTGGAAAAATAAGGGCGCCAGCCTGGCGTGAAGCGCGCAAGGTTGGTTGAGGTGCCGGTTCAAACATGACGGGGCACCTTCTCAACCGGCCCACCCGACGATCCTTACGCCCCTTTGGTTGGCATGATCGATTTAGCGGATGTCTGACCCGTTCGGCGGCGCGCCTATCGGTTAAGCGCGCTTGATACAGGTTTGCGGACAAAAGTGCCATGATTGTTATCGGCGGGCGGCGCGGCAAAACGCGCATGGCTCGCGGCAGCGATACAAAAGCCTTTGAAAACAGGGCGCTACGCGCTAGGTGAAGAGTCATGACAAACGAAACATCCCGCCCAAGCGAAATCTTCGTCGATGCCGATGCCTGCCCGGTGAAGGCGGAAATCAACCGCGTCGCCGAACGGCACGGGATGGTGACACATGTCGTCAGCAATAGCGGCTTTCGCCCCAGCGGCAACCCACTCATCCGCAATGTGGTGGTGAGCGACAAGTTCGATGCCGCCGATGACTGGATCGTCGAGCGCGTCCAGCCCGGGGACATTGTGATCACGGCGGATATTCAATTGGCCGATCGCTGCATCAAGGCGGGCGCCCAGGTGCTGGGCATGACGGGGAAGCCCTTCACCGAAAACAGCATCGGCACGGCGCTGGCCATGCGCGAGCTATCCAGCCAGCTGCGCGACATGGGCGAGATCAAGGGTGGTGGACCGGGCTTCAGTGCGGCCGATCGATCACGATTTCTGAACGCATTGGAAGCGATGGTGCAGAAGGCGAAGCGCAGCTAGCAGCTGCCGCCGCCATTGCCGCCACAGCCACCGCTGTCGGCCATGCCGCCCCAGCCCACCGTCGCGTTGCCGAGGGTGCTGCCGTGCTCATGCGGATGTTGCGCGCCATCCAGAGTCACTGGCTGGCCATGCGGTGTGTTTTCATAAGCCTCGATCCAGGCCAGCTTGCGCGCCTTGAGTTCGGCGGCGCTGGCGAGTTCCGCCTGCTTCACCAGGGTTTCGAAGGTTGCCAACACGCATTTATAATAGGTCGCCGTGTCATCGGGCTTGCCTGCTGCCAAAGACTGACGGATTTCGGTACCCAAGGTGGCCGACCAGTCGTTGAGGCTGAAGCGGCCCTTCTCGACCATGGCGGTTGCCATTGCCACGATCTGCGCCTGCCAGGGTTCGGAGAAGAGAGGTTCCCCGTCGCGGCCGATGAGCGGACCGGGCTTGGCGATGGCACTCAGCATATCAGGCGCGCTCAAGATAGCTCTCCCACAAATCGGCGTTGAAGCGATCTTTATCGCGGCCTTCACCGGGCCAGAGATCGGCGCCGGAGAAGGTGACGGTATAGAGATGCTGCGCCACATGACGACCCTTGGCACCTTCGTCCGGCAGCAAATGATTGCCGCGATGGGCGTGGATGATGCCGGTCCGGTTCATCAGATAGCCGGGGAGGCGCGTGTGGAAACCTTCGGGGAAGGTCTTGGTGCGCACCTTGTTGCCGGATGTGAAGGCGGGCTTCTGGTCGGCGGGGCGACGGAAGTCGCGGGTGATGGCGGAGACCTTCGCGACATCGCCCGGCCCCATCGGTTTGCGGAGGTCGGGCTTCCGGCCGCCGGTGCCGCGCGCGATTTCAGCGGGCGTTGCCAGGCCGGAATCGACCATCATCGCCGCATAGACCTGCATCCACTGATCGAAATAGGGCCGGGTCAGATAGTCGTCGGCCTGGATCAGTTCGCGCACATAGCGCCACCAATCGAGGGACCAGCTTGCCGGCCCCTCCAGCGCCTCGTTGATGCCCCACATGCGGGCTTCCCAATCGGCATGGAAGGGATGGTCGTCGGGGTCCATGACGATGCGCCCCTGGCCGGGCAGACCACCCATATCGTGCACGCGGGCCATGATTACCTCGCTACCTTCAGCACGCGATCGGTGCCGATCATGGAGTTGCGCGTGACCAATGCGGCCAGCTGATCTTCATTGAGGTTGTCGGTCCCAGCGGGGCGTTGCGGCAGAACGAGATAGCGCAGTTCCGCCGTTGAATCCCAGACCCGCACCTCGACCTCGTCACCAACGCTGACGCCGAATTCCTTGAGCACGCCGCGCGGATCACGCACGGCGCGGGCGCGGTATTCCTGCGACTTGTACCAGCCCGGCGACATGCCCAGGAGCGCGAAGGGATAGCAGGAGCACAAGGTACAGACGACGAGGTTGTGCACCACCGGCGTATTCTCGACGGCGACGACATGGCCGGTGGCATGGCCCTGATAGCCGAACTCGGAAATCGCCGCCGTACCGTCGGCGAGCAACCGCGCCTTGAAGGCGGGATCGGTCCAGGATTTGGCGACGACACGGGCGCCGCGCTTGGGGCCGATCTCCTCGGCGTAAAGATCGATCCAGGCATCGATGGCGGCACTGTCGACCATGCCCTTCTCGACCAGCAGGCTTTCCAGCGCCTTGACCCGCAAGGCGGGATCGCTCGGCAATTCGCTGTGGAGATGTTCGTGGATCTCGGTGATCTTCTTGGGATCGTAGCTGCTGGTCATCTTGCGTGCCGTCCTTGGGTGAGGTCGGTATTATCGACGCAGGAAAGCCGCGGCGTCTAGCCCACTCTTCCGTCATCCCCGGGCCCTGTCGGCGCATGCCGACATGCGTCGGCGGGGACCCGGGGATCCACTGCTTGCCTGGAGGGAGTGGATGCCCGGCCAGTAGGATCAACGCTGGGCCCGGGCATGACGAAAGAAAAATGGACGCGCAACGCAAACTGAAACTAGAGATGATCGCGCAGTTTGAGGAGGTCGATGAGGAAACGGTCGCGTTCGGCCTCGAGATCGGCGACCGAACGGCCGTTTGCTTCGCGTTCGATACCATCAATGAGCATTTTCTTCACATCAGATGTGAGCTGAACTTTGCCGAGGCTGGCCCAGCGCCGCTCCTGGCTGGGGCCGAGATGGTCGAGGTAATGGCGGATGCCGCCCGGCCCGCCGCCCAAATGGTAAGTGAGATGCGTTCCCTGCACCGCCCAGCGCATGGCTGGACCGTGGATGAGGGCCGTGTCGATATCGGCCACATCCGCGACACCGCTTGCCACGAGATGCACGGCTTCCTGCCAAAGGGCGGCACCGAGGCGGTTGGCGATATGACCCGGCACTTCCTTCTTCAGGCGGATCGTGACCTTGCCCAGCGCCCGGAAGAATGCATCGGCGCGCTCGAGGATGGCCGCATCGTGGCCGAAGAGTTCCACCAGCGGCATGAGATGCGGCGGGTTGAAGGGATGCGCGACGATGAAGCGACCCTTCAGTTTGCAATCGCGCGTCATGTCGCTGAGCAGCAGTGAGGATGTGCTGGTGGCGATGATGGCACCCGGCTTCGCCAGCGCATCGATTTCAGCCAGCAGCGCGACTTTGAGATCGAGGCGTTCGGGTGCCGATTCGACGATGATATCGGCGTGCGCGAGCGCTGCCGCGATGTCGCCGCAGATGACGAGCGCACCGCCCTGGTCCGGGGTCAGATCCTGCAATTGCCGGCGCAACGACCGGACCCGCGCGGCGAGATCCGCGCGGCGCGGTGGGTCCGGCTCGAAGATGGCAGCCGCATGGCCGTGATGCGCGAACAATGCCGCCCAGGCAGCACCGATCAACCCGCCGCCAATCACGGCAGTTGCCACGGGCGCGGTCATGTCAGTTGATCGGGGCCTGGCCGTAGCGGCGCTGGATGGCGTCGAAGGTACCGTCGGCATGCATCGCGGCAATGGCGGCGTTGATCTTGGGCAGCATCGCCGCCGTATCCGGCCGTTTTTTGCTGAGGCAGATGAAGTAAGGCGAGCTGCGCAATTCCTGGTAGGGCGCATTCTTGCCGCCGTTCTGGCGGGCGATGAAGTCGATCGGCGCACGGAAGGAATAGAGATGATCGATGCGGCCATTGGCCAGCATCTCATAGGCCTGCTCATCGCCGCTCACCGTCACATGCGGCACCTTGGCGTCGTCGAGTTCGGCCTCGAGATTGTAGCCCTTGACGACGCCGATCTTGCCGACAGGCGCGCTGGTGAGATCGGCTAGCGAGGCAATGGCTTCGGGCGTGCTGCCCGGGCGACGGAACACACCGACCGAGGTTTGGCCGATGGCGTCAGAGAAATGGAACAGGGCGGCGCGGTCTTCGCGATAGGAGCAGCTGCACAAGCCGTCGATGGTGCCGTCGGCGGCTTCGGCATAGCCGCGCTTCCAGGGCATGAAGCGCTGTTCGATCTGCAGCCCGGCGCGGCGTGCGATGTCGGCGATGGCATCGACATCGGTGCCCTTCAGGCCGTCGGTGCCGGGGTGTTCGATTTTGAGCGGCGGGAAATCATTGCAGGCGAGGACGACACGGCGTTCCTCGGCCTGCGCCAGGCGCGCCTCGCCCAGGAACAGAAAGCTCACAAGGGCCACGCAAATCAGCAATGGCAGCGCGCGCTGCATGTCCTACCCCGGTTCGGCGATGATCGGATGGAATACCCGACCATCTAGCTAAACCGATAGGCATTAACGAACCAATAATCATACAAGCGCTACCTGTGCGCGCCGAGTGAGGTACTGTCTCAACCGAGGGATTTATGCAGGAAGGCGACGGTTCGCGACCAGGCGAGATCGGCGGCTTTCTTGTCATAGCGCGCGGCGTTGGTGTCGTTGTTGAAGGCATGGTTGACGCCTTCATAGGTGTGCAGCTCGAAATTCGTGCCAGCGGCTTTGAGTGCTGCTTCGTAGGCCGGGATGCCGGCATTGATGCGGTCATCGATGCCGGCATAGTGGAGCAGCAACGGCGCCTTGATCTGGGGCACGTCCTTGGGGTCGGGCTGCATGCCGTAATAAGCCACACCGGCATCAAGCGTTGGATCGGTGACGGCCAATCGATTGACCAGACCGCCGCCCCAGCAAAAGCCGATGGCACCGACCTTGCCGTTGCTGTCGGGCCGTGCGCGCAAGGCGGCCACCACATCGCGTGCCGCCGCTTCGGTCGCCGGTTTGTCGAGGGCGCCGATCATCTCGCGGGCCTTGTCCGCGTCGGCCGGCGTGCCGCCGGCTTGGCTCAGGAAATCGGCACCGCCGGCGAGGAAGCCTTCGGCGGCGAGCCGGCGCGTCACGTCCTTGATGTGCGGGTTGAGGCCACGGTTTTCGTGGATGACGAGGACCGCCGGCCATTTCGCGCCGCCGGTGGGGCTTGCCAGATAGACCTTGGTGCCCTTGACGTCGATGGTCTCGGTCTTGATGCGGGGATCGCCTTCGGGGAGCAGGTCCGCCTTGGCGTAATTGTTTTCAAGGACGGGGAGCAGCGCCATCGCCGCCGCTGAACTGCCGGCCAGCACGGTGAGCTTTTCCAGGAACTGTCGACGATCCATGCCGCCATGGGTAAAGCGGTCGAAAAGATCGATGACGCGCTGGTTGGGACGGTGGCCGCCCTCTTGATGCCCGGTCATGGAAATCTCCCCTGCTGTTGCGATTTCTGCCCGTGCGGGAGGCAGTCAGGGGGATATAGATCGGGAAGCCGCGATATCCAGGCCGCCTGCGAACTTTTCGCAGGCGGCCTGGCAAAAGACGGGGTTATTTCGTCAGGATCAGGCGATGGTTGCGGGTGATGCGCAAACGATAGGCAGAGCCTTCGAAATCGATGATCGCCTCGCGGGCGCCCTTGAGGATCGACTGCAGGTTCACGGTCTGAACGGGCTGGCGCGCCGGCGTCGCCGGGCGCTGTGAACTGCGCGGCAGAAGATGATTCCGCAGGCTGCGCACCTCGACCTCGACCGAAGGTGCCGAATGGGTGGTGGGGCGATGAAAGTCGATACCGTCTCTGTCCATATTCCACTCCCTAGGGCTGTCTGTGGGCGACCGGCCTTTTGGCTGGCGGCCGGCTCGCCGCTAGTTGCGAATGGTTCGCAACAACGACAGGGATATCAAATCACCAGGATGCCCGCAAGTGATAATTATTCTCATTTGCAGAGAAATTCGGGCGGTGAGACGGATGTCACGCAGACGTGTTATTGACAATCATTCGCAAGATGAACAAATATGGGTTCGTTGACCCAATGCCCCAAGGCAGGCCCGAGTACCGATGTACGTCTGTATTTGTAACGGCTATCGCGAAAGCGAAATCGAACAGACCGCCCGTTCCGGCGGCCTGTCCTGCCCTGTCAAAGTCTATGAGGCGCTAGGCAGCGGCCCCTGCTGCGGGATGTGCCTGCCTACGGCGCAGGACGTCATCGACGGCGCGTTGAAGTCGTGCGGCCGCGCGGCGGCGAACGACGACGTGCTGCCGCTCGCTGCGGAATAAAGCCGCTACTCAAATCTCACAAGACGTCATGCCCGGGCTTGACCCGGGGATCCACTGATTGCCTGGAGAGAGTGGATGCCCGGGTCAAGCCCGGGCATGACGAAACCAATGGGGATGTAAGAGGCCGGGAACCGGCTCAGGAGCCGCCGCCCTCACCCGCTTCGTATTGCGACTGAATGTAGTTCTGCAGGCCCATCTTGCCGAGGATGTCGAGCTGCGTCTCGAGGAAGTCGATATGCTCTTCCTCTGATTCCAGAATGTCGACCAGCAGCTCGCGGCTGACGAAATCGCCGATCTCTTCGCAGAGGCGAATGCCGGTCTTGAGTTCCGGATGGCCCTGCATTTCGAGCTTCAGGTCGCAGGTGAGGATTTCCTGCACGTTCTCGCCGATCATCAGCTTGCCGAGATCCTGCAGATTGGGCAGGCCTTCGAGGAACAGGATGCGCTCGATCAGCTTGTCGGCGTGTTTCATCTCGTCGATCGATTCGTGATACTCGTGCTCGCCGAGCTTCTTCATGCCCCAGTTCTTCAGCATGCGGGCATGCAGGAAGTATTGATTGATGGCGGTCAGCTCGTTCTTCAGAATCTTGTTGAGCATCTGGATGACTTTTTTGTCGCCCTTCATGGCCGCCTCACTTTATGGAACCTGGGTTCGGTTGGATTCGTCAGCCACATTACCCGCATCTAACCCGTTCTAAAAGCTCGATTTTTCTGCAATTGCAACGCATAGTCAGTTGCGTAAGGCAGGATTGTGTTCGCACGGACGGGGTGGCGCCCAAGAAAAAGGCCGGGCTTTTGGGCCCGGCCTTCAGTTTGGAGCAGCAAGCTGTTCCTATGACGCTAACTGATTTACTGCTTGGGCGGGGTCGCCGGCCAGCTCTTGATCAGGGTGTCGTAGTCGATGGTCTCGCCTTTGGGCTTCTCGTTGGCGAGTTTCGGGTACGGCGCACCCGGGGCGTCGAACCATTCCTGGGCCGACTTCTTCGGGTTCATCTTCGGGCCGCATTCCTTCTGCACGCCGGACTTCTCGAGACGCTCGAGGACCTTGTCCTGAGCGGCGGCGAGGCTGTCCATGGCCGCCTGCGCGGTCTTGGCGCCAGACGAGGCGTCACCAATGTTCTGCCACCAGAGCTGAGCCAGCTTCGGATAGTCAGGAATGTTGGTGCCGGTCGGGCTCCACTGCACGCGGGCCGGCGAGCGGTAGAATTCGACCAGACCGCCAAGCTGCGGTGCACGTTCCGTAAAGCTCTTGTCCCAGATGTCGCTCTCGCGGATGAAGGTCAGGCCGACATGGCTCTTCTTCAAGCTGACCGTCTTCGACGTGACGAACTGGGCATAGAGCCAGGCAGCCTTGCGGCGATCGACCGGGGTCGACTTCAGCAGGGTCCACGAACCGGCGTCCTGATAACCGAGCTTCATGCCTTCCTGCCAATAGGCACCGTGCGGTGACGGGGCCATGCGCCATTTCGGCGTGCCGTCGGCATTCATGACCGGCAGACCCGGCTTCACCATGTCGGCGGTGAAGGCGGTATACCAGAACATCTGCTGGGCAATGGCACCCTGCGCCGGGACCGGGCCCGATTCAGAGAAGGTCATGCCAGCGGCATTGGCGGGAGCGTACTTCTTCAGCCAGTCAACATACTTCTCGATCGAGTAGACGGCGGCCGGACCGTTGGTGTCGCCACCACGTTCGACCGTCGAGCCCGCCGGATGGCAGTCTTCGACGCGGATACCCCATTCGTCGACCGGCAGACCGTTCGGAATGCCCTTGTCGCCGGAGCCCGCCATCGACAGCCAGGCGTCGGTGAAACGCCAGCCGAGCGACGGATCTTTCTTGCCGTAGTCCATGTGGCCATAGACTTTGACGCCGTCGATTTCCTTGATGTCGTTGGTGAAGAATTCGGCGATGTCTTCATAGGCCGACCAGTTGACCGGCACGCCGAGCTCGTAGCCGTATTTGGCCTTGAACTTCGCCTTGATGTCCGGGTTGGTGAACCAGTCATAGCGGAACCAATAGAGGTTCGCGAACTGCTGGTCGGGCAGCTGGTAGACCTTGCCATCGGGCGCGGTCGTGAAGGACAGGCCGATGAAGTCCTTGAGGTCGAGTGTCGGGCTGGTGACATCCTTGCCCTCGCCCGCCATCCAGTCGGTCAGCGGAATCGCCTGCTTGTAGCGGTAATGCGTGCCGATGAGATCGGAATCGTTGACCCAGGCGTCGTAGATGTTCTTGCCAGACTGCATCTGCGTCTGGATCTTTTCAACGACATCGCCTTCCTGGATGAGATCGTGCTTCAGCTTGATCCCGGTGATTTCAGTGAAGGCCTTGGCCAAGGTCTCTGACTCATAGGCGTGAGTCGTGATGGTTTCGGAGACGACGTTGATCTCCATGCCCTTGAAGGGTTCAGCGGCTTTAATGAACCACTGCATTTCCTTCAACTGATCTTCTTTGGACAGGGTCGAAGGCTGGAACTCGGAATCGATCCACTTCTTCGCGGCGGCTTCATCAGCCATCGCGTGGACCGGACCGAGGACCAGCAGCAGGACCGCTGCCGACACCCCTGAACGGATTTTCATGCCAGTTCCTCCTTGCGTGCGATTGACTTCACGACCCACCCGAGATGCACGCCCACCCGGATTGGTCTTCTTGTCCCCTTTAAGACGTCAGACCCAGCGGAAGATGCCGCCGGCCAGCCCCAGGGAAATCAGTGTGGCGATCCATACACTCGTCACCTCGAACCCTTCCTCGCCGATGGGCAGCGTGGTCAGCGGATTGTTGCCCATGAGGTAGATCCAGAAGATGTGAATGAAGGCCGCGCAAAGCAGCGAAATGAACAGCCGGTCGCCGCGCGTCGTGGGAATGCGCAACACACCCACGCGCTCGGTTTCCGGCTTGAAGATCGCCAGCAGCGTCATGACGGTGAGCACACTGGCGAGCAAGGCGAAGAAGAGACCCGTTTGCCAGGTCCAGGCCATCCAAGCTGTTTCCATGGGATGTGGCCCTCCTCTTAGACGCGGCCCAGGGCAAAGCCCTTGGCGATGTAGTTGCGGACGAACCAGATGACGAGCGCGCCGGGGATGAGTGTCAGCACGCCGGCCGCCGACAACAGCCCCCAATCGACACCGGACGCGGAGACCGTGCGGGTCATGATCGAGGAGATCGCCTGGTTGTTGGTGAGGGTGCGGGCCAGCAAGAGCTCGACCCACGAGAACATGAAGCAGAAGAAGGCGGCGACGCCGATGCCGGAGGCAATCAGCGGCACGAAGATCTTCACGAAGAAGCGCGGGAAGGAATAGCCGTCGAGATAGGCCGTCTCGTCGATCTCACGCGGGACGCCGGACATGAAGCCTTCCAAGATCCACACCGCCAGCGGCACATTGAAGATGCAATGTGCCAACGCCACGGCCCAGGGCGTGTCGAAGAGGCCCACTGCCGAATAGAGATTGAAGAAGGGCAGCGCGAAGACGGCCGGGGGCGCCATGCGGTTGGTGAGCAGCCAGAAGAAGAGATGCTTGTCGCCCATGAAGCGGTAGCGCGAGAAGGCATAGGCTGCCGGCAGCGCCACCAGGATCGAGATCACGGTGTTGATCGCGACATAGGTGAGCGAGAAGACGAAGCCGTCGAACCACGCCGGATTAGTGAAAATCTCGTGGTAGTTCTGCAAGGTCGGCGCGGTCGGGAACAAGGTCATCGACGTCGTGATCTCGGTCGTCGTCTTGAAGCTCATATTGATGAGCCAGTAGATCGGCAGCATCAGGAAGATGAGATAGAGAGCGAGGATGAGGTGGCGGCTTTTCATGGCCTCACGCCTCCTTGGGCGTTGCTTCGCGGTCTGCATCGACATTCGTCATGACTGTGTAGAACAGCCAGCAGGCAGCGAGGATGATGAGGTTGTAGACGATCGACATGGCAGCGGCGGAGCCGAGGTCGAACTGACCCAAGGCGAGCTTCACCAGATCGATCGAGAGGATGGTGGTGGAATTGCCCGGGCCGCCGCCGGTGACGACGAAGGGCTCGGTATAGATCATGAAGCTGTCCATGAAGCGGAGCAGCACGCCGATGAGGAGCACGCGGCGGAGCTTCGGCAGTTCGATGGTCATGAAGACCGCAAAGCGCGAGGCGCCGTCGATCTTGGCGGCCTGGTAATAGGCGTCGGGGATCGAGCGCAGGCCCGCATAAGAGAGGAGTGCGATGAGCGAGGTCCAGTGCCAGACGTCCATGACGACGATGGTGATCCAGGCAGAGAGTGGCCCCAGCGTGTAATTGTAGTCGATGCCGAGGTGATTGACGATCCAGCCCAGCAAGCCGATGTCCTCACGCGCGAAGATCTGCCAGATGGTGCCGACCACGTTCCAGGGCACCAGCAGCGGCAGTGCCATGACGACCAGGGTGAAGGCTACGCCCGCACCCTTTTTGGGCATGCAGAGGCCCACAAGCACACCCAGCGGCACTTCGACGGCAAGGATGATCGCCGAGAACAGCGCATTGCGGCCGAGCGAGTCGAAGAAACGGCCGCCGAGATCGGTCGAGGGGTCGAGCAGTTCCTGGAACCAGCCGAGGCCGTTCCAGAAGAACTCGTTATTGCCGAAGGTATCCTGGACCGAATAGTTGACGACCGTCATCAGCGGCACGATCGCGTTGAAGGCGACGATGAGCACCACCGGCAGAGCCAGGAACCAGGCGCGATTATCGATTGGCTTGTCCATGGTCCCTTACCCTTCCACCAGATGCCCGTCGGCATAGACATGGAGATGTTTCTGATCGACGCTGAGGCGCGCCACATCGCCATCGATGCGCGCATCTTCCGGCATGATGACGGCAAGCGGCATGCCTTCGAGCTCGACACGGGCGATCTGGAAGCGGCCGGTATCCTCGACCCGCTTCACCTTCACGGGAATGCCGTCGGCCGTGCCGTTGAGCGTGATGAATTCCGGACGGATGCCAAGCTCGATCTTCTTCGCACCGGCGGGTGCGGTGACGGGCCGGCCCAAAGCGATCTGGTGTGGGCCGATGCGGGCGACATCGCCGGCAACCTCGGCCGCAATGACGTTCATGCCGGGGGAGCCGATGAAATAGCCGACGAAGGTATGGGCGGGCCGCTCGAACAGTTCCTGCGGCGTGCCGATCTGCACGACCTCGCCGTCATACATGACGATGACCTTGTCGGCGATGGTGAGGGCTTCGGTCTGGTCATGCGTCACATAGACCATGGTGACGTTGGATTGCTCATGCACCCGCTTCAACTGCGCCCTGAGCTGCCATTTCATATGCGGATCGATGACGGTGAGCGGCTCGTCGAACAGGATGGCGCCGACATCGGCGCGCACCAGGCCGCGGCCCAGCGAGATTTTCTGCTTCATGTCGGCGGTGAGGCCGCGCGCCTTGCGCGTTAGATCGCGCTCGAGATCCAGCATCTTGGCCACTTCCTTCACGCGCGCATCGATGGCGGCGGCCGGGACATGGCGGTTTTTGAGGGGGAAGGCGAGATTCTGATAGACGGTCATGGTGTCGTAGATGACCGGAAACTGGAACACCTGGGCGATGTTGAGCTGCTCGGTCGGCAGCGCCGTCACATCCTTGCCGTCGAAGAAGATTTGCCCCTGGCTTGGCTTCACCAGGCCGGAGACGATGTTGAGAAGCGTGGTCTTGCCGCAGCCCGAGGGGCCGAGGAGCGCATAGGCACCGCCCTGCTCCCAGGTCATGTTCATGGGTTTCAGCGCATAATCCGACGGCTGGGTCGGATTGGGCTTGTAGGAATGGGCGAGGTTCTTGAGTTCGATCTTGGCCATGGCGCTTACCGGCCCCCTTCCGATTGCGGAGCACGCACCAGACGGCCATTGCCGTCGAAGACGAAGAAGCGCGCGGGGTCGAGATAGATGGTGAGGTCGGTGCCGGGGTTGAGCTCGTAGACGCCGGCCTCCAGCGCGATCCAGCGGAAGCCGCCGACATCGACATGGATGAAGCTTTCCGAGCCGGTGATTTCGCTGACCGCCGTCTTGGCGGCGAGCGGCACCAGGCCGGGGCGGTTGTTGACGGCGACATGGTTCGGACGGAAACCAACCACATAACTGCCGGCAGCCAGGCCCTGCAGCGTACCGACCTGCGGGACGTGCTGCCCGTTGGGGAGATGCGCGTGCGAACCGTCGAGTTCGAGATCGACGAAATTCATCGGCGGGTCGGAGAAGACCTCAGCAGTGATGCGATCATGCGGCTGGCGATAGACGTCGACGGTGCGGCCGTATTGCGTGACGCGGCCCTCATGCAGGGTTGCCGTGTTGCCGCCAAGGAGCAGCGCTTCCGAAGGTTCGGTCGTTGCATAGACGAAGACCGCGCCGCTCTCGCTGAAAATGCGCGGCAATTCGGCGCGGAGTTCCTCGCGCAGCTTGTAATCGAGATTGGCGAGCGGCTCGTCGAGGAGGACGAGATCGGCCCCTTTCACCAGCGCGCGGGCAATCGCGGTGCGCTGCTGCTGGCCGCCGGAAAGTTCCAAGGGCGTGCGTTGCAGATAGGGCTCGAGGCGCAGAAGCGAGGCGGCGCGCGCCACCTTGGCCTCGATCTCGGCCTTCGGCACGCCCTGGACGCGCAAGGGAGAGGCGATGTTCTCGTAGACGCTCAAGGCCGGGTAGTTGATGAACTGCTGATAGACCATGGCGACATTGCGCTTCCTGACCGGCACGCGGGTCATGTCGCGACCGTCATAGGAAACGCGCCCGGCACTGGGTTGATCGAGGCCAGCCAGCAAGCGCATCAAGGTCGTCTTGCCGGAGAGTGTCGCCCCCAGCAACACGTTGATGGTGCCGCGCTCCAGGCGCAACGAGGTGGGGTGGATGTGCACCGCACCCCGCACCGTCAGGCCGACATTTTCAAGTTCAACTGCCACGAAGATCACCTACCCGTTAATGCGGTTGGCGCGGTCGCGTGAAGGCGACCGGCGATATAGGTCTGCAGCGCGTCGATATCCGTCGCTGCCATATGCAGGCCCAATTTGGAGCGGCGCCAGACGATGTCTTCGGCGCTTCTGGCCCATTCCTGGTCCATGAGATAATTAACCTCCGCCTCGGTCAAGCTGGGACCGAAACGGCGGCCGAGATCGGCAGCGCTTTTGGCGTTGTTGAGAATGCGCTCGGCACGCGTGCCATAGGCACGGATCAGCCGGCGCGCCTGTTTAAGCTCTAGGAATGGGTATTTCTGCTGCAACGCACCCGCCTGTGCGGCAAAGGCATTGACGGGGAAATCGCCGCCCGGAAGCGTCGATTGCGCCGTCCAGGGCGCCTTCATGCCGGCGAAGAAGGGCTGCAGCTTTTCCAGCGCCGCTTCGGCCAAACGGCGATAGGTGGTGATCTTGCCGCCGAAGACGGAGAGCAAAGGTGCCTCGCCCGATTTCTGGTCGAGCCGCAGCACATAGTCGCGCGTCGCGTCCTGCGCCTTGCTGGCGCCGTCGTCGTAAAGCGGGCGGATGCCGGCATAGGTCCAGCGGATATTGGCGCGCGTGATGGCCGCCTGGAAATATTCGTTGGCGGCCGCAATCAGGTAATCGGTCTCGGCATCCGAAATGGCGACCTTGCCCGGCTCGCCCTGATAGTCGGCATCGGTGGTGCCGATCAGCGTGAAGTCCTGCTCATAGGGGATGGCAAAGCAGATGCGACCGTCGGCGTTCTGGAAGATATAGGCGCGGTCATGGTCGAAGAGCTTTTCAACGACGATATGGCTGCCCTTCACGGTGCGGATCTTGTCAGGCGCATTCATGCCGACAGCACCGCCGAGGAAGCTCGAGACCCAGGGGCCGGCGGCGTTAACGAGCGCCCGCGCCTTGGCATCGATAACCTGACCGTCGGGACCTTCCAGTCTCAGGCGCCACAGATCGCCCTCGCGGCGGGCCGATGTGCAGCGGGTGCGCACATGGATGTCGGCGCCGCGCTCGGCAGCGTCACGGGCATTCAACGCGACGAGGCGCGCGTCCTCGACCCAGCAATCGGAATACTCAAAAGCGTGCGTGAAACCGGGCTTCAAGGGTGCCCCCGCCGCGTCGTGGCGCAGATCGATGGAGCGCGTGCCGGGCAGGATCTTGCGACCGCCGAGATTGTCGTAAAGAAAGAGACCGATGCGGATGAGCCAGCGGGGCCGGAGGCCCTTGTGATGCGGCAGGATGAAGCGCAGCGGCCAGATGATATGCGGTGCCGCATTCAAGAGCACTTCGCGCTCGATCAGCGCTTCGCGCACCAGGCGGAATTCGTAATGCTCGAGATAGCGCAGGCCGCCATGGATGAGCTTGGTCGAGGCGGATGACGTGCCGCTGGCCAGGTCGTTCTGCTCAGTCAGCAGGACCTTGAGACCGCGGCCGACCGCATCGCGCGCAATCCCGCAACCGTTGATGCCGCCACCGATGACGGCGATGTCGTAGATGTCGGCCGTATTGGCCATGATCGGGCATTCCTCCGCTGCTGATCACGGCCGACCCCCGCTGGCGCCATAGGCGGTACAGGGCTTTGGCTCACCCGACCGAAGCCGGGCGGCGTCGTCACACATGACCAGTTTCGTTACTTTCGCTGGCAATCGTTAAACGAAACCAAACGAAAGACAAGAGAAAATATCGGCGTGATTGGCGTTCGATTCAGCACAAATTCGCTGTCGAAACGCACGAAATGAACCGGCCGAGTTGCGCATTTCGCAAATGCGAAAGAGCGCTAAGCCGTTAGGCCGTTTCGCTTTCTTCGGCAGGAGCGCCGGGCGCCACAGCCACGGTGGTGCCGCTGTGGCGGCAGATCTCGACGATCTTTTCCGGCGGCGCACGGTCGGTGACGAACATGTTGATCTCGGACAAATGGCCGATGCGAACGGGCGCGGTGCGCTCGAACTTCATCGAATCAGCAACCAGGATGACATTGCGCGCATTGGCGATGATCGCCTGCGCTACGCGCACCTCGCGGTAGTCGAAATCGAGCAGCGAGCCGTCATCGTCGATGGCCGAGACGCCGATGACGGCGTAATCGACCTTGAACTGAGACATGAAATCGACCGCCTGCTCGCCGACGATGCCGCCATCGGCCCGGCGCAGCATGCCACCCGCCACGATGACGTCGATGCGCTGCGAGGGCAGCAGGATGCCGGCCACATGGATGTTGTTGGTGATGACCAGCAGCCCTTCATGGCCGCGCAAGGCCCGCGCCACTTCTTCCGTGGTGGTGCCGATATTGATGAAAAGCGAGGAACCGTTGGAGATGAGCGAGGCGGCGTGTTCGCCGATGCGCCGCTTCTCGGTATCGGCCAAATGCCGGCGCGCCTCATAGGCGACGTTCTCGACACCAGACGCCAGGATGGCCCCGCCATGGGTGCGCGTCAGCAGCCGCTGATCGCACAGATCGTTCAAGTCCTTGCGGATGGTCTGCGGTGTCACGTCGAATTTGGCAGCCAGTTCCTCGACATTCACCCGCCCATTGAGGCGGGCAAGGCCAAGGATATCGTTCTGACGGGGCGTCGGCGTGAACATGGGCGGGTCCGGTCGTCAAGTGATCGCGAGGCCGGCAGCTTAGTCGGTGGCGTGCCGCCCTGCCAATTGCCTTTAACGCTGGTACGGCAGATAAGCGCCTTCAGCGCCGGTACTGCAGATTGGCGCTTTCAGCGCCGGCGCCGCAGATTGCGCAGTTCGGCAATGCCGACGACGCGGAACAGCAACGCAAGTGCCGCAAAGGCCACCGCACCCACGGCAATGATGCCAATGAGGGAGAGCGCCTGCAATTCGGTCCCCGCCTGTTGCCCCGGCCAGATGACGTAGACGGCACCCCAGGTGGCACCGCCGAGGGCGATGCAGGCGAGGAGAAGACGCGGCAAGGTGCGCTTCGAGCGCGCATCGAGGACCAGGAAGCCGCGGCGATAAAGAATGGTGCCAAGGAGGATGGCATTGACCCAGGCCGACACCATGGCGCCGATGGCGACGCCGATATAGCCGAAGGGCAAGGTGAGCGAGAAGCTGATGGCGATGTTGACGGCAACCGAGATCGCCGCCTGGCGGAACGGTGTCGTCGTATCCTCGCGCGCCAGGAAGGCAGCGGTGAGCGCCTTGTTGGCGACATAGGCCGGAAGCCCCGCCGACATGATCATGAGGGCGATCGAGACCGCTTCGGCATCGTCATAGGTGAAGGCGCCGCGATGGTAGACCGTGGTGACGATGGGAAGTGCCGCGACGATGAGGCCCACCATCGAGGGCAGCGACAGGACGAGGCCCAGTTCCAGGGCGCGGTTCTGCATGTGCATGGCGGCCTGCGGATCGCCGCTACGTAAGGCCCGCGTCAATGCCGGCAGCAGAACGACACCGATCGCCGAGCCGATGAGCGCCAAGGGCAGCTGATAGAGCCGGTCGGCGTAATAGATGAAGGAGACCGATCCCGCATGCAGCGAGGCGAGGATGGTGGAAACGGCGAGGTTGATCTGCACCACGCTGGCGCCGAAGAGACCGGGGATCATCAGCTTGAAAAGCTGCACGGCATCGGGTGTGAGGCGCGGTAGCGGCAGTCTTAGCGCGAGCCCGGCGCGCCTGCAGGCATTGGCGAGCCACAGGAACTGCACGAGGCCGGATAGCGTGACCGACCAGGCCAGCGCTTCGCCGACGAAGAGCGCATCGCCCTTGATGAACCACATGGTGGCGATGAGGATCGCGTTGAGGATGACCGGTGCCACCGCATTCTCGGCGAATTTGTGGAGGCCGTTGAGCATGCCGCCCTGCAAGGCACAGAGCGACATGAAGACGATGTAGGGAAAGGTGATGCTGGTGAAGAGCACCGCCGCCTGGAACTTCATCGGGTCGGCATCGAAGCCAGGGGCGAAGATGTGGATGAGCCAGGGCATGGCAAGCTCCGCCGCCACCAGCACGATGAGCAGCGCCACCAGCAGCAGCGCCATCACCTGTTCGGCAAAGATGCGGGCGCCGGACATGCCGCGCTCGGTGAGATGCCGGGTGAAGACCGGGACGAAGGCCGCCGAGAAGGCCCCTTCCGCAAAGACCTGGCGCAACAGATTGGGCAGGCGCATGGCGACGATAAAGGCATCGGCGATGGGGCCGGTGCCAAAGAGCTGGGCGATCATCACCTCGCGCACGAAGCCCAAGATTCGGCTCAACAGGGTCATGCCGCCAACGGTGGCGAAGGAGCGCAAGGAAAACATGGGGGCGCGGGTGCTTTCGGAGAGAGAAGTAGAATCGCCAGATTTATGAGGTGTTTAGCATAACAGGCCCGATTTTCATCCTGTCGGCCAAACGCGGCAGCCTTAAGAAAAACTTGTGGCCTTTTCAAGCGAAGCTCGTTTGTCTACTATGTCGATAGAGATTTAGTATTTCCGGCAACCAGACACCCGTCTGGGGGACAGAAACCAGCGCGGGCCAAGTCGCGCTTCAGGAGGCTCAAGATGTTGATTTCGAGACGTTCTTTGTCGGTCGCCGCGGTGCTGGCGACACTCCTTGCCAGTGCCCTGCCGGGCCTGGCCCAGGCGGAAACCAAGCTGCTCAACGTGTCCTATGACCCGACGCGCGAGCTTTATAAGGAATTCAACACGGCCTTCGCCGCGCATTGGAAGAAGGAGACGGGCGAAGACCTCTCCATCGAAGCCTCGCATGGCGGGTCGGGCAAGCAGGCCCGCGCCGTGATCGACGGGCTCGAAGCCGATGTCGTCACCCTGGCGCTTGCCTACGACATCGACGAGATCGCCGCCAAGGCCAAGCTCCTCCCCGCCGATTGGCAGGCCCGCCTGCCGCACAACTCGTCGCCCTATACCTCGACCATCGTGTTCCTGGTGCGTAAGGGCAACCCCAAGGGCATCAAGGATTGGGGCGATCTGACCAAGGAAGGCGTCGAGGTGATCACGCCCAATCCGAAGACCTCGGGCGGTGCGCGCTGGAATTATCTGGCGGCCTGGGGCTGGGCGCTGAAGCAGCCGGGCGGTTCGGCCGATACGGCCAAGGCCTTCGTCAAGGATCTCTATAAGCATGTGCCGGTGCTCGACAGCGGCGCCCGCGGCTCCACCACCACCTTCGTCCAGCGCGGCATCGGCGACGTGTTGCTGGCCTGGGAGAACGAAGCGTTCCTGGCGGTGAAGGAACTGGGCCCGGATCAGTTCGACATCGTCGTCCCCAGCGTCAGCATCCTCGCCGAGCCGCCGGTCGCGGTGGTCGACACGGTCGTCGACAAGCACGGCACGCGCAAAGTGGCGGAAGCCTATCTCAACTATCTCTACACGCCGGAAGGCCAGGAGATCGCTGCGAAGAACTTCTATCGCCCGACCGACCCCAAGGTGGCCGCCGCGCATGAGAAGGACTTCCCCAAGGTCAACCTCATCACCATCGACGACACGTTCGGTGGCTGGAAGAAGGCGCAGCCGGAGCATTTCGGCGACGGCGGGACCTTCGACCAGATCTATCAGCCGACCAATTGATCATCGGCTGAAATAGACGACATGGAAACGGGGCCAGAAATGGCCCCGTTTTTGTTTGTCTAACTGCGATCTCAATCCGTCATGGTCGGCGCAGGCCGACCATCCATGAGTTTCTTTCTTCGGCGATAGGCAAAGTCGTGGATGGTCGGCCTTCGCCGACCATGACGAGAGGGTTCGGGCAGCCGCTACAGCAGACGCTCCGCCAGTGCCGCGCAGGCGATGCGGAGATCGGGGACGGCGATGATCTCCCAGAAGGTGCCTTTGGTGATGGGGCCGATGGCGTGGAGATCGGGGGTTACATGGCCTTGCCTGTCGATCACATTGCCGGCTGGATCGACGTCGAGCCCGAGGCGCAAGGGATCGGGCCGGACCTGGCCGGATGCCAGCAGCTGCTGGATGAGCTTCTGGTCGAGCCTGGTGGCATCGGAGCGCGGGCCGGAGCAGTCGATGACGCGGTCTACGACCAGCTCGCGCCGACCGCTGTCGCCGCGCAGGTTGACGTGAACCACGCTCGTTTCGTCGAGGCGCGTGGTCTCACCGATGCGGCCCTTGATGATCTCGATCTGGCCAGCGGCGATGGCTGCTTCGATCCGCGCCATGACCTGGGGGGCGGCACGGTGGCGATGCACGTCCCACCAGGGGCGTAAGTGACGCAGGAAACGCGCGCGCTCGGGGAGCGACATTTCCTGCCACAGGCGCTGCGTATGCGGCCGCAATCCGTCGATCGCGGCACGCCTCCCGGCCCCGGTCTTCTCGGCAATGCGCGCAATGGTCCGAACCTGCCGCAGCAGTTTGACGAGATTGCGGCCCGAGGGCGGCGCTTCGTATTTCCAGGGCGCGGGGACGGCGGCATGGACGCGCGGCAGCAGGCCACGGCGCGAAAGCGCATAGATCTTGCCCGTGTGGCCGCGGTCGAGCAGCGACAGGACCGTGTCGATGAAGGTGAGCCCGGTGCCCAGAATCAGGACCGGGGCATCGGGGGCGAGCCCGTCGAGACAGGCCGGATTCCAAGGGTCGCCGAAATAGCCGGGCGTCGAAGCCGTGGGCGGGAAATTGCCGACCGCAAGGACCGCATGGTCGATGGGGTAACGCCGCCCGACGGCGAGTTCCAGCGAGAGGCCGTCACTGTCACGGTGCAGCGCCACCGCTTCGTCGGTGAGGAGGAAGAGGTTATGGCTCTGCCCCTCGCGCCAGATCTTGTCGCCCAGCAGTTCCTGAATGTAATTCCCGTAGACCCGGCGCGGCACGAAGGTCGATGCGCCCAAGTTCGCCACATTGGGGTCGCCGATCTCGGCCCTTTGGTCGGCCGGCAGATTCTGCAGCCAGCGGACGAAATGATCGGGCTCGTCCGGGAAAGCACTCATATTGCCGGCGCGGACGTTCAGCAGATGGTTGGGATTGCCGGTCGCATAGGCGAGGCCGCGACCGAAATTCTGGTTGCGCTCGACAAGGTAAATGCGGTCCTCGGGCCGACATCGCCGCAACAGGTGGAGGGCCAGCAAAGAACCGCTGAACCCGGCACCGATGATGGCGATGCGGCGACCGCTCTGGTCACCGATGGCGGTCATGATGGGATCAGAATGGCATGACGGATCAGAACGGCCGATCGCCAAGGATGGTGGCGCGGTGCATCACGCGCCGGTGCGGCAGATAATCGGCCACCGCGTAATGCTGCGTCGAGCGGTTGTCCCACATCGCGACGTCATTGGTCTTCCAGCGATGGCGCACCTGGAAATCGGGCTTGCCGATATGCTTGAAGAGCAGATCAAGCACAGCGCGGCTTTCGCTGGCCGAGAGTTCGTTGATATGGGTGGTGAAGCCCTCGTTGACGAATAGGCCCTTGGCGCCGCTCACGGGATGGGTGCGGATGACGGGGTGCTTCACCGGCCGGTTCTTGGCCTTGGCCGCCAGCCATTGCTTCTCCTCGGCTGGCGTGCGCGCATAGCGCTCGGCCGGGAAGGATTTGGCAAAATCATGGGTCGCGGTCAGGCGCTCGAGAAAGGCGCGGAAAGCCGGCGACAGCGCGTTGAAGGCCGCCTCGTTATTGACCCAGAGCGTATCACCACCGCTCGGCGGCAATTCCTTGGCATAGAGCACGGCGCCCAAGGGTGGCGTCTCGATGAAGGTCACGTCCGTGTGCCAATTGTCGTTGTCGGGCAGGTTCTGCGTGCTGGTATCGATGATGATGATTTCCGGCGTGTCGGCGACCTGCGGATAGATGGGATGGATATGCAGCTTGCCGAAGGCTGCGGCGAAATTGCGCTGCTGCTGCGGCGTGATGATCTGGTTTTCGAAGAACAGGACCTTGTGGGCGATGAGGGCGTCGCCAAGCTTGGCACGGCTCGCCGCATCGATCGTCCGGGCGAGATCGATGCCCTCGACGCGCGCGCCGATGACGGGACCGAGGGGTTCGACCTTGATCAGGTCGGCGACGATGCGGTTGCTCATGAAACCACCTCTCCGTTCTTTTCAATTCCGGTCCAGCGGGGCAGACTTTCGCGGCCCTCTGTTGGGACAGGACAATAAATCTCTACTGATTTAGTAGACAAACAAGCCTTTCTTGCCAGGGGCGCAAGTTTTTCTCAAGAGCTTGCCGTAAAAATAAGGAATTTCAAATGGTTGCGAATAAGACGGGCGATGCCACCCTGGCCCTTGTGGCGCATGACCAGATGAAATCCCGTATGCGCGATTGGGCCGTGGCGCATGAAAGGCTGCTGGCGCGCTATCGCCTCTTTGCGACCGGCACGACCGGCGGGATCATCGGCGCCGCCTGCCCCAGCCTGAAGATCAAGCGATTGAAAAGCGGCCCGCTGGGCGGCGACCAGCAGATCGGGGCACTCATTGCCGAGAAAAAGGTCGCGGCGTTGATCTTCTTCATCGATCCGATGACCGCCCTGCCCCATGACGTCGATGTCAAAGCGCTCATCCGCCTCAGCATCCTTTACGACATCCCCTTTGCCTGCAACGAGGCGACGGCGAGCCTCCTCATCACCGGCATGGCGAAAAAATAGGCGGACCCGCCGCAACGGGGCCGCCCATCCTTCAGGCATAGACGACTTCCGTCATCATGCCGGTCGCCATGTGCAGGAGGTTGTGGCAGTGGAACGGCCAGCGGCCAGCGTTGTCGGCATCGAAGGCGATGCTGACCTTGCCGCCGATGGGGACCAGCACCGTGTCGCGCATGGCGCCCGAAAAGCTGCGGCCGTTGATGCCGACCACCTGGAAATGATGGCCGTGGAGATGCATGGGATGCGCCATCATGCTGTCATTGACCATGTCGATAACGACGCGCTCGCCCAGCCCCACCTCGAACGGATGATGCTGTCCGAAGGTCTCGCCATTGATCGACCACACGTAAGGTGACATGCCGCCGGTGAGCGTTGCGCGCAAGGTGCGGGCAACGGGCTTTGCGGCCAAGGGTGTGACGGCGGCCAGTCGGGTTTCGAAATCGACCGTGACGGCGTCGGCCGGTGTTGTGCCCTGCTCCGCCACTTTGGCCACCGTGGCACCCGGCGTTGCCAAGATGACGCCGGTGCGCTCTCTGCCCCCTTCCCGCACGGCAAGGATCGGGAAGGCGCCGCCGGATTCGGGGAGATCGACGAGAATGTCGAGGCGCTGGCCCATCGCCATGGGGAAGCGCCGGGCGCTGACCGGTTGGACGGCATTGCCATCGACCGCGATGACGCTGCCGGTCAATGAACCGAGATCGATATGAAAGGCCGTGGATGTTGCGCCATTGATCAGCCGCAACCGCACGCGGCCCTTGCGCTCGGTGCGGATGACGAGCGGATCGGCAAGCGTGCGGTCATTGGCGAGATAAGCATCGTAGTCGACGTCGTTGAGGTCCATCGCCATGGCGCCACCACTCATGGCGCCCATATCCATGCCGCTCATATCCATATTGCCCATGTCCATATTGCTCATGTCCATGTTGCCCATATTGGACATGTCGTGACCGGCATGGGACATGGCGCTGGCGCCAAGCCCCGCCAGAAGTTCGGCGGGATCCTTGAAGGTAAAATCGTGCAGCAACACGACGACCTCCTGCATGTCGGCCTTGAGATCGTCGGCCGAATGCACGATGAGGGGTGCCGCCATCAGACGCTGTTCCTGCAAGCCGTGATGGGAATGCATCCAGTGGGTGCCGGTGCGCGGGGCGAAATCATAGCTGGCTGTTTTCCCCACTGCGATCAGCGGCCGGTCCTGGTCGGCAACACCGTCCTGCAGATAAGGCGGGGTCATGCCGTGCCAATGAATGACGGCATCCTCGCCCGCCTCATTGGCGAGGTCGACCCGGAAGCGCTGGCCGGGGTCGAGGGTGAGCCCGGCGGTGCCGTCGGGTTGCTGGATGCCAAAGACGCTGGCGGCTTTGCCGTTGACCACCAGTGTGCGGCGGGTGATCGCCAGTTTGAAAGGTTCCGCCGACAAGGCGAAACGCGGCAGTGTGCCGCATGCGGCCAATGCTGTACCGCCCGCCATCAAGGCGCGGCGTGAGAAAAGCGTGGACATGGTTCAATTCCCTGAATCGAGCGTGTTGCAAGGCGCGGGACAAGGTGTCCGCGCCGCGTGAGATCGGATCAGAGAAGGCGTCGAGGCGGCCTCCGAGTCGGGCTCTCCATGATGCCACGATGGAGCGAAACCAGGACTGGGCGCAGCCGGCTTCCCTGGTTGGAGGGTTGCCCAATCGCCTCGGCCGGCATCAGGCCTTGGGTGAGCATCGGGCAATGGCCGTTGAGACAGCAGGACAAATCGGCATGGCCGGCATGCTTGTGCTCGAAGGGCTTGGATTGGCGGTCATGATGCGCGCAATCCACCATGGGCGCGGCGCTAACACCGCCTTCATGGACCATCGGCGCCGCCATGACCGGCATCGCCCCGGCCAGGAACAACCCGGCCAGGAGACTAACGGTCAGCAATGTGACAAACATCCTGCGCAATGGGTCACTCGATCTTCCGGCCGATCTGCTAGCGGCTGAATGCACAATATAGAAACGAAAACGGCCGCGGCAAGCTCTGCCGCGGCCGTTAACTTAGGTTGATCCGGCGTCAGCCCTCGATCGTTGCCGGAAAGCTGGGACCGTCATGCGGCGTGCGGTGCACATCCGCCTCACCCGGCTTCTGCTTGGCATGATTGGAAGCGAGGAAGGTGTAGAAGACCGGCAGCACGAAGAGCGTGAACAACGTACCCACACTCATGCCGGCGATGATCACGATGGCGATCGACATGCGGCTGGCGGCACCCGCACCGCTGGCAAACATCAGCGGGATGAGGCCGGCCACCATGGCGGCCGTCGTCATGAGGACGGGGCGCAGTCGCAGCCCAGCCGCCATTTCGACGGCTTCCAGTTTGGAAAGACCGAACTTCTCCTGCTGCTCCTTCGCCACTTCGCAGATGAGGATGCCGTGCTTGGTGATGAGACCCACCAGCGTCACGAGACCGACCTGGCTGTAGATGTTCATGGTCGAGAAGCCGAGGGCCATCGGGATCAACGCACCGCAGATGGAGAGCGGCACGGAGATCATGATCACCAGCGGATCGCGCAGGCTTTCGAACTGCGCCGCCAGCACCAGATAGATGATGATGATGGCGAAGGCGATGGTGATGAAGAAGGCATTTCCCTCCTGGATATACTGGCGCGACTGGCCGGCATAATCGATGGTAAAGCCTTCGGGCAGAACGTCGGCAGCCACTTGCTGCATGGTGGCGAGCGAGGCACCCAGCGTCCCCATCGCCGCCATCTGGATCGTGGCCGAGTTCTGCTGGTTGAACTGATTGAGTGAGATCGGCTGCACTTCCTGGCGCAGGCTAATGAGGCTGCCCAGCGGAATGGGTTCGCCGCCCGACGCCTTCACATAGAAATCGCCGAGCTTCTCGGGATCCAGGCGATCGACACGGGCGACCTGCGGAATGACCTGATAGCTCTTGTTATAGAGGTTGATCAGGTTCACGTAATTGCCGCCGGTCATGGTAGCGAGCGTCCGGGCGATCTCGCCCATGGTGACGCCATAGGCTGCCGCCTTGTCACGGTCGATCTCGATGATCGTCTGCGGCTTTTCGAATTTGAGATCGATATCGGAGAAGAAGATCACCATGCCACGCTTCGTGAGTTCGGCCATGAAACGGGCAACGACGTCGTTCAAGGTGCGGTAGTCCGCCGTCGTATTGATGACGAACTGGATGGGAATCGGATCGACGCCGGGGATCGGCGGCACCGGCACAACGGCGGTGTTGAGCCCGGAAATCTGCGACAGCGAGGCGGTCAAATCTCCGATGATCGGCCCCTGGGTGCGCTCACGCTCCGACCAGGTTTTCATGACGGCAACACCGAAACCGTTATTGGTGCCGTCGGTGCCGTTGATGGTGAAGAAGCCGTTGAGCTCCGGAATGCTCTGGACGCCCTGCTTCATGGCATCGCCATAGCGATCCATGTAGTCGATATTGGCGTCGGTCGGGCCGTTGTAGATGATGAAGGCGGCACCCTGGTCTTCGCTGGGCGCCAATTCCTTGCTCATCATGGTGATGAAGCCGAGGCCACCCATGGCAATCAACGCGATGATGCCGAAGACAACGGTCGCGGCCCGGTCACGCAAACTGGCGCTGAGCAGTTTGAGATAGAAGTTGCGCAGGCCATCGAAGGTTTTGTCGATGCGGTGCGCCAGGCCTTTCTTGTCCGTATCGTGCTTCAGGAACTTCGAGCACATCATCGGCGACAATGTCAGCGCCACGACACCGGAGACGACGACGGCGCCGGCGAGCGTCAGCGCAAATTCCTTGAAGAGCGCGCCAGTAAGGCCCGTCATGAAGGCGATTGGCGCATAGACCGCGACCAGCGTCACGGTCATCGAGATGACCGGGAGGGCAATTTCACGGGTACCGACCAGCGCCGCCTGGAAGGGACTTAACCCTTCATCGATATGTCGGTGGACGTTTTCGACGACGACGATGGCATCATCGACCACAAGGCCGATCGCCAGCACCATGGCGAGCAATGTCAGCAGATTGATCGAAAAGCCGAGGATCAGCAGGAACAGGCAGACGCCGATCAGCGACAAGGGCATGGTGACGAGCGGGATGATGACCGAGCGCATCGAGCCCATGAACATGAAGATCACGACCATGACGATGAGCGCCGCTTCGCCGATCGTCTTCATCACTTCCTCGATCGAGGCGCGGATGAAGATCGTCGAATCATAGGCGATCTGCAGGTTCATGGAGGACGGCAAATTGGCCTCCAGCGTCGGCAGCATGGCGCGTACATCGGTGACGACGGTGAGCGGGTTGGCATCCGGCGTCGTCTTGATGCCGATGAACACCGCCTTTTCACCGTTCACATAGACCGAGCTATCGGAGCTTTCCGGCCCCAGTTCGACCGTCGCGACATCGGACATGCGCACCAGCTGGGTTCCGCGATTGCGGATCACCATGTCGCGGAATTCCTGCTCGCTCCTGAGATCAGTGCGGGCCGTCGTGCCGACGACGTCAAAATAGCCCTTCGCATTGCCGGCGGCCGCCAGATAGTTGTTGGATTCGATCGCCGCCTGTACTTCGGTCGCCGAGACGCTGTACTGCGCCATCTTGGTCGGGTTGAGCCAGATGCGCATGGCGAATTTCTGGCCGCCGAACAGTTCCGGATCCGCCACACCCGGCACGGTCGAGAGCTTGGGCTGGATGACGCGCGTCACGTAATCGGTGATCTGGCCCGGATTCATGACCTTGCTGGAAAAGGCCAGATACATGGTGGCGAACTGGTCGCCGGTCGACTTCACGATGACCGGATCATTGATGCCGCGCGGCAGCAGTGAGCGCGTCTGGTTGACCTTGGCAGTCACCGCCGTCATGGCGGCGTCAGGGTCTTCGTTGAGGCGCACGTTGACCGTCACCACGCTGGTGCCGGCATAGGATTTCGAGGTGAGATAGTCGATGCCGTCCGCCGTTGCCACCGCCTTCTGGATCGGATCGGTGATGAAGCCCTGCATCAGATCGGCGTCGGCACCCGGGAAGGTCGTCGTCACCGTGATGGTGGTGTTGAACATTTCCGGGTACTGGCGGATCTGCAGGGACAGGATCGACTGCAGGCCGAGGAGCAGGATCAGGAGACTGATGACGGTCGCCAGGACCGGCCGCTTGATGAAAATATCGAACATGACGGTCTAAGCCTTACTCCACCGGGACCTGGTCGGGCAGCGCCAGGGTTTTCTCCTTGGCAATCGCCACGCGTGTGCCGCTGTCGAGCTTGATCTGGCCCGAGGTCACGACCATTTCGCCGACCTTCAGATCCTCTTCGACGATGATCTGGCCATTGCGGCGTTCGCCGGTCTTGACGATGCGCCGTTCGACGGTGGTGATCGCCTCGCCCTGCTCCGACTTGCCTTCCTTGGCGACATAGATGAAGTCGCCATAAAGGCTGTAGCTGATGGCCGTCTGCGGCACGACGACGACATTCATGCGTGCCGGCAGCTGCACGGCGAGTTTGGCGAACATGCCAGGACGCAGCAGCCCGTCGGCATTGTCGAAGGTCCCCTGAACCTCGACCATGCCGGTCTGCTGGTTGACCAGCGGCTCGATGGCGGTGACCTTGCCCTCGAACGTGGTGATCGGATAGGCGTCGGTCGTCATCCGCACGGCCTGGCCGACCTTGAGGTCGGAGAGTTCCTTCTGCGAGACGCTGAAATTCACCAGCATCTTGCTGAGATCCTGGACGTTCACGATCGCATTGCCGGGATCGAGATACTGCCCGACATTGACCTTGCGGATACCGAGCACGCCGTTGAACGGCGCGGTGATCACCTTCTTCTCGATCTGCGCCGAGAGGGCCGCCACTTCGGCCGAGGCCACTTCATATTGCGACTGGCGCTGTTCCAGCGTCGCCTTCGAAATGTTGTCGGTCGAGCGCAGTGACTGGCCGCGCTCGAGATCGGCCTTGGCGAGCTTCAGCGAGGCCTGGGCGCTGGCGAGGTTGGCACGTTCGACATCGGCATCGAGCTGCACCAGCACCTGGCCCTGGGCCACCGTCTCGCCGGATTCGAACTTGATCTGCTGCACGAGGCCGCTGACCGAGGTGGTGACATCAACACCGCGATTGGCCTCGAGCACGCCGATGGCCGAGACCTCGACGCCCCATTCGGCGCTTTCGGCCGGCTGTGCCGTCACATTGACGACCGGGACCGGCATGTTGGCCATGGCGGCTTCCATGGCGGCGAAGCCCGAGAAGATCTTGAAGAAGACGCCGCCGAAAATGACTGCGCTGCCGATCAGCATGAACAGCATCTTCCAGCTGAAGATGCTGCGCAACACCATCTTGGTTCGGGTCGGGGCGGTCATGTCGGTCTCCTGAACGTCTTGTCGTCTGTTTCTTGTCGTCGAATGCTTATCGTGCGGATTTGGCAAGTACCGCAGGCGCGGCAGCAACGCGGCCTTCGCCCAGCAGCTCCATGGCCTTCTCGCGAATGGAAAGACGCTGGGTCTCGTCCATCACCGGCGAGTTCACCAGGCGATGGAGCCACAACCCGTCCATCGCCAGCGCAACAAGGAGCGCCATGCTGGGATCTTCGGAATCGGCGGTGAGGCGGCGAAAAGCCGTGTCGATTGTGTCTTCCAGCGGCTCCATCAGACCAGGGTTGGTGGCGACGGCGGCCAGCAACGCACAGCCCGCGGGATCCGTGCTGGGTCCAGCTGGATCGAATGAGGTCTCGACCAGGGCCCGCGCCCAGCGATTGGGGCCGGGGCTGAGCCTGTCGTAATGCGCCTGTTGGAGGGTTTCGCACTGGCCCGCAAGCCGCGCGACCATGCCTTGGATCAGCGCTTCCTTGCTTTTGAAGTGGTAGAGCACGCCGCCCTTGCTGATGCCAGCAAGGCGCGCGGCTTCGTCCAATGTCAGCGCGGCAACGCCTTGGGTACGCACGACGCTCAGAGCGGCGTCAATGATCTGTTCGCGGGTACTCATTTTTCAGGTAGCTGGCTTTGGGCTGCACTGGCCGGTTCAGTATATCCAGCGCCGGAAACTATACCGTCCAGACGGTACAGTAAAGTCAGATTGCATTAACCATATTTGGTCTTCTGCGCAGACTGAAAGCTGGCGCCGCGCGCTGTTTACTGAGTTCCGCCGCCGTCAGCACCGCCATCGCCACCGCCGCCAGATCCGCCGTCACCGCCACTACCAGTTCCGCCATCGCCGCCGTTGCCAGTTCCGCCGTCACCGCCGCTGTCAGTCCCGCCATCGCCGCCGCTGCCAGTCCCGCCATCGCCGCCGCTGCCGGAACCAGCGTCAGTGCCTGCGCCGGGATCACCGCCGCCAGCTGCTCCCGCTTGATCTACGCCGCTATCGTCGCGATCGCGTCCACGCCCAGCCGGCCCATCTTCATTGCCGGATGCAGGTTCGCTCGTCCCCGACGACGTCGGCATGTCGCCGATATCATCGGTTGGTACCTCAGCAGTGATATCCTCCGGAACAAGTATCAGCGGCTGGCCCGCAGGAGGCGCTGACCGAACAACGCCGGCAAGCGGTTGCGGCTGGCCCCGATCGGATATGGCCGGATCCAATGCCAAGGGTCTTGGCGTCGGCGCGGCAGTGACAAACGGGGCTGCCCACGGTTTCGGTTCTGCCTTCTTGAAAACCAGCTGGGGCGGCGACGCTGCCGGTTTTGCAAACGTCTTCTGCACGCCCTTTTTAGGCGGCTTCGTGCTGGCATCGACAGCAACGCTCTCCACAGAGAAGGACGGTAGAGGCAGCGGTCGCAGCAAATCATCGGGGGTCGATTTCAACAAAGATAGTATGTCGTCCGCAGGCGTCACGGCGACGGCGAATGGAGCTGGCGCAGCCGTATCGGGCGCCGGGCCGGCAAGGAGTGTTGCGAGCTCGCCCGGAGCGGTTAGAGGCTGGAGCGGTGTCTGGGGGGCGGCGCCAGGCTCGTCCGACGGCGCTATCGACGTCGGCGCCATTGCCGGCAGCACCCTTGGTTTTGGCATGGGTGGCAGTTCCGGCACGGCCACCGCTGGGCCGATCGCGCCGTCCTGGAAAGCCGCTAGGTTCGCTGCCGCAACGGTTCCGGCGCCGCCGGAGGTTGAATTGGAAAGAGTAATCACCAAGGCACAGGCGACACAGACGACCATACTGCTCGCGGCCAGCAACGCGCCTGTCGACAATCGCGCTGGTGCTGCGGGTTGCAAAGGCGCATCTCGCACAGCGGCCATTGGCGAAGACACCGCATAAGAAAAGGGCGACGGCTTTCCTCCCCCAATCTTGGGAACACCGGTCGTGGATGGCTTTGGCGCGCGCGGCGGCATCGGCGGATCGGCTCTGATGTCGGGTGCAGCGCCAACATTGGGGGGCGTTGCAGCATGGCCCGAGGAACCGCGATCGAATGCAAGCAGGAAATCCTGATAAGATAGTTCACTTCCAGGCTTCAGCCCGGCAGCCAGCAGGGCCTCGTCGCTGATCCCGTTCTTGACGCGCAGATAGCGCTCATAGCTCGACGCCGCTTTTTCATCCCGGGGCCGCTTGGCAGCCGTCAAAATCGCGCGGACTTTCTCTTCGACTTCGATGCCGTGCCCGGCAAACGGTCCGGCGCTGGGCACCGTGCCAACGCGCCTGTTTTCACGATGCGCCATGACTTCACCCGACTTCCAGATTCTGATTTCTATGCGTCCGCGACGCCTAGATCGTCGCCCCGTGTGCGGAGGCGGGGCTTTTGCGCGAGATTACGAAGGCGGGATCGCCGGCAAGGGCGCAAAACGCGCGCGCCGCGCGCCATGCTCTTCGCAGCAACGTCCGTGAGCAATAGCCGCGTCAAGCTGCGATGATGACAGTGGCACCAACAGGCGACAAGGAACGTCCGCCCGACTCTGGAGAGAAAGGCCCGTATTTGCTGCATTCCTGCGGGCAGACCACAGCTTCAAGTTCGCCGCCTGCCGCGATGGCAAAGCGGAGATATCTGCCAGGTGCTGGATGGATGCCTCGAACCAGATCCAGCTCATCCAGGGACAAGGCCGCGGCGCTTTACGGCGTCATGCACTGACCTGAGAGGGCCGTCGACTTATTCGGCCAGTCGCTGCACCGGCTCAATGGCGCCGGCGGCGTCAACCGGCTGATCGGCGGCAACATCTCCCGGCAGAACGATCTCGGCGATGGTGCCGACATCCGGTACGCTCTGCAGCACCAGCGCGATACCGAAGCGCTCGCACAGCATCTTGGTGATGGGGAGGCCAAGACCGACGCCGCTATTGGCGGCGACATAGGGATTGCGCAGCGAGCGGGAAAACGGAACGAAGGCATTGCGCAGGTCGTCTGCATTCATGCCGACGCCGGTATCCTTGATGACGAGGCGCACGGCACCTCCGTCAAGCAAACCCGCCGCCAGGACGATCTCGCCACCGGGGCGGGTATACTTCACGGCATTGGTCAGCAGATTGGTGAGAATCTGGCGCAAGGGCGTCTCGTCGACCCGCACCCGTATGTCCCGGGGGACATCGCTGTGCCAGGCAATGCGCTTTTCCGACCATTGCCGCTCCAAGAGGCGCTTGATGCTGTCGGCGATATCGGCGAGGCAAACCGGCTCCGCCATGCTGGCATGGCTCTCGCCTTCCAACCGTGCGAATTCCAGGACCTGTTCGATGAGGTGCTGCAAATGCCGGCCGAGCCCGACGATATCGGCCACGTAAGAGCGCTCGCGCTCGCTGAGTTTGGCCCCGACATTCATCTCGAGCAGTTCGGAAAAGCCGATGATGCCGTTGAGCGGAGTGCGCAATTCATGGCTCATATGGGCGAGAAATTCGGATTTGATCTGCCCTGCGCGGATCGCCTCATCAAGCGCCAGCTGCGTTGCCTGCATTTGCGATTCGAGGTTGTGAGCCATGTCGAGCAGGGTTTCTTCGGTCTGGCGGATTTCCTTGAAGCCGCCGACGGGGATCGCGAGGGCGCGAAATTCGCCGGCCTGCACCTTCAACGCGTTGCGCTCCAGGCGGCGCAGGCCCGCGACGATCGGCTGCGACAGGGCCATGGCCGAGAGCACCGTCACCGCGGAAATGCCGATGACGAGCCAGATGATCGAATCCTGTGCCTCCGTCAGCCAGCCGAGCGGCCCCGCCCGCGGCACGGCAACACCGACCAGCCAGGAGAGACCGTGGAAGTCGATCGGCGCGATTTCGGCAAGATAGGCGGTCTTGTCGTATTCGAGGGCGCGGAAGCCGATCGGATGCGAGCCAGCCGGCGACATGGCGGCCTTCCACACTGCGAGCAGCAGGGTCGAGCCGATATCGGCAATGGCCGGCAAGGCATGGACCCGATTGCGCATCAGGCTGCGTCCCACCTCGCCGCCGGTCAGCTCGGATGCCGCGATCACGCGGCCTTCATCGGTCAGCAGAAAGGCGCGGCCGCCGATCTCGCTCTCCAATTGCCCGAAAAATTGCGACAGACCCGCCAGCGTGATGTCGACGCCCACGACGCAGGCGCCACTCACACACTTCGCCTTCCGGGCGACGCTGATGCCGGGTTGGCGAGACGCCCAGAACACATAGGGTTCGGTCCAGCCGCCATTGAGGTCACGCGTCGCGGAGGCGTACCAGGGGCGCAGGCGCGGGTCGAAGCCATCGATCATGCCTTCCTCCGGCGTGATCACCTCGTAATAGACATCGCGCCAGGTGACGGTGACGTCGCGCGCGCGACGCTGGACATCGATCGATTTGAACATGAACTGGTCGCCGGCGACCGTGTTGACGCGCATCACATAGTTGAAGCTGCCGTCATCATAGCCGACATACATGCCGGACAGGGTTGGGCGCGCCATCAGCTGTTGCCACATGTAGCGCATCAGGGTGTTGCGGTCCTGGGAGACGAGGCTCTGATCGGTGATGAGGCGCGCCGTCGCATCGGCAGTGCGCTCCGCCTCGGTCAGGAAGCCCAATGTGCGGGACGTAATGTGGTCGTTGGCGCTCTTCATCAGCACCTGGGCCGCAGCAACGGCCGCTCGCTGTGCAATGAAGACACCACCGATGCTGACCACAACGGCAGCAAAGCCAACCAGCAGAGGCAGCGCAATCAGCAGCGCCTTGCGAACGGACCAGAACGGACGCATCTTGAGGACAATACTCCTCAAACTTGATCATTGTCGGGCATATTCCCGCGTCGGACCTTACATGAGCCGATCGCCCCAGCAAACGGGCAAATCGGCGCGTTAGCTAACGCCGAATTCAATCTTCGAACTCCGTATCGATGTCGATGCCGCTGCCGAGCACGCGCTTGGCGAGGTCGTAACTGAAGCCGGCGCGCGCCATGGCGGCAAGATCGCGCTTGGCCTGTTCCAGCCGCTGCTCGCCGGCGATGTGCCGCGCCCGGTAGCGCCCCAGGCGCCGGCGCTTGGCATAGGCGATGGCCGCTGCCTCGTCGACATTGCCGAACTCTTCCCTTAGCCCATCGATCGCCGCACCGCGCGTCTCGGCAGCCACACCCAGTTGCGCGAGCTTGGCGCCGATCTGTCTTTTCGATGTGCCGCGGCGCGTCAGGCTCGCGGCCTTCATCCCGGCAAAGGCCGCATCATCCAGGAAACGGTTTCGCTGCAGTTTGGCGATGACGACCGGGATCGCGGCAAGGAGTGGCGCCGGATCGTCGCCATGGAAATGCGCCGATCTGCGGATGCGCCGCGTCAGCATGTCCTCGACCCGCTTGGCACTGGTGGCAAAGCGCGCGAGATAGTCGAGGGCGATCTGGTCGAGATCCGGGATCGCCAGGCGCTTTGGCCGCCGTTCGGTCATGGTGACGCTCTTGTCATTCCTTCACGCCACCATTGCAGATTCCGCTGGGCTGCACAAATGTCGCGGCCTGGAAACGGCGCGCGATCCGGTCTATCAATTTGCTCCGCAGGCGTGGCAATTTGCCCCTGCGAGGGGTGCGCTTTTGGGGGAACAGAGATCACATGTCCGAGTCCATTTTTGCCGCCGGCTACAAGAACGAGGCCTATTGGTGGGAAGATGCCCCACGGCCCGAGCGGCGCGCCGCCAGCCTGCCGGCCAAAATTGACGTCCTCGTCATCGGGTCTGGCTATACCGGCCTGATGGCCGCGCGCGAGACAGCCAAGGGCGGACGCTCGACACTGGTACTCGATGCGGAAGCCGCGGGCTTCGGCTGTTCCAGCCGCAATGGCGGGCAGGTCTCGACCAGCATCAAGCCGAGCTTCGGCGAGCTTTCCGGCAAGCATAACGCCGACCTCGCCCGCGGCATTCGGCGCGAGGGGCTGAACGCCCTCGACTACATCACCGATCTGATGGCGACCGAAAAGCTCGATTGCGATTGGGAGGTCTGCGGCCGCTTCCACGCCGCACACAATCCGAAACAATACGATGCGCTGGGCAAGGCCCTCGCCGCAGCACCCAAGGATCTCTCCAGCCCCTATTACATGGTGCCTAAGGCCGAGCAGGCCAAGGAGATCGACAGCCCGTTCTATCATGGCGGCGCCGTGCACACGAAACACGCCTCGCTGCATCCGGGGAAGTATCACCTGGAACTGCTGCGTCTGGCGGAAACTGCCGGCGCCCAGGTCGTCGCCCATTGCCCGGTGACCGGCCTTGAAAAGACATCCGCTGGCTTCAGGGTGACAACGTCTTTGGGCCAGGTCGCGGCGCGCGACGTGATCGTCGCCACAAATGGCTATACCGGGCCGCTCACCCCCTGGCATCGCCGCCGCGTCATTCCGATCGGGTCCTATATCATCGCGACCGAGGAGCTGCCGCTGGATGTCACAGCCCGCCTGCTGCCGACCAATCGCATGATTTCCGACACGCGCAAGCTGGTGTTCTATTACCGCCTGTCGCCGGACAAGCGGCGCATCATCTTCGGCGGCCGCGTCGCCTATAAGGAGAACGACCCCAAGGTCAGTGCACCGCGCCTTCACAACTGGATGTCGCTGATTTTCCCGGAGACCAGCACGGTCAAGGTGACGCATAGCTGGATGGGCTACGTCGCCTATACCTTCGACACGTTGCCGCATATCGGTAAGCAGGACGGCCTCTGGTACGCCATGGGCTATTGCGGCTCCGGCATTTCGCTCGCCACCTATTTCGGGGCAAAGATCGGCCAGCAGGTGCTGGGCAAGGCGGAAGGCAAGGGCCCGCTTGATAACGTGCCGTTCCAGACCCGGCCGCTCTATGAAGGCAATCCGTGGTTCCTGGCGCCGTCGATCTTCTATTACCGGATCAAGGATTCGCTGCCGATTTAAGACGGTAGATTTACGCGTCATGGTCGGCGGAGGCCGACCATCCACCACTTCCGTACGTCAGTTGCCACCAAACTCGTGGATGGTACGCCTTCGCGTACCATGACGATGAAGGTGGGGTTACCGCCGCGCCTTGAAGAAGCTCCTGAGCAATTCGGCGCTGCGGTCTTCGCCGCTGCCGCCGATGACCTGCGGGCGGTGGTGGCAGGTGGGGAGGGTGTAGAGCCTTGGCCCGCTGTCGATGCCGCCACCCTTGGGGTCGGGGGCGCCGTAGATCACGCGCCGGAGACGCGCGAAGGAAATGGCGGTCGCACACATCGGGCAAGGCTCCAGCGTGACATAGAGATCGGCAAAAGGCAGGCGCTTCTCGCGCCGGCTGGTGGCAACCGCCTGGATCACCAGCATTTCGGCATGGGCCGTCGGGTCGTGGCGTTCCTCGACCCGGTTATGGTCAGCCGCCAGGACCTCGCCGCTTGCCGGGTCGACCAGGACGGCGCCGATCGGCACCTCGCCCTTCTCATAGGCGGCTTCGGCCTGGCGAAAGGCCAGATCCATGAAATTGACGGGCGGATGGGGGTGGATTTCAGTCATTGCGCCAGTCTCCCCGGCCCTTTTGCGTGGGTCAAGCGGGGCAGCCATGCCGGGACGGGTCTTGTGTCCCTGGGGAGGCTGTGGAATAGCTTGCCCCAATCAGCCGCGCCGCGAGGCGCCGCAGCCATTTTCCGGAGCCTCATTACCCATGACGACACCCCTCATCGGCCTTACCCTCGACGTCGATGCCCCGCGCGGCCTGTCCAAGGCGCCGCATTATTCCCTGCGCGCCACCTATACCCAGGCCGTCACCAGCGCCGGTGGCATGCCGATCTGCCTGCCGCATGAAGCGGCGATGATCGACGCTTACGCCGACACAATCGCAGGTCTTGTCGTCACCGGTGGCGGCTTCGACGTCAACCCGGCGCTCTATGGCGACAATACCAAGCATGCGACGGTGACGACCAAGGAAGGCCGCACCCATTTCGAGTTCGGCATCGTCAAGGCTATGCTGAAGCGCAACAAGCCCGTGCTCGGCATCTGCGGTGGCGAGCAGCTGATCAATGTCATTCTCGGCGGCACCCTCATCCAGCATATCGAGGATGAGGTGACGGATTCACTGCTGCACGAGCAGCCCAACCCGCGCACCGAAGCCGGCCACAAGGTGACGCTGACGGAAGGCTCGCTGCTGCAGCGGATCGTTGGTGCTGCCGAACTGCCGGTGAACTCCGCCCACCACCAGGCGGTGAAATCGGTCGGTGCCGGCGTTGTCGTCAATGCGACGGCACCCGACGGCGTCATCGAGGGGATCGAGGACCCGCGCTATAAATTCTGCCTCGGCGTGCAATGGCACCCGGAACTCAACGTGACCTCGGGCGATGGCAAGATCCTTACCGCCTTCGTCGCCGCCACGAAGGCCGCGTGAGCACGATGGAAAAGACGAGAAAGAGTGAGCTGCCGAAGACCGGCCAGGCCGGCGAGCGTATCGCCAAGGTGATGGCCCGCGCCGGCCTCTGTTCGCGGCGCGATGCGGAGGCGTGGATTGCCAATGGCCGCGTCACCCTCAATGGCAAGGTGCTGACATCGGCTGCGATCAATGTCGGCAAGAAGGATACCGTGCTGGTCGACGGCCAGCCGCTGCCGGAGAAGCAGCTGACCCGCGTCTGGCTCTATTACAAGCCCAAGGGGCTGATGACGACCTCCTACGACCCGGAGGGCCGCGCGACGGTTTTCGACAATCTGCCGGCGGAGATGCCGCGCGTGATTTCGGTAGGCCGGCTCGATCTCAATTCCGAAGGCCTGCTGCTCCTCACCAATGATGGTGAGTTGGCGCGCAAGCTGGAGCTGCCGACGACGGCGTGGATCCGGCGCTACCGCGTGCGCGTCAATGGCCGCTTCGATCCCAAACTGCTCGAGGGCCTCAAGGACGGCATCGAGATCGACGGCGTGCGCTATGGCTCGATCGAAGCCGCGTTTGAGCGCCAGCAGGGCGCCAATGCCTGGCTGACCATGGCCCTGACCGAGGGCAAGAATCGCGAAATCCGCCGCATCTGCCAGCATTTCGGCTGGCCGGTCAGCCGCCTGATCCGTGTCGGCTATGGCCCCTTCGTGCTGGGCGAGATGGAGCCCGGCCAGGTGCAGGAAGTGAAGGGCAAGCTGCTGCAGACGCAGCTGCGCTTTGGCAATGACTGGCGGGCGGAAAAAGCGGCGGAAGTGGAAGTGGCGCCATCGCGCCCGGTCTTCAACCGCGGCCCCGACAAGAAGACCCGCGAGAAGCTGCGCGATGCACCGCGCGAGGAACGCGGCAAGCCGGCCGAGAGATCGGAACGCCGCGCCCCGCGTCCCCAGCAGGTCGAAGAAGAAGCACCGCGCCCGCGCCGCCTGCAGCGTGCGGACCTGCCGCGCTGGTCGGAGCGGCCGCGACAGGAAGAAGCGGCGACAGGCGAGCGCCCGCAGCGGCACCGCATTGAGCTGAAGCCGAAGGAACGTCGCGAGCAGAAACCACGCACAGAATCCGGCGACCGGCCACGCTGGTCGGAGAGACCACGGCAGGATGTGCGGACGGATGGCGAGCGCCCGCAACGCCGGCAGGCCGAATTCAAGCCGAAGGAACCCCGGGCGCAGAAGTCGCGCGATGAATCCGGTGACCGCCCGCAAAAGCCCGGCTTCAAGGCCGGCTGGGCCAAGAACAAGGCCAAGAAGGCGCAGCCGGGCAGCCATCATGGCTTCAAGCACAAACCCCGTGACGCGGAAGATGGCGCTGACGCGCGGCCGCCGCGGAAAGCCAAGGCCGCAGCCAGGTACGAGCAGCCACCCCGTGACAATGCCCCGTCAGGCAGCAAGATTCCGGCGCGTGAGAATGCACCCATGCGTCATGCCGGGACCCGCAGCAACGCCAAGCCGCGCGGGCGCAATGACCAACGCGGCCCGGACAAGCCGCGAGACAAGCAGGGCGACAAACCGCGCGGGGACAAGCCGCGCGGCAAGCCGGCATCGGGCCATGCGCGTCGATTCAGGTAGTCACCGCGGCACCAAGCTGGCGGTGCCAGAGGGGAAGGACGTCCGCCCAACCTCCGACCGCGCCCGGCAGGCGATCTTCAACATCCTGGCCCATGGCCATGATGCGATCGCGGATGCGCGGGTGCTCGATGTTTTTGCGGGATCCGGCGCCTTGGGACTTGAGGCGCTGTCGCGTGGTGCGCAATCGCTGGCGGCCTTCGAACAGGACCGCCTTGCCGCCGATTGCATCAAGCGCAATGCGGTCGCCTGCCATGAGAGCGAACGTACCGTCATCATCCTCGGCGATGCCACGCGCCCGCCAGAGGCGCATCGTCATCCGCGCTTCAGCCCGGCCGATCTGGTCTTTCTCGATCCGCCTTATGGGCAGGATCTCATCATCCCGGCACTCACGGCACTCGACGCGCGTGGCTGGATTGCCGGCAATGCGCTGGTCGTTGCCGAGATGGCGGAGCGCGATCGCTTTGCCCCACCCGCCGGTTTCGTGGCCGTCGACGAACGTCGCTATGGCAAAGCGCACATCGTCATGTTGCGAAAATCGAGCTAAACCCCTCACCCCGACCCTCTCCCCGCTATCGCGGGGCGAGGGAGTTCTGACCGAGTTTGCGACAAGCCCCTCGCCCCTCTGGGGGGAGGGGTTGGTGTGAGGGGGGCGCCTCAGGCTCTGCGCGACAGCAGGAAGAGAACGAGGCCGAGCGCGTTGACGGCGGCAGCCAAGGCAAAAGCCGTGCCGGCACCGAGCTGGTCCCAGGCAAAGCCCATCGCCGCCGAGCCGACGAAGATGGCGATGCCGGCGGCGAGGTTGAAGACGCCAAAAGCCGTGCCGCGCAAATGCGCCGGGGCGTGATCGGCCACCAGCGCCGAGAAGATGCCTTGGGTCAATGCAAGGTGCACGCCCCAGATGCCGGCACCGATCCAGACCAGCATCGGCCCGGTGGCAAGCGCCATTGCGACATGCGAGGCGATGAGCAGCAGGAAGCCAAGACCGATCACCTTGTTGCGCCCGACGCGGTCGGACCAGCTGCCGGCCAAGGGTGTCAGTGGCACAGAGACCAAATTCATCACCACCAGCGCCATCGGCGCCCAGGCGGCGGGTACGCCTACATCCTGGGCCCGCAATATCTGAAAGGCTTCGGAGAAGCGCGGCAGCAGCAGGATGAACAGGAAACCCATCGCCAGCCAGAACGGCCGCCCCAGCTGGCGCAATTCGCTGGCCTTGAGCGGGAACGGCCGCGCGACGCGGGGAGCATCGCTTTGCGCTTCCTGGACGCCGATCATCATGACCGACACGGACAGAACCGCCGGCACCACCGCCCACCACAAAACCGGTGTCACATCGCCGGCATAAAGCTGCAGCAGCAGGATGGCGAGCAAGGGGCCGATGACGGCACCCATATTGTCCATCGCCTGGCGCACGCCATAGGCATAGCCACGATGTTCCGGCGCCACCCAATCGGCCACCAGCGCATCGCGCGGCGCGCCGCGAATGCCCTTGCCGAGGCGGTCGGCAAAGCGGCCGAAGAAGACTGCGAGCGGCGTCGCGGCGATCGGAAACAGCGCCTTCGAGCAGGCAGAGAGCCCATAGCCGAAGGCGGCGATCCATTTGCGGCTTTGCCAATGATCGCTGAGGGCGCCGGAAAAGATCTTGGTCACCGACGCGGTCGCTTCGGCGAGGCCATCGATGATGCCGACCAGGAAGACGCTGGCCCCCAGCCCGTTCACCAGCAGCAGCGGCAGCACGGCATGCACGATCTCGCTGGAGCCATCCATCAGCAGGCTGGTCAGGCCCAGCATCCAGATCGTTCGCGGCAGCTTTGGGCGCATGATTTTGCCGGTTCGTCAGCGACGGCCGAAGAGGCGTTCGATGTCGCTGAGCTTCAGTTCCACATACGTGGGCCGGCCATGATTGCATTGGCCGGAATGGGGTGTCGCTTCCATCTGGCGCAAGAGCGCGTCCATCTCGGCCGGCAGCAATTGCCGCCCGGCACGGACCGAGCCGTGGCAAGCCATGGTGCCGCAGATATCCTCAAGCTTTTCCTTCAAGGAGAAGGCTGCACCCAGTTCGAAGATTTCTTCGGCCAGATCCCGCACCAGGCCTTTGACATCGCTCTGGCCAAGGAGCGCCGGCACTTCGCGCACCGCGACGGCGTCGTGGCCGAAGGGTTCGATGGCAAGACCCAGTTCTTCCAGCTCGCCGGCACGGCCGAGGATGGCGGTTGCGAGTTTCACCGGCAGTTCGACGATTTCCGGAATGAGCAGCGCCTGGCGCTTGACGCCGCCATCGGCGAGCGCCGCCTTCATGCGTTCCAGGACGAGGCGTTCATGTGCGGCATGCTGGTCGACGATGACCATGCCGTCCTGCGTCTGCGCCACGATATAGGTGCCGAATATCTGGGCCCGGGCGATGCCCAACGGGTAATTCTGTGGCGGCGTTTCCGGCTGCGGCGCCGGCGCGGCGCCACTCGGCCGCGCCATCTCCGGCGACAGTGTGCCAAACGTCGCCTCCGGCGACAGGGGGGCAAAGGCTGCCATGGCTTGCGCCACGACACCGGCGTTGAAGCGATTGATCTGGCCATTGCCCGCATGCATTGCCTGATAAGGCGTTTGCATCGGTGAAGCGACTCCAGGCAGCGCATCGAAGGCCGCGAGTGTCGCATTGGCAACGGTGGTCGAGGCGCGGTGCCCGGCGGCATCGAGCGCACGCCGGATGGCGCCGACAATGAGGCCGCGCACCAAGGCTGCGTCCTGGAAGCGCACTTCGGCCTTGGCCGGATGCACGTTGACGTCGACCAGTTCCGGCGGGCAATCGAGGAACAGCGCCACCAGCGGATGACGATCGCGCGCCAGAAAATCCTGATAGGCGCCGCGGATGGCACCCTGGAGCAGGCGATCACGGACCGGGCGGCCATTGACGAAGAGATATTGCGAGGACGCCGTGGCGCGGTTGAGCGTCGGCAAACCGGCAAAGCCGGTGAGGCGGTGTCCGTCCCGCTCGACATCGAGTGCCACGGCATTGTCGGCAAAGTCGCGGCCCATGACATCGCCGAGGCGCTTCAGCCGGGCGGCGTCGGGCTTGTCCATGAGATCCGCCTGCGCCGCATCGAGCCGCAGCACGTTGCGGCCGTCATCGCTCACCGCAAAGGCAACCTCGGGATGGGCCATGGCGAGGCGTTCCAGAATTTCGACCACCGCATTCTGTTCCGAGCGCGCTGTTTTCAGGAATTTGAGGCGCGCCGGCACCGCGAAGAAAAGATCGCGGAGTTCCACCCGCGTACCGCCACTCAAGGCCGCGGGCTCCGGTCCGGTCTTCTCGCCACCCTCGACACGGACGACCCAGGCCTGGTCGCTGCCCCGCGCGCGGCTGGTGATGGAAAGGCGGCCAACGGCGCCGATCGAGGGCAAGGCCTCGCCCCGAAAACCGAAGAACCCGATATGGACCAGGTCGTCATCGGGCAGTTTCGAGGTGGCATGCCGCTGGATAGCGAGATCAAGGGCCGCGCGGTCCATGCCATGGCCGTCGTCGGTGACGCTGATGAAGCTCTTGCCGCCTTCGCGCAGCTCGACGACGACGCGGCTGGCACCCGCATCGACGGCATTCTCGACCAGTTCCTTCACCACGGAGGCGGGTCGTTCGATGACCTCGCCAGCGGCGATCTGGTTGACGAGATTGGGAGGCAAAAGGCGAATCGGCATGGGTGCAGTCTAGCACCCAAATATCGCCCGATTGTACCGCCACAAGCTCGGGCTTGCCCGGCGCGCGGCGCAATGGCTGAATGGCGCCAACTTCACAACCAGCGCGGGCCAGCCGATCATGAGTTCAAGCCAAGGTGAATTCCCCAGTGCCGAGGATTATGGCCGTTCTCTCAAGGGTTTCGGCGTCAACCTGCTGGTGCGCGACGTGCTGCGCGCAGTCGATTTCGCCCGCGACATTCTTCAGGCGGAAACCGTTACGGCCGATAAGGACTTTGCGGTCCTGCGCCACCGCGTGAATGGCCAAATCCTGGCGGAATGGATGCTGCATGCCGACGGCACCTATCACAGCAACCCGCTTCTGGGCCTGCTGCCGGAAAACGGCCCGCGCGGTGCCGGGGCCGAATTGCGACTCTATCACCTTGACCCGGATGCGGCTGTGGCCCGCGCCAAGAAACGCGAGGACGTCGTCCTCATGGAACCGGCGGACAAGCCGCACGGCATGCGCGAGGCCTACATCCTCGACCCCGACGGTTATTGCTGGGTGGTCAGCCTGCCGCTGCCGAAGAAGGGCTGAGAGATGCCCCCCTCTCTAACTCTCCCCCTCAAGGGGGGAGAGGACTAGAGCGAGGTTGGTGCGACCACTCGTTCTCATCTCCCTCCCCCCTTGAGGGGGAGGGTCGGGGTGGGGGGTGAGCGACTGAAGACTCTCTCAAACCTTGGCGTAATCGCGATACCAGGCGACGAATTTCTCCAGCCCTTCAGCGAGGCTGGTCTTCGGGTCGTAGCCGAGATCGGCGCGGCTGCGGGTGAGATCGGCCCATGTGGCTTTCACATCGCCGGCGGCCGGCGGCTGCACGTCGCGCTCGGCTTTTTTCCCGCAAGCCTGTTCTACCAGGTCGATGAGGTGGTTGAGCTTCACCGGCCGATCGGTGCCGAGATTATAGAGGCGGTGCGGCAATTCCTCGGTCCTTGCCGGCGGCCGGTCGAGGGCCGCGATCACGCCGGACACGATGTCGTCGATATAGGTGAAGTCGCGCTCGACGCTACCGTCGCCGAACACTTCGATTTTCTTGCCCGCCAGGATCGCCTGGGTGAAGCGGTAATAGGCCATGTCCGGCCGACCCCAGGGACCAAAGACGGTGAAGAAGCGCAGGCCCGTCAGCGGCAGCTTGTAGAGATGGGCGTAGGATGCGCTCATCAGCTCGTCCGATCGCTTGGTGGCGGCATAAAGCGAGGCGGGCCGCTCGACCGGATCGGTTTCCGCGAAGGGGACCTTGGTGTTGTTGCCATAGACCGAGCTAGAACTGGCATAGACCATATGTTTTAGCTGCGGCGCGTGGCGGGCGACCTCCAGCACATTGAGATGGCCGGAGAGATTGGCATGCACGTAATCGGTCGGGTGCTCGATGGAATGGCGCACGCCGGCTTGGGCAGCCAGATGCACGATGCCGATGAGATCCTTGATATGATGCGCCACGGCCGCATTGAGCGCCGGGGCGCGGCCGAGATCGGCAAAGACATAACGGAAGTTGGGATGCCGTTCCAACCGGTGCAGACGCGCCTGCTTCAGCTTGGTGTCGTAATAGGCGTTCATGTTGTCGAGGCCCAGCACGCGTTCGCCACGCGCCAGCAGGACTTCAGCCGTGTGGTAACCGATAAAACCGGCAACGCCGGTTACAAGAATGGTCATGGACTATCTCAGGCCTTGATGACATTGCGGCCACGCCAGCCGGCGCGCGCCATGGTGTTGCGGGTATCGACGATGAGTTTTGCGGCCTTGCCGACGCGCTTGAAATCGATGGCGTCGTGATCGGTGACGATGAGGACGACGTCGGCGCGTTTGAGGTTGGTGTCAGACAAGGCAATCGAGCGGCGGCCGGCAAGATGCGGATGCTCGCGCGAGGGCTTGATGGCCGCGATGATGGGGTCGTGATAATCGACCTTCGCCCCCTGCGCTTCCAGCATCTCGATCAATGTCAGCGCCGGGCTTTCGCGCATGTCGTCGACATTCTTCTTGTAAGCCAAGCCGATCACCAGGATGCGGGCGCCTTTCAAGGCCTTTCCGGCACGTTCGCTCAGGGCACCGACCAACCGATCGACCACATAGCGCGGCATCAGGGTATTGATCTCGCCGGCGAGTTCGATGAAGCGGGTGGTGATGCCGAATTCCCGCGCCTTCCAGGTGAGATAGAAGGGATCGATCGGGATGCAATGCCCGCCGAGGCCGGGGCCTGGATAGAAGGGCATGAAGCCGAAGGGTTTGGTTTTGGCCGCGTCGATCACTTCCCAGACGTCGATGCCCATGGCGTCGAAGATGACCTTGAGCTCATTCACCAGCGCAATGTTCACTGAGCGGAAGATGTTCTCGGTGAGCTTGACGGCTTCCGCCGTCGCGGGGCTCGAGGCCGGCACGGTCTTCACCACTGCCGCATCATAGAGTGCCAAGGCAAGTTCGAGGGCTGCCGGACCGTCGCCGCCGACGACTTTGGGTATGGCTGCGGTGCCATAAGTCTCGTTGCCGGGATCTTCGCGTTCCGGCGAATAGGCGAGGAAGAAATCACGCCCGCTTTTGAGCTTCTTTGTCTCCAGCGCCGGGCGCACGACTTCGTCCGTGGTGCCCGGATAGGTGCTGGATTCAAGGACCACCAATTGACCGGCCTTCAAATGCTTGCCGATCTCCGTGGCGGTGTTGGCGACAAACGAAAGATCAGGCTCGCGCTGCTTCGAGAGCGGGGTGGGGACGCAGATGATGATGCAATCCATGGCCTTGAGGCCGCGGAAATCGGCACTGGCCCGCAAGCCGCCCGCTTTCACCAGCGGGGCGATGCGCTTGCCCGGAATGTGCCGGATGTAGGAGCGCCCCATATTGAGCTTGTCGGTCTTCATGACATCGACATCGAAGCCGGTGACGGCAAAGCCTTTTTCGGCAAAGAGGCAGGCCAAGGGGAGGCCGACATAGCCCAGGCCGATGATGCCGATTTTGGCTCTGCGTGCGTCGATCCGGCGCAGAAGGGTCCTGGCGGCTGGATTGAGGCCGGATTTTCTCTGTTCTGTCATGGTTTAGCTGTGCCTTACGCGGTTGCGGCACCCTAGCAAATCGCCCCACCCCGCTACAATTTGTATCGTCGCTTGACCTTCCCATGATTGGAAGGACCATATGGGGGAGGCGCGAAGCCCCAAGGAGTAGCGACATGACCGCCAGCGCCACCGAATATCGCTTGAAAGTCAGCGGCATGACCTGTGCCGCCTGCGCCAGCCGGATCGAAAAGGTGCTGCGGCGCCTGCCCGGCGTTGCCACGGCCGATGTCAACCTGGCGAGCGAGGAGGCGGTGGTGGCCGGCAGCGATGCGGTCACCAGGGCCGCCATCCAGCAGGCTGTCGAGAAGGCCGGCTATGGCATTCGCGACGACAAGGCGGCGGTGACAGTCGATCATGAAGGTTGGCTGATCCTGGGCGGTGCCGCCCTGACCCTGCCGCTGCTGCTGCCGATGCTGGTGGAGCTTGTCACCGGCGGCATGTGGATGCTGGATCCCTGGGTGCAGTTGACCCTGGCCCTGCCAGTGCAGTTCGGCCTCGGCCTGCCCTTCTATCTCGGCGCCTGGCGGGCCTTGCGCGGGTTCAGCGGCAATATGGATCTGCTGGTTTCGATCGGCACCAGCGCCGCCTTCGGCCTCAGCCTCTTCATGATGGCGCAGGGCAATCTGCACCATCTCTATTTCGAATCCGCCGCCGTCATCATCGTGCTGGTGCGGCTGGGGAAATGGCTGGAGAAGCGCGCCAAGAAACGGACCCTGTCGGCTTTGACCGCCCTTAATGCCCTGTGGCCGGCGCAAGCGCGCGTGCGGCGTGCGGATAAGGAGATCGATATCCCGCTGCAGCAGGTGACGATCGGCGATATCGCGTTGGTGCGGGCGGGCGAGCGGATCCCGGCCGATGGCAGGATTATCAGCGGCGAAAGCGAGATCGACGAATCCCTCATCACCGGTGAAAGCCGGCCACGGGCCGTCGCTGTCGGCGACCGGGTCATCGGCGGCGCGGTCAATGGCATGGGCGCCCTGGAGATTGCCGTGGCAGCCGTCGGCGCCGAAACGACACTGGCACGCATCATCCGCATGGTGACGGCGGCGCAAGGTGCCAAGGCGCCGATCCAGCGCCTCGCTGACCGCGTCTCCGCCATCTTCGTCCCCGTGGTGCTGGTGATCGCCGCGATCACGGTGGCTGGCTGGCTGCTGGCGGGTGCCGGCATCGAGACGGCGCTGATCAATGCGGTCGCTGTGCTGGTCATCGCCTGCCCCTGCGCGCTGGGCCTTGCGACACCCGCCGCCATCATGGTCGGCGTCGGGGCCGGCGCCAGGCACGGCATCCTGATCCGTGACGCCGCCGCCCTTGAAACGGCCGGCGACATCACGCTGGTGGCCTTCGACAAGACAGGTACGCTCACCGAAGGCAAGCCGCGTGTTGCTGGCATCAAAACGACCGGCGCGAACGACGAAACATCGGCACTGCTGCTGGCGACGGCCTTGCAGGCCGGCAGCACCCACGCCCTGGCCGATGCCTTGCGGACAGCTTCCGGCGACCGCCCCATCCCGGCGGCGCGCGGGGCCCATGTCATTGCCGGACGCGGGGTTGCGGCAGAAATCGACGGCCGTCAATACATCCTCGGCACGGCCAAGATGCTGCGCGAAGCTGGTGTCGACATAGCGGCGCTGGCAGAGGCCGCAGCGCAATTCGCGGCGGAGGGTGCCAGCGTTTCCTATCTTGCGGAAACAGCCCCGGCGCGGCGCCTCATTGCGGTTTTTGCCTTTGCCGACCAGGTGAAGGCGAGCGCCAAGGCGGCGATTGCCATGCTGCATGATCTGGGTGTGCGCTCGCTGATGCTGACCGGCGACAACAGGGGTGCTGCCGCCAAGATCGCCGCGGCGCTCGGCCTTGATGACGTGCGCGCCGAATTGCTGCCGGACGACAAGACCCATGCGGTCGGCGATCTGCAGCGGGACGGCGCCAAGGTCGCGATGGTGGGTGACGGCGTCAACGATGCGCCAGCCCTCGCCGCCGCCGATCTTGGCCTCGCCATGGCAACCGGCACAGACGTCGCCATCGAAACGGCGGGCATTGCGCTGATGCGCGGCGATCCGGCCCTGGTCCCGCAGGCGATCGCCCTGGCGCGTGCGACCACGCGCAAGATCAAGGAGAACCTCGCCTGGGCCTTCATCTTCAATCTGCTGGGCATTCCCCTGGCGGCCTTCGGCTATCTCAGCCCGATCATCGCCGGTGGCGCCATGGCGCTGTCATCGGTCGCGGTCATCACCAATGCCCTCACTCTCAATCGCTGGAGATTTCGATGAGCGAGAACCTCAACATCGGCGCTGCCGCGAAGGCGAGCGGCGTGTCGGCCAAGATGATCCGTCATTATGAAAGCATCGGCCTGCTGCCGGAGGCCCAGCGCAGCAACGGTAATTACCGGCTTTATGGCGCCCAGGACGTGCACAATCTGCGCTTCATTCACCGTGCCCGGTCGCTGGGTTTTCCGCTGGAGACGATCCGCGAACTGCTGGCCCTTTGGCGTAACCGCCAGCGTTCCAGCGGGCAGGTGAAGAAGCTGGCCCTCACCCATGTCGAGAGCCTGGAAGCCAAGATCAAGGAAATGCAGGAGATGGCGGCGGCCCTGAAGCACCTCGCCCATAACTGCCATGGCGACGACCGGCCCGATTGCCCGATCCTCGACGGGTTGGCAAAGGGTGACGGCACCCCATGCCATTGACGGTCAGATGCGGATCGCCCGCTGCAGGATCGGCATCGGGTTGTCGGTCGCTTCCTTGCCGACACGGAAGGTGATGATCTTCGCACCCGCGGTCAGCCGGTAAAGCCCGCCCTGGTCGAGCAGGCCCCGATCCGCGGTCAGATCGGCCACACCTTTCGTCACCTTGATCGTGCGACTTGAATGCGTCGTTTCGAGCTGCTCCAGCGTCACTTCCGTAACGTCCGGCGCAATGACAATCGGCTGCCGGGTTTTCAATAGGAAATCGATGCCCTTCTCCTTGAGCGGATCGCGGAACACCAGCGTGGCGCTCTGATTGGCCTGCTCCGGCGTGAGATTGAGGGCCGCTGCGTCGCAGGGGACGCGCCGGCGGGAGACCTCGCCACCCTTCACATCGGACTGGACCTCGCCGATCACGACCTTGCCGCCGCGGATATTCTCGCGCTGGCAGGAATTGAGATAGGAGACGATGAGGCCGGAATCGGCGTTGAGCACGATCTCGCGGCCCGCGCGCAGCAAATCGAGCGGCTCGACGCCGACGACATGCCCGCTGGTATCCTCGACGATAGCCACCGTGCGGTCCTGCGCCACGGCCACGCCGCCGCTTGCCAGCAGGGCCAGAAGGACCGCAACAGCCGTTCGTCGTCGCCTGACCCATTGGGTCGTCATGATCACTGCCTCTGATTAAGCCTGCCCCCGACCGACCCCATTTGGGTCGTGCCAACCGGCCGCCCAAGTGACTGCGGTCACCCCGAAGCCTGCTCGGTCATATTTTCAGCTTTGCTCGCGCGCTACCACACCTCCTTTGCGCGAAATCTGACCGGTCGTACAGGCAAAGAAGCACGGTTGCGGCGCGGGAAAGCGGGTGGCAAGATCAGCTGTACACAGGAATAATAAGATGCCGGCAAAAGACCGGCACCAAAAATGAACCGGGACAGGAGGGATTGCGTGATGGAGACCCAAGATTTTCTGAAAGCGATGAAATCCGGCCGCATGTCGCGTCGCGACATTTTGCAGATGCTGACCGCCGCGGGCCTGACCATGACCATGCTGCCGGTCGGCCGCGCCAACGCGGCCGATGGCGAAGTCATCTATTTTACCTGGGAAGGCTATAACGACCCAGGCTTCCACCCTGGCTATACCGCCAAGCACAATGCCGAGCCGGAAGGCCCGGTTTTCGGCGATGTCGAGGAAGCGCTGACGAAGGTCAGGAGCGGCTTCAAGGTCGACATCGTGCATCCTTGCAACCTCGACCTCAAACGCTGGCGGGATGCCGACGTGCTGCAGCCGATTGACACCAGCCGCCTCAGCAATTTCGCCAACCTCTTCCCCGGCCTAACCAAGCTGCCCTACGCGCAGGGTGACAAGGGCGAGCAGTTCTTCATTCCTGTCGACTGGGGCAATACCTCGATCCTCTATCGACCGGATCTCTTCGATGTGAAGGAAGAATCCTGGACCATGCTGTGGGACGAGCGATATACGGGCCAGCTCTCCATGTCGGCCGACGCCACCGAAGCCGTGGCCATTGCCGGTATCGTGGTCGGGGCCAAGGACCCGTTCAATCTGACCGACGATGAATTGGCCAAGGCCAAGGAATTGCTGGTCAAGCAGAAGCCGCTGATGCGCTTTTATTGGGACAGCAATTCGGCCGTCGAACAGGCCCTTGCCTCCGGCGAACTCGTTGCCGCGACGGGCTGGAACAGCTCGGTCGTCACGCTGTCGGGCCAAGGCGTCAACATCAAGTTCGCCAACCCCAAGGAAGGCATCATGAGCTATTGCTGCGGCCTGGTGCTGACCAAGGATGCGCCGCACATCGACAAAGCCTATGACCTGATCGATGCCATGATCGCGCCGGAAGCCGGCAAATGGCTGATTGAGGCGCAAGGTTACGGCCATTCCAACGCCAAGACCTTCGAACTGGTCGATGACAAGATTCTGGCTGAGCGCGGCCTGCCGAAGGACCCCTCGGAATTCTTCGCCAAGGGCATCTTCCAGCAGCCGACGATGGAAGTCGAACGAGTTCAGAAGATCTTTGAAGAAGTGAAGGCCGGCGCTTGATGTAGCGATGGTGTCGTGGCCGAGGGGATTGGTGGCCATGGCCGCCGGTCCCCTCGCCTGACCGGCTCCCTGATCATGACCGTGCAAAGCTCGTCACTCACCTCGGAACACAAATCAATCCGGCCGGAATGGCTGGATGGTTTGTGGCTGATCCTGCCCACCCTGCTCATCGTCGTCGGCCTGATGGTGGTGCCGCTGGCGGGCATCGTCATCGTCAGCTTCTGGACACAGACCGGTTTCGACATCAACGCGAACTGGAATCTCGACAACTACAGAATCCTCTTCACGCCGGAAGGTGCGCTCTATCGCATCCTCATTGTCAAATCGCTGTGGATGTCGCTGATCGCGACCACCGCCGTGGTGCTGCTCGCTTATCCGATGGCCTATTTCATGGCCTTCCGCATCGAGAAATCCAAACTGATCTGGATCATCCTGCTGACCGTGCCGTTCTGGACCAGCTATCTGCTGCGCATCTTTGCCTGGAAGGTCATTCTTGGCTTCAACGGCGTCATCAATTCAGGCCTCAAATCCGTGGGCCTCATCGAGAAGCCGCTGGAGTTCCTGCTCTATAACCCCACCGCCGTCACCATCACACTGGCGCATGCCTGGGCCGCTTATGCTGTGCTGCCGATCTATGTGAGCCTCGAAAAGATCGACCGCTCTTATCTCGAAGCGGCTCAGGATCTGGGCGATTCGAAGTGGAAACGCTTCTGGCGCATCACCTTCCCGCTGTCGCTGCCGGGGACGATTTCGGCCACTTTGCTCGTCTTTATTCCGACGGTCGGTGATTACATCACGCCGACGCTGGTCGGTGGCACGTCCGGCATCATGATCGGCAATTCGATCGTCACCCAGTTCGGCAAGGCCAACAACGCCCCACTAGGCGCGGCACTTTCTTGCCTGATGATGCTGGCGATCACCTTGGCGGTCTGCGCGTTCTTAGGGCTTATCGGGCGCAAGCGCCTCAAAGCAACGAACATCTAGCCCATGGAAATGATCCGCAAGCATTTCAACCTGCTGTCGCTCTTCGCGGTGCTGTACCTGGCCTTTCTCTATGTGCCGGTGCTGCTGCTGCCGCTGTTCTCGTTCAACGACAACATCTATGTGACCTTGCCGTTCAAGGGCTTCACCTTGAAATGGTATCAGAACCTGATGGCCAATTCCTCGCTGCAGGCAGCCCTTTGGGCCAGCGTCAAGGTCGGTGTCGGCGTCTCGGTCGTCAGTACCTTTTTCGGCCTGCTGGCGGCCCGTGCCATGACGCGCTACCACATCCCATTCCGGCGTTCGATCTATGCACTGATCATGCTGCCGCTCGTCATCCCATACATGGTCATCGGTGTTTCGACGCTGGTCATTTTGCGTCGGGCGCTCGATCTCGATCTGTCGCTGTGGACGGTGGGTCTGTCGCATGTGCTGATCACGGTGCCGCTCTCGATGCTGGTGCTCATCGCCCGCATGGAAGGTTTCGACCGCAGCCTTGAGGAGGCGTCACGCGACCTTGGCGATTCGGCGTGGCGAAGCTTCCGGCGCGTGACCTTGCCGCTGGTGATGCCGGGCATCGTCTCCAGCCTGCTGCTTTGCTTCATTACGTCTTTTGATGAATACCTGCTGGCCTTCTTCCTCGCCGGCAGTGAATCGACCTTGCCCATTTTCATTTTCAGCAGCCTGCGCTTCCCGTCGAAAATTCCCGACGTACTGGCGCTGGGCTCACTCATTCTGATGGTTTCGATCGTGCTTGTGGTGTTTGCCGAATGGCTGCGCCGCCGCGGTGTTTCCGGCAGCGACTCATCCGTGATCTGAGGTTCCTATGGCAGCGCCCATGATTTCCCTGAAATCGGTCAGCAAGAGGTTCGGCACCTTTGCGGCGGTCGACGCGGCGACCTTCGACATCGCGCCGGGCGAGTTCTTCTCGCTGCTGGGGCCATCGGGCTGCGGCAAGACAACGTTGCTGCGCATGATTGGCGGTTTCGAGCGGCAGACCGAGGGCGACATCCTCATCGACGGAGAGGCCATGGGCATCCGGCCGCCCAACCAGCGCCCGACCAACATGGTGTTCCAGTCCTATGCGATCTTTCCGCATCTCGATATCGCCGAGAACATCGCCTATGGCCTGGTCAATCGCGGGCTCGACAAGGCCAGCATCGCCAAGAAAGTGGGCCAGGCGCTGGGGATGGTGCGCCTCACCGGCCTCGGCAATCGCCGCGCCAACCAGCTGTCGGGCGGTCAACGGCAGCGCGTGGCCCTGGCACGCGCGATCGTCTGCGAGCCAAAGGTGCTGCTGCTCGACGAACCCTTGGGTGCGCTCGACAAGAAGCTGCGCGAGGAGATGCAGATCGAATTGCGGCAGTTGCAGAAATCTCTCGGCATCACTTTCATTTTCGTGACGCATGACCAGGAAGAAGCGCTGTCGCTCTCCGACCGCATCGCCGTCATGGCGCGCGGCAAGGTTCTGCAGATCGACACAGCCGCATCCCTTTACGAGCATCCGAACTGCCGCGAGGTCGCGGGCTTCATCGGCAACATGAACTTCTTCGAAGGCCGCATCGCCAGCATCAGCGGCGGCGTCGCCGCGATCGAGATCGCCCCCGGCCAGCATGTGCGCGTACCGGCAACAAATGGCTTGGCCCCCGGCCAGGCGGCGATTGTCGCGGTCCGCCCCGAAAAGATCGATGCTGTGGCGACGCCGCCACAGGGGTCCGATAATGTCGTTTCAGGGCGGGCCCTGGCCGGTTCTTATCTGGGCGACCGCAGCCTGTTGCTGGCAGATTGGCGGGAAGGTGCCGCTCCGATTTCGGTTTCACTGCAAAACCGACGGTCGGCGACGAGTCCGGATATTTACGCCAAGGACGCGAAATTATGGTTAACTTGGCCGGTTGAAGCTGGCGTGCTTCTTAAGAATTAAGACATCATCCCGGGTTAGGGTTGCCTAATGCCGCACCGCAGCGTAAAGACTTAACATGCTTTATCATGCCATCGAGGCCCAATATCTGGCCCTGACACCGTTCCGGCTTGCCGCCGATACTTGGCGCGATCTGCTGGCACATCCCCACAACCCGCTTTCCGAGACCACGCTGCTGCGCGCGGGTGCCGCGGCCTGCGAGATCATCGGGCGCGCGACCCGGCGCCATGGGCGGCCGGAATTCGGCATCACCACGGTGACGGTCGATGGCGAAGCGGTGCCGGTACGCGAGAAGCTCATTCACGGCGAGCCCTTCTGCCGCCTGGTGCAGTTCGAACGCGTTCTTGCCAAGCCGCGCAAGGATCCCAAGATCCTGCTGGTGGCGCCTCTTTCCGGCCATTTCGCCACATTGGTGCGCGACACGATCGAAAGCCTGCTCACCAGCCACGACGTCTATGTCACCGACTGGCAGGATGCGCGCGAAGTACCATTGAGCGACGGGCGGTTCGGATTCGAAGACTATGTGGATGTGCTGCAGCGCTGCATCCGGCATATCGGCCCGGATGTGAATGTGCTGGCGATCTGCCAGCCGGCGCCGGCCTCGATTGTCGCCGTCTCGATGATGGCCGAAGCCAAGGATCCGCTGACGCCGAAGAACCTCATCATCATGGGCGGTCCGGTCGATACCCGTGTCGGCACCACGGAGGTGACGCGTCTTGCCCAATCGCATCCGCTGTCGAGTTTCGAGACGGCCGCGATCCATAACGTGCCGCCGATGCATCCCGGCAATGGCCGCCGCGTCTATCCGGGCCTGTTGCAGCTTACCGGGTTCATGTCGCTGAACCCAGACCGGCATTTGAAGGCACATATCGATTTCCTCTGGGCCCATGCCAAGGGTGACGACCAGTTCGCCCGTGCGCATCGGCGCTTCTATGAGGAATATCTTGCCGTCATGGATCTCGACGCGCAGTTCTACCTCGATACCGTCAGCATCGTGTTCCAGGAACATGCGCTGATGAAGGGCCGCCTCAAGCATCGCGGGCAGCTGGTAAACCCGAAGGCCATCCGCAATGTCGGCCTGATGACGGTCGAAGGTGGCCGCGACGACATCACGGGTGTCGGCCAATGCCATGCGGCACAGATCCTCTGCTCCAGCATTCCGGACAAGCTGCGCCTCGAGGTGACCGAGCCCAAGGTCGGGCATTACGGCCTCTTCAGCGGCCGGTCCTGGCGCGAACGCATCAGCCCGGCGGTCGGCGCCTTCATCCGAGGGAACAAGGTGGCGTGAAAAAGGCTCCGACAAAGGAGCCTTTCTGGAAGACGACGCCATTCTCCAAGATGACGCCGGCACAATGGGAGAGTCTGTGCGACGGCTGCGGCAAATGCTGCCTCGTGAAGCTCCGCGACGCCGACACCAACCAGGTGCTCTTCACCAACATCGCCTGCAAGCAGCTCGACCTCAGGAGCTGCCAGTGCAAGGACTATAAGAACCGCAAGAGCATCGTGCCGGACTGCGTTCAGCTGGGTCCGCGCAATATCGGGCGCATCGATTGGCTGCCGGAAACCTGCGCCTACAAGCTGGTGCAGCGCGGCGAGGATCTCGCCTGGTGGCATCCGCTGGTTTCAGGCGACCCGCGCACGGTCCACCAAGCCGGGATATCCGTGCGCCGCAAGGCGATTTCGGAAACCAATGCCGGCGAGCCGGAAGATCATATCGTCGATTGGATTAGTGCGGCGGATTGAGGGGCGCCGATCTTAGGCGTCATCCCTGGGCAGCCACGGAATACGGGCGACCTCGATGCCCTCTTCCGACAATTCCTTGTGCTGCTCTTCGCTGGCTTCACCAAATATCCCTCGGGCATCGGATTCGCCGTAATGGATCTTGCGCGCTTCCTCGGCAAATTTGTCGCCGACATAGTCGCAATTGGCCTCGACCTGGCGACGCACCTCGGTGAGCTGGTCGCGCATGGTCTTAGCGAGAACCGCCATGTTCTGCGCCGGGATTTTCTTGTCGCCCTTGGCGGAAATACGGGGCGCCATCAGGGCCTTCGTGACTTTGCGGTCACCGCATTCCGGGCATTCGACCAGCTTGCGCGCCAGCTGCCGGTCGGCTGTCGTGCCATCCCGGAACCAGATATCGAAGGTGTGGCCCGTGCCACAATTGAGTTGAAAGACGATCATGATCTGAAAAGCTCGCAAATCCCGCGCCAGTTACGACCCTTCCAGGATCGCTGAGATAGGTTAAGAATATAGGGACGAGGCGCAAAAATGCCAGCACCCCGGACCTTTCATGGCATGTCTTTGACAAATGCGTGTGATGTGACAGACACAACCCTGAATTCCCCACCCGCGCCTTGGGTCGCCCAATGGGCGCCCGCCCTGGTCCTCGGCGGCACCATCCTCGATCTTGCGGCCGGTGGCGGAAGACATACCCATTACCTGAGTGCCCGCGGGCATCCGGTCGTCGCCGTCGACCGCGATGTCACGGCGTTGCAGGCGCGGAACCTGCCACGGGGTGTCGAAATTCGGTCGGCGGATCTGGAGGACGGGACACCCTGGCCCTTCGCGGGACAGACATTTGCCGGAATCGTGGTGACAAACTATCTGCATCGGCCGCTGCTGCCGCAGCTTGCCGCTGCGCTGGAGCCGGGCGGTTTGCTGATCTATGAAACCTTCGCCCTGGGCAATGAACGCTTCGGCAGTCCGAGCAACCCGGCCTTCCTGCTGCGGCCCGGCGAATTGCTGGCCTTTGCGGAAACGAGCGGACTGACGGTACTGGGCTATTTCAACGGGGAAGCGAGCCAGCCGCGGCCGGCCGTGATCCAGCGTCTGGCCGCCCGCGCGCCTATCTGACGCCGACGGCCGTGTCGCGCAGCTTCAGGAGCAGCACGGAACCGACCAGCACCAACGCGCTGACGTTCGAGAAGATGAGCGAGGCCGAACCGATCACCACGCCATAGGTCAGCCACATGATCTGGCCGGCGAACATCATCAGATACATGGTGAGAGAAACGTCCCGCGCCGAGCCCAAGCGCCAAATGCGCAGCGCCTGCGGCAGGAAGCTCAATGTCGTGAGGCAGGCGGCAACGATGCCGATCGCTTCGACCCAGAATTCACCCGGATTGGCCATGATCTGATGCTTGTCAGCTCTTGCCGGCTTTGGACTGTTGGCCGCCGGGATGTTGGCCCTTCACCAGCTTCTCGATGCGGTAGCGGCACATGGCATCGTCGACCGTCGACCAGGCATGACGCGACCAAGCCGTCTTGGCATCGTCGAAGGTATCGAAGGGACCGAACCACTGCTCGCCGCCACCGGGTGCTGGCTCAGTAAACGTGGTATCGCAATAGGGGCCGCCCACGACCCAGTAGCAGATCTCGCCGCCCTCTTCCTCGATCCGGTAGCGGGCATTGGCGTGGTCGACGGTTTCCCAGGCCCGCTTCTGCCACGCGGCCTTGGCTTCCTCATAGGTGGTGAAAGGGCCGATGCGCTCTTCCTTGCCACCACCCTGGATACGGTCGAAATTCGTGTCGGCATAATCGCCACCGATCACCCAGAAACGCGTCATAATGGATGCGCTTTCCTCGCTTGCGGCCAATCCGATAGGCGGCCGCTCGAAACCTTGCTAACTGGCTCATTCTTAACTGGATTTCGAGTCGGCGGCAAAGCATAAATCAGCCAAAGCGCACACGGCGCGATTCGCATTTGAGGCAATGACGGCATGACCCAGAATATGCGACCGACGGATTTCAAGGCGATTTATGATCGCTTTCAGGCGAATGTATCGCGCTTCGACTGCGGCCGCTTCTGTGCGCCCCTCAACAACGGACAGCCGGTCTGCTGCGACACTACCCACGCCATCCCGGTGGTCGACAAGCCGGAATTCGCGCTGCTCAAAAGCCGCACCGACCTGTGGACTCGTTTCAAGCCGCATGACGCCACGGCGCGCAACATCGTCTCTGGCCTGCACAAGGATTGCGTCGCCGTCGAATGCAAGGGCGCGCGCTTTTGCGAGCGGGACAACCGGACATTGGCCTGCCGTGCCTTCCCCTTTTATCCCTATTTCGACCGCAAGGGTGAACTGCTGGGCCTCGGCACCTATTGGATCTTCGCCGACCGCTGCTGGCTGATGTCGAACATGCAGGTGGTGGAGCGGGACTTCATCAAGGAATTCATCGCCGCCTATGAATACGTGTTCGAGCGCGACACCGGCGAATTGCAGGCGATGAAGGACCATTCCGCCAACCACCGCCGCGTTGCCACCCGCAACAATCAACCGATCGTTCTCATCGCCCGCGATGGCGGTTTCATCAAGATCATGCCGCGCACCCATGAGGTGCGCCCGGCGACCGAACGCGACATCGTGAAGACGGGGCCATATAAAAATCCCCGCGCCTACGCCAAGGCCGTCAAAGAAGCAGGCGGCGAACTGCCGGCGCAGTCGCCCTTTATCGGCTAGGGCGCCATGGATCTGCTGCCGCACAATCTCAACACCCTGCGCAGCTTTCCCAGCGCCTTGCGCGATTTGCTGTCCGGCATTCCAGCGCCAGCGCTCGATTGGCAGCCAGCCTCGTGGGAGGGCATCCCCAGCGAAAGCCTCACCATCCGCCAGCAGATCTGCCACATGCGCGACATCGAGGCGGACGGCTACACACAGCGCTTCCAGCGCCTGCTCAACGAGAACAACCCGGTCCTGGAATCGATCGATGGCTATGCATTGGTCGAGGCACGGCAGTATGACCGGACTGATTTGGCGACGGCACTCGACGCCTTCGAGGCCGCGCGCGAGCGCACCATGGTCATCCTGGACCGGCTGACGCCACCGGACCTTGCGCGGCGCGGGACTTTCGAGGGATATGGGCCGGTCACCGTCCGTGGCCTCGTCCATTTCCTGTGCAGCCATGATCAGCAGCATTTGGCCGGCATTCAATGGCTGCTCGGCATGAAGGACGCTGCGTGATCTGCCCGATCGACCGCCAGCATTCCGGGGCTCTCCATGCTGCATCTCGACGCTGAACGTATCCACGGCCTCTCGGATTATCCGGGGCTCGTTTCCGCGCTCAAAGACATGAACAAGCGCGGCGTCGATCTCATCGACCGGATGCTGCTTAGCCAGCCGACGCGGCCGCAGGGCCAGAACGATTGGTTGCTGCTGCCGGCCTGGAGCTTCGATCGGTATTTCGGCATCAAGTTGGTGAGCGTGTTTCCCGACAACCCGCAACAGGGCCATCCGGCTGTCCAAGGTATTTATGCCTTGTTCGAGGGCCGCAAAGGCGCTGCGATCGCGACGCTGGACGGTGCAGCATTGACGCTGGTCAAGACCGCCGCCAATTCCGCCATGGCATCCGATCTGTTGAGCCGCAAGGATTCGCACACCCTGCTGGTCTGCGGGGGCGGTGCCTTGGCACCTCATCTCATCGCGGCGCACTGCGCCATGCGGCCGATCAAGCGCGTGCTGTGGTGGAACCGCCGCCCCGAAACCCTCGATCTGGCCCCCTTGCGGGCGGCTGGTCTGCCGGTCGAGGTCGTCACCGAGCTTGCCGTCGCCGCGGCCCAGGCCGATATCATCTCCACCGCCACCCGCGCCACAGCTCCCCTTATAGAGGGCACCTGGCTGAAGCCTGGCTGCCATCTCGATCTCGTCGGCGGCTATCTTCCCGAGATGCGTGAGGCGGATGATGCAGCCTTTCGAAGGGCTCCGCGGCATTACATAGACGCGCGCCTGACCACCGTGGGCGTCGCGGGCGACATCTGCGCGCCGCTGGCGGCAGGCCTGACCAGTGAAGACGCCCTCATCGACATGTTCCAGCTCAATCGCGGGGAACGGCCCGGCCGGCAGGACGACCAGGAGATCACCTGGTTCAAATCGGGCGGCGGCGGGCATGAGGATTTAGCGGTCGCACAGTACCTTTATGAACGAGATTGTGGCGCAAATTGAAAAATTTGGCCGCTTTCCGAGCATTCCCAATACATCCATCGGTTATGGTGATATTCGATAATGATGGCTGGCAAGGGCGTGCTTTTATGCTCTAGTTAGTCAGTTGAGCCACTGACACCCGGCTTGTACCGGGGTCCGGCAAATGACCGGAAAGGGCTCCAGGGATGGCTGAGGGGGACAATGCTGGCATTTCTGTCCAAGCGAATAGCTTTGCTTGCCTTCACGATGCTTGTGGTTTCGGCGCTGGTCTTCGCAGCGTTCGAATTCACCCCAGGCCAAGTGGCGCGCAAGGTGCTGGGTCCATTCGCAACCCAGGATCAGGTTGACCGTCTGACCGAGGAAATGGGGCTTAATCGTCCCGTGGTGGTGCGTTATGGCGAGTGGCTCGGCAAGACGCTGACCGGCAATCTCGGCTATTCCACGCTCTACAAGACGGACGTCAACAACATCATCGGCGACCGGCTGAAGAACACGTTGCTGCTGGCCGGTGTCGCCTTCGCCATCATCGTGCCGCTCTCGATCATCCTTGGCATCAGCGCCGGCATGCGAGAAGGCTCGTTCCTGGACCGAAGTATCTCGGTGGCGAGTATCGTCACCACATCCGTACCCGAATTTGCCTCCGGCGTTTTCCTTGCCAGTATCTTCGTCATCTGGCTGGGCTGGCTGCCCGGTACATCGCCACTTGATACCGGAGCGGGCTGGTCGATCTGGCAGCAATTGGTCCTGCCGGTTGCGGTGATGGTGCTCTATGACCTTGGCTATGTCGTGCGCATGGTGCGCGCGTCGATGGTCGAGGTGATGACGCGGCCCTATATCCGCACCGCGATCCTCAAGGGCATGCGCTTCCGCACCGTGATCATGAAGCATGCCTTGCGCAACGCCATGATCGCGCCCTTCACGGTCATCCTGCTGCAGCTCAACTACCTTGTCACCGGCGTCGTCGTGGTCGAGGCGGTGTTCGCCTATCCGGGCTTCGGCCGCATGCTGCTGGAGGCGGCCCTGGCACAGGACGTCGCCGTGGTCGAGGCCGGTGCGCTCTTTGCCGTCATGATCTCGGTCTTTACCCAGATCGCCGGCGATCTCGGTTACATGATGCTCAACCCACGCATCCGCTTCTCGTAACGGCCATTCTCTGAAAGGTATGGGCAGGCATGGCTAACGACGGTATCATCGCGCTGACCTGGAACCGGGTGCGCCTTCTGAAGGAATCGCCGATCGGCATGATCGGCGTGTTCCTGGTGGTCTTCTGGATCGTGGTGGCGATCTTCGCCCCGCTGCTCTCCCCGTTCGACCCCAATACCAGCAACATGGACGCCCTCATCGACCCGACGCCCAGTGCCGTGAACTGGCTGGGCACGGACAATCAGGGGCGGGATATCCTGTCGCGCATCATCTGGGGGTCGCGCACGGTGCTGGCCGTGGCGCCCGTCGCGGTGCTGGCAGCCTATATCGTCGGTTGCCTCATGGGGCTCATCGCCGGCTATTACCGCGGCTGGGTCGATCAGCTGGTCAACCGCATCTCAGATATCGTCCTCTCCTTCCCGGCGATCGTGCTCTACATCATCGTCATCATGAAGCTCGGCCCCAGCGGCATCAACATCGTGCTGGCGGTCATCTTCATCTCGGCACCGCAGATCACCCGCATCGTGCGCGGCATGACGCTGGAACTGCGCGAGCGTGAATATGTGGCGGCCGCCAAGATGCGCGGCGAATCCGCCCTCTACATCATGCTGGTCGAGATTCTGCCCAATGCGCGCGGGCCGCTCATTGTCGATGCCTGCCTGCGCATGGGCTATACCACGATCGCCATCGGCGTTCTCGGCTTCCTCGGCCTCGGCCTGCCGCCGCCCGATCCGGACTGGGGCGGCATGGTCAAGGACACCTATGCGATGATGTCGATCTATCCGCACATGTCGCTGTTTCCTGCCGGCGCCATCACGTCGCTTGTCGTGGGCTTCAGCCTGCTGGCTGATGGCATGCGCGAGATCAGCATTCGCGATTGATAAATAAGGGATCGCCAGATGAGCAGCAGCGCCGCCGCCACATTGGACCGCCCGCAAGAAGGTCAGGCCAAGAAGCCGATCCTGGAATTGCGCAACGTCTCGATCTCGTATTTCGTCCGAGCCGGCGAATTGAAGGTCGTGCCCAATATCAGCCTGACGCTTTACGAAGGTGAGGCGCTCGGCCTCGTCGGCGAATCCGGCTGCGGTAAGTCGACGGTGGCCTTCGCCATCATGAAATATCTGGGTGGTGCCGGCCGCATCACCGGTGGCGAGATCCTGTTCGAAGGCCGCGACATGACCAAGATGTCGGATGCCGAGCTGCGCAGCATCCGCGGTGGCCGCATGGCGATGGTCTATCAGGACCCGATGAGCAGCCTCAATCCGGTGATCACCATCGGCAAGCAGCTGATGGAAGTGCCGCTCATCCATTCCAACGTCAACGAGGCCGAGGCTTATAAGCGCGCCGTACAGATGTTGAAGGAGGTCAACCTACCCGACCCCGAGCACATCATGACGCGCTATCCCCACCAATTGTCCGGCGGGCAGCAGCAGCGCGTGGTCATCGCCATGGCCTTGATGGCTGAACCCTCGCTGCTGGTCATGGATGAGCCGACGACCGGCCTCGACGTGACGGTCGAAGCCGCCGTGCTGGATCTCGTGGCGCAGCTCCGGAAGAAACATAACAGCGCCATCGTCTTCATCAGCCACAACCTGGGTACCGTGGTGCGGATCTGCGACCGCATCGGCGTCATGTATGCCGGCGAGCTGGTCGAGGAAGGCCCGATCGGCGAGGTGTTCCGCGATCCGCGACACCCCTATACGCGGGGCTTGCTGAACTGCATCCCCACGCTCAACGCCGACAAGCGCACGCGGCCACTTTCCGCCATTCCCGGCCAGGTGCCGCCGATCCTCAACCGGCCCAAGGGCTGCATCTTCGCGCCGCGCTGCCCGGCAGCCATTCCGGAACGCTGCAGCGTTGCGCCGATTCCCACCGGTACCTATGGCACCAGCGGCGAGCACCGCGTGAAATGCGTGCGCATGGACGAATTGCCCAAGCACGAGCGGCCGGGGACCGGCGCGACGCCTGCCAACGGCAATGCGGCTGAGAAGAACGGCCACGTCCTGACGCTCGACGGCCTCAAGAAGACCTATCACCAGTCGATCGGCATGTTCGGCGGCACCGGCTATGACGTGCATGCCGTCGACGGCATCACTGTGGCGGCGGAGCGGTCCGAGACCCTCGCCATCGTCGGCGAATCCGGCTGCGGCAAATCGACGTTGGCCAAGGTGCTAACCGGCATCGAATTGGCGAGCGGCGGCAAGGTGGTGCTGGCCGGCAAGGATATCGGCAACACGGCGGTCGAAAACCGCGATGGCGACACCAAGCGCTCCATTCAGATGGTGTTCCAGAACCCCGAGAGCACGCTCAATCCCAGCCACACCATCGGCTATGTGATGGAACGGGCGATTTCCAAGCTCAAGCAGATCAGCGGCAAGGCAGCCCGCGCCCAGGTCAACGAATTGCTGACCACGGTCAATCTGCCGCTGGAATTCGCCAACCGCAAATCGCGCCAGCTTTCAGGCGGCCAGAAGCAGCGTGTCGCCATCGCCCGGGCACTCGCGGGCGAGCCGGAATTGATCCTGGCCGACGAACCGGTCTCGGCGCTCGACGTCTCGGTGCAGGCCGCCATCATCAATCTGCTGGTCGACATCCAGAAGAAGCGCGGCTCTACACTGCTCTTCATCAGCCACGATCTGTCGGTCGTGCGCTATCTCGCCGATCATGTGGCGGTGATGTATCTGGGCAAGGTGATGGAATACGGCTCTGTGGCCGATGTCTTCGCCCCGCCTTATCACCCCTATACGGAAGCGCTGATGTCGGCGGTGCCGATTGCGGACCCGGATGTGAAGCAGCGGCGCATCATCCTTGAGGGCAATGTGCCGAGCCCGCAGAACCGGCCCAAGGGTTGCCCCTTTGCCACGCGTTGCCCGCGCAAGGTGGGGAGCATCTGCGACGACACACCACCGCCCGAGCAGGTCTCAGAGAGCGGCCACCGCATCGCCTGCCACATCCCGATGGCGGAATTGGCCAGCATCACGCAGGTGGTGTTTTAAAGTCCGATCGTTGTCACCCCCGCGAAAGCGGGGGTCCATCTATCCAGCCGTCCGCTCCATGGATGCCCGCTTTCGCGGGCATGACATGAGAAGGTGCCTTTTGCTCAGCCCTCTTCGTCCAGGCTGAGCAGGCTGGCATTGCCGCCGGCGGCCGTGGTGTCGATGGTGAGAGTCCGTTCCGTGGCGAAGCGGTGCAGGTAATGCGGGCCGCCGGCCTTGGGACCTGTGCCGGAGAGGCCTTCGCCACCGAAGGGCTGCACGCCGACCACGGCACCGATCATGTTGCGGTTGACGTAAGCGTTGCCGACACGCAGGCGCTCGGCGATGTACTTCACCTTGCCGTCGATGCGGCTGTGGATGCCCAGCGTCAGGCCATAGCCGGTGGCATTGATCGAATTCAGAACGTCGTCGAGCTTGTCAGCCGCGTAATGGATGACATGCAGGACCGGGCCGAACACTTCGCGCTGCAGGCGGTTGAGGCCGTCGATGCGATAGGCGGCGGGGGCGAAGAAATGCCCCTCACCAGCGGCACCGTTGAGCTTGGTGCGATAGATGAGCTTGCCTTCGCGATCCATGCGCTGGACATGGGCTTCGAGCACCGACTTCGCCTCGGCATCGATCACCGGGCCGATATCGGTCTTGAGGCGCGACGGATCACCGACGCGGAGTTCTGCCATCGCACCGGACAGCATTTCTTCAAGCTTATGCCCAATGTCCTGCTGCACGAACAGGACGCGCAAGGCCGAGCAACGCTGGCCGGCACTCTGGAAGGATGAGATGAGGACATCGCGCACGACTTGCTCAGGCAGCGCCGATGAATCGACGATCATCGCATTCTGCCCGCCGGTTTCGGCGATGAGCGGGACGATCGGGCCGTCCTTGGCCGCCAGCGTGCGGTTGATGAGGCGCGCCGTGTCGGTCGACCCCGTGAAAGCAACGCCGGCAATGCGCGGATCGCGCGTCAAGGGCGCCCCGACATTGGGGCCATCACCGGGGAGGAGATGCAGCACGTCGCCAGGGACGCCCGCCTGATGCAGGATCTTCACCGCCGCCGCCGCGATGAGCGGCGTCTGCTCGGCGGGCTTGGCGATGACGCAATTGCCGGCAACGAGCGCCGCACTCACCTGCCCCATGAAGATCGCCAGTGGGAAGTTCCAGGGCGAGATGCAGGCAAAGACGCCACGTCCCTGCAGCATCAACTGATTACGCTCGCCGGTGGGCCCCGGGAGCATCAGAGGGGCGCCGAAATCGGCGCGGGCGCGGGCAGCGTAATAGCGGCAGAAATCGACTGCCTCGCGCAGTTCGGCGATGGCATCGCCGATGGTCTTGCCGGCTTCGCGGATGCAGAGCGCCAGCAATTCGGCCCGGCGCGATTCCATGAGATCGGCCGCCTTGTCGAGGCAGGCGGCGCGGGTGGCAGCGGGTGTCGCCGACCAATCGGCAAAGGCGCGGCTGGCGCGCGAGATGGCGTCATCGACATCGGCTTGGCTCGCCTGGACGACCTTGCCAACGACCTCGGATGTCTTGGCAGGATTGCGGATATCCTCCGCTTTCCCCACCTTCTCGACACCACCGATGATCGGCCCGGACGTCGCTGCTACTGAGGCCGCCGCCGTGATCTCCTGCGCCAGCTTCTGCATCAATTCGGCGTCGGTCAGATCGACACCGGCCGAGTTCTTCCGCTCAGCACCATAGAGATCGGCCGGTTGCGGGATGCCGGGATGGCGCTTCGATTTCAGCTTGCGCACCTGGGCGATCGGATCGGCGACGATGGCATCGAGCGGTGCCTTTTCATCGACGATGCGATTGACGAAAGACGTATTGGCACCGTTCTCCAACAGCCGTCGCACCAGATAGGCCAGCAGATCCTCATGGCTGCCGACCGGGGCGTAGACGCGGCACGGGATGCCCATCGCTTCCACCGGCGTCACCTGGTCATAGAGCGGCTCGCCCATGCCATGGAGGCGCTGGAATTCCAACTTCTCGCGCGCCGCCGCCTCGCCGCCCGCCATCTCGATGATGGCCGCCAGCGTATGTGCATTGTGGGTCGCGAACATCGGGTAGAAGGCCTGCCCATCGGAGAGCATCCGCCGCGCGCAGGCGAGATAGGAAACGTCGGTCGAGACCTTGCGCGTGAAGACCGGGTAATCGGGGAGGCCCCGCTCCTGGCTCCATTTCACCTCGCTGTCCCAATAGGCGCCCTTCACCAGGCGCACCATCAGGCGGCGGCGATTGCGGCGCGCGCAATCGGCCAGCCAGTCGATGAGCGGCAGGCAGCGCTTCTGATAGGCCTGGATGGCGAGGCCCAGCCCGTCCCAATCCTTCAGCGATGGATCGGCAGCGACCGCATCGATGATATCGAGCGAGATATCAAGGCGTTCGGCTTCCTCGGCATCGATGGTGCAGCCGATGCCGGCTTTCTTCGAGGCCTGCGCCAGCGCAATCACCTGCGGCACAAGCTCCTTCATCACGCGGTCTTCCTGGGCGAACTCGTAGCGCGGGTGCAGCGCCGACAGCTTGATCGAGATGCCGGGACCAGCAATGACGCCCTTCCCCTTCGAGGCCTTGCCGATGGCGGCGATCGCGTCTTGATAGGAGGCGAAATAGCGCTCGGCATCTTTCATCGTGCGGGCGGCTTCACCCAGCATGTCATAGGAGTAGCGATAGCCGCGCTTCTCGGCCGCCTCGGCGCGGCCGGCCGCTTCCTCGATATTGCGGCCCATGACGAATTGACGGCCGAGGATTTTCATCGCCTGCGTCACGGCCTGGCGGATGACCGGCTCGCCACTGCGGGAAACAAGGCGCTTCAGCACGCCCTTCAAATCGCTGCTCTTCTGGTCGAGCTGCATGATGCGGCCGGTCAGCATCAAGGCCCAGGTCGAGGCATTGACGAACATGGAGTCCGATTCACCCAGATGCTGGCCGAAATCGGCTTCCTTCAGCTTGTCGCGGATGAGCTGGTTGGCCGTCTCGCTATCCGGAATGCGCAGCAAGGCCTCGGCGAGGCACATCAGCACGACGCCTTCCTTCGAGGAGAGTTCATAGGCATGCATGAAAGCGTCGATGCCGCCTTGGCCAACGCGGTTGCGCCGCACTTCCTCGACCAGTTTGCGGGCGCGGGCGGCGATGCGGTCCTGCATGTCGGCCGGCAGATCCGCCTGGCCGAGGAGCATTTCGACAATGGCACTTTCATCGGCCCGGTAATGGCTGCGCAGGCGCTGGCGCAAGGGGCTGGGTTCAGTGCCGGGAGCGTCGATGAGCATCGTCATGATAAAGCGGATAAAACCTTGAAATGACCCTGGAAAGCCGATCTGTGACAGCAATCCTGGGAGGGGTTGACCGGGAATCGCGGGGCACAGTCTAATCCCTTCCGTGGCAGAAGAAAGTGGGCCGAAATCAGCCCGCTTAAGGTCAATTCCACGCGCAAAACTTGGGGAATGGCAGCATGTTCGACGGCTTCAGCCGCTGGCAGGTTCAGCTCAACGACCTCAGTTTCAAGGTCATCAAGGGCGGCGAAGGCAGCCCCGTGGTGCTGCTGCACGGCTATCCGCAGACCCACATCATCTGGCGCCATCTTGCCCCGCAGCTGGCGCGCTCGATGTCAGTGATTTGCCTCGACCTCAAAGGCTATGGCGACAGCGCCGCCCCCGCCCCTTTGCCGGATTCCAGCAATTATTCGAAGCGGCAGATGGCGGCCGAAGTGGTCGAGATCATGAAGATGCTGGGCTTCGAGAAATTCTCGGTGATCGGCCATGACCGCGGCGCCCGCGTCGCCTATCGCCTGGCGCTGGACTACCCGGACCGCATCCACCGCCTGGTGCCACTCGATATCGTGCCGACCGCCACCTATTGGGAGCAGGCCGACAAGAATTTTTCGCTCGGCACCTTTCACTGGGGGTTCCTCGCCCAACCGAACGGGTTGCCCGAACGTTTGATCGGCGCGGATCCGGATTACTGGCTGGAATGGATCATCCGTCACTGGGCGGGCGACATGGCGGCCTTCCCCGATGACATCATGACCGAGTACAAGCGTTGCTTCCGCCGGCCGGAGGTCATTGCCGCGACCTGTGCCGATTACCGCGCCGGGGCCACGATCGACGACAACCATGACTTGGCAGACCTCAAGGCCGGTCGCATGATCGAATGCCCGACGCTTGCCTTCTATTCAGGCACGTTCATTGACGAAAAGCGGGATCCGCTGAAGCAGTGGCAGCGCTGGGCGAAGAAGGTGACGGCGGAACGGGTGCAATCGGGGCATTTCATCCCCGAGGAAATTCCCGATCAGATTGTCGCCAGGCTGCGCCAGTTCATGCTGACCTGAGGGAGGGGTCAGCAGCCCTTCATATCGGCCAATTCGACGAGGCGCTTGTTGCGCGCCACAACGGTGCTTCGTTCCTTGGCCGCCTGGTCGCGCAGATCCAATGTCAGCATGGCAGGTGGAAACATGACGCCGTCAACGACGGTGTAATGGATATTGCGCCGATGCACCTGGTCGTCCCGGTCCACAAGCCGCGCGATTTCAAGATTGTTTTGTTCGGTTTCCCGCAGCAGATCCATGCAGCTCATCTGGTTGTCGGTCGGCCGGACCACCTGGGTGAGCTTGGGCACCTCGCCGCCACAGGCGCCAAGCAGCGCCAGCGACAGCAGGGACGCCGTGAGAAGGAGGCGAGTCATGATGCGGGGCTCCAGACCTGCGGGTTGGGCCAGCAGCCCTTGTCCTTGGCCAGCGCGATGATGTGCCGATTGCGATCGCCCAAAGCGAGGCCGTCGATATCCTGCGGGGCGTTCGGGTAATCTTCCTCGACGGTCCGATCGACGGCGAACCAGCCCGGCGGGAAAGCCAGCGACAGGCCCATGATCATGTCGTTCTTTTCGTCGGCCCAGGCGTGTTCGCGCGCCAAGGCGGATTGCGCCTCGTAATTCTGTTCGACTTCGGCCTGGATCTGATCGCAGGTCAAGTAACGGTCGTAGATTGAGACTTCCGGCGTCGGATTGGCCATGCGCCCGCCACAACCGGTCAGCAGGCCGGCTCCCAGCAAGGCACCCAGTCCCATCACTCTTAAAGGCGAAATCCACGGCATGGTCTGTCCCCTTCCCCAGCCAAAGGCTCAAGGATTCCCGTAACTTCCCTATTTTACGCCAGAAATTAGTTAACACAACATTACGATCAGGGCCGGCGCGTTATTCCGGCCCTGCCGGTCATTCAGCCCTGCCGGTCATTCAGATTGGCCACGCAGGCGCCGGATCTGGCGGAGGGCCGCCTCGATCTTCAGGTCCAGCAGGCGCCGCCCCCATTCCGCCTTGGCATGATCGGGACGGCCGGCCATTTCGGGCCAGGTGGTTGCGGCCGTCAGAAGCTCCCGGCGCACGGCGCTGGGGTCGATTGCCAGCAGCTCGGACGTCTCCCGGATGCCGGCATGGACGCCGATATCGGCCTCGGTTTGGCCAGCAGCGCGGAGCCAATCGACCTGGCCGTTGGCCGCATAGTAATCCGTCACCGCAATGACATGGATGCCGGCTGTGGCGAATTCCGCCCCGAGCTTGGCCGCCACGGCTTCCTGCGGGGCCTGGTTGGGGCCGGAATCGCCGATCAGCAGCACCGTCTTGAAGCCGGTCGCGATGAATGACCGGGCGGCCGCTTCCACCACCGCGGCAAAGACCGGTTCCGGCAGGCTGATTGTGCCGGGTGACTGCATATGCCCTTCCGGCGGATCGATATTGCCTTCGGGCACATAGGCAAGGATCGGCGCCACCAGGGTATGGCCGAGGCGCTTGGCGATCTCACCTGCGGTGTAACGCATGATGATATTGTGCTTGCCGAGCGTCAGCTGCGGGCCATTCTGTTCCGTGCCGCCGGTCGGGATGATGATGGTGTCCCAGCCATGCTGTTGCAGGGCCGCCACCTCTGGGCTGGTCAATTGTTCAAGTTCGACCGGTGCCGCGGATTGGGCACTGGCCGGCAGGGCGGCCGAGAGCAGCAGCAGAAGCACCGCGTTGCGGGCAAAGGTCATGGCGATTTCGGCGATGAATCCGCCGCGTCCTCGTGACCGAGGCGGCTGATGATGTTTCGGAACGGCCGCCAATACATGGCGAGGACGGAATGGAATTTCGGGGCTTCGCCGCTGTCGAGACCTAGCGCAAACGTCTCGCCCCGCCTTGGCACGTAGAGCGTGCCGAAGGCCCAGTCCCAGATGGCGAAGATGAAGCCCATATTCTTGTCGATATGCCGCTTCTCGCAGGAATGGTGCACCTGGTGCATCCACGGGCTGACAAGGATGTGACTGAGGCTGCGCGGGTAGGCCATCGGAATATGCGAGTGGCGCAGATTGAATCCGAACAGCAGGAACAGGAAGGTGATGATGTCGACGCCGACCACGGTGTAGATGACGGCGGAATGCGACGTGAAGTACTGGAAGAGCGCGATCATGACGCCACTGACGATACCGGTGAGGTTGAGATTGAGGATGATCTCGACCGGATGCATGCGATAGGCGGTGAGCGGCGTCATCACCTCGGCGGAATGGTGCACCTTGTGGAACTCCCACAGGACCGGGATGCGATGATGCAGGTAATGAATCCACCACAAGGCGAAGTCGACCGCCAGCACGGATAGAAGCGTCACCAGCAGATTGGTCGCCATGCCGGGTGCGAGGAGCGGCTGGGCCGGTTCACCGAATAAGGCTACCAGCAGACGATAGACCGGGCCGCCGACCATCGGCACCAGGATGACGAAGAACGGAATGAAGAGGAAAGACAGAATCCGGTCGACGATGAAGAAGGCATAGTCGGCCTTCGCCGACGGGTGAAGGAAGACGCGACGCGGAAATAGATAGGCCAGAATCCGGTCGGGCGTGCGCGCCGGGTCGCGCCAGCGCGCCACCACGTAGACCACGATGGCACAGGCCAAGGCGGTGGCCAGATAGAGCACGAAGACGCGCTCGCCAGGGTCGGTGAAGTAACGCACCGGCTCAGCGAGCAACGCCTTGAGTTCAGGCCAGAAATTGCGCCAAATCTCCATCGCCGGAGATTATGGGCGAGTTGGTGAAGAAAGTGCAAACGCCGCATGATCGGCGCTGTGGGGCGAACGGCCGCACCCGACGGATCCTGGGCGACCGACCCTAGGTGACGATTTCGATATGGGTGTCCGTCGTCACCATCGCCTCAACCGACAATGAGATGGTGAGCGTCGAGCTGGAAATGGCCGTTGTCAGCTCGCCCAATGCGCCATCGCTCTGGGGATTGAGCAGCATATTGAGGGCTTCGCGTTGGCCGGCATCGATTTCCGCCAGAGCGTCATCCGCCACTTCCTGCAATTGACGGAAGTAGCGATCCTCATCCCCATCGGCGCTCTTGCGGCGAGAGCGGGCCATCTGCGCCGCCTGGGCAATGATCCCCTTCGCCTGGACCACGGCACTGCGCGCCTCGCTGGTGAGGGCGTGCAGCGCCTTGAAGGATTGCTCGCGGTCGCTCCCGTCCGCGACGGCGCCGGTAACCGACGATGCCGTGCCGGCAGCAGGCGGCGCACTTTCCGTATTCCCCTCGCTCGAAGCGGCTTGCACGGCGGCATTGGCGGCACTTGCCGTCGCCTGCGCAGGCGCCGCATCGCTCGAGGCACTCCCGGCGCCGACTCCCTGGGCCATGCTGCGGGCGGCTGCGCCGATCTCACGCGCCAGGCTCGCCGCTTCGGCGGCGATACGTCGCAACTGTTTCACGTCACCGGTTGCCGCCAGCATCTGCAATTGCCGGCGCAGGCCCTCCAGCTTGGATTTGGCCTGGCGCATCTTCTCTGCGGCGATGTCCTTGTTGTCGTCATCCGCCATTTTTTCGAGACGCTTGACGACATCCTGGCGCGGCGCGTTCCTGGCAGCCGAATCCGGCGCCAGCCGCCAATAGGCCGCAACGGCGCTTTCGTTCTTTTTGAGCGACCAGGTCAGCGGATTGGTGCTGCCCTCGGACGGTTGCTTGTTGCCCTGGGTGGCGGTGGCGCGCATCGCCTCCGTCGCGGTCAGACGGAGTTGCCCGCGCTGGATGATATTGAAGATGCCGCTACTGACGCCCATCGGCCACACCCGCACTGCGCGTACTTCTTAGGAGAAGTATCGCACAGGGGGTTGAGGCCCAAAATAGGCAGGATTTACCTAGAGGTGGGCAAAAATTGCCGGGCAGAAACTACCCAGCCAGCTTGGATTTCAGCCTTTCATTGAGCATCGCCGGGTTGGCCTTGCCGCCCATGGCACGCATGACCTGACCGACGAAGAAGCCGAACAGCTTGTCCTTGCCGCCGCGGTATTCGGCGACCTTGTCGGCATTGGCAGCCATGATCTTGTCGATCTCGGCGTCGATGGCGCCGGTATCGAGTACCTGGCGCAGGCCCTTTTCGTCGACGATGGCGGCAGCGGATTTGCCGGTTTCGAACATCTCGGTAAAGACGTCCTTGGCGATGCGGCCCGAGATCGTGTTGTCTTCGATGAGGCCGACGAGTTCACCCAGCGCCTTGGCGGAGACCGGGCTTTCCGTGATCGACTTGCCGACCGCGTTGAGGCGGCCGAACAATTCAGAGGTCAACCAGTTGGCAGTGAGCTTGGGGTCATGGCCCTTTGCCGCCAGTTCGTAGAAATCGGCGGATTCCTTTTCCGACACCAGCACGCCAGCATCGTAATCGGATAGGCCCAGATCCTTCACGAAGCGCGCACGCTTGGCGTCCGGCAGTTCCGGCAAGCCGGCCTTGAGGCTTTCCACCCAGGCGGCGTCCAGCTTCAACGGCAGCAAATCGGGGTCCGGGAAGTAACGGTAATCATGCGCCTGCTCCTTCGAGCGCATGGCACGTGTCATGCCTTTGCCCGGATCCCACAGGCGCGTTTCCTGGCGGATGCTGCCACCTTCCTCGATCACCTCGATCTGGCGGCGCGCTTCGTGTTCGATGGCGGCAGCGACATAGCGGATCGAGTTCACGTTCTTGATCTCGCAACGCGTGCCCAAGGGACCGCCGACCTTGCGCACCGAGACGTTGACGTCGCAGCGCATGGAGCCTTCGTCCATGTTGCCGTCGCAGGTGCCCAGATATCGCAGGATCGAGCGCAGCTTCTTCAAATAGGCTGCGGCTTCCTCCGATGAACGCATGTCGGGTTCCGAGACGATCTCCATCAACGCGACACCGGCGCGATTGAGATCGACATAGGTCTTCGAGGGATGCTGGTCATGGAGGCTCTTGCCCGCATCCTGCTCAAGATGCAGGCGCGTGATGCCGACTTCGCGATGCTCGCCTTCAGCCAGATCGAGCACGATGGTGCCCTTGCCGACGATCGGCTGCAGGAACTGGCTGATCTGATAGCCATTCGGCAGATCGGCATAGAAATAGTTCTTGCGGTCGAAAACCGAGGTCAGGTTGATCTGTGCCTTGAGGCCAAGGCCGGTCTTCACCGCCTGCTCGACGCAGATCTGGTTGATCACCGGCAGCATGCCGGGGAAGCCGGCATCGACCAGGCTGACCTGGGTGTTGGGCTCGGCACCGAAATCGGTGGCAGCCCCTGAGAACAGTTTCGAATGCGACGTCACCTGGGCATGGACTTCGAGGCCGAGTACCACCTCCCATTTGCCGGTGCGGCCTTCGATCAGGTTCTTCTCGTTGATCATCGTATCCGTCATCGTCTTACACTCCCGCCGGCAGAGCGGTGAAATGGGCGGCGCGTTCGAGGACCTGCGCCGAACGCAGCAGGGTCTCCTCGTCAAAGGCACGGCCGATCATCTGCAGGCCCAAGGGCAGGCCTTTGCTGTCGAGGCCGGCCGGCACCGAGATACCGGGCAACCCAGCGAGGTTCACGGTCACGGTGAAGACGTCCTGCAGATACATCTGCACCGGGTCGCCCTCATTCTCGTTGAAGCCAAAGGCCGCCGAGGGGGTCGACGGTGTCAGAATCACGTCGACATCCTTGAAGGCGTCGGTGAAGTCCTTGAGGATCAGCGCACGCACCTTCTGCGCCTGCAGATAATAGGCGTCGTAATAGCCGGCGGAGAGCACATAGGTGCCGATGAGGATGCGGCGCTTCACTTCCTTGCCGAAGCCGGCAGCGCGGGTCAGCTCGTACATCTCGTCAAGGCTGTTGCCCGGCACGCGCAGGCCGAAACGAACGCCGTCATAGCGGGCGAGGTTAGACGAGGCTTCTGCGGGGGCGATGATGTAATAGGTCGGCAACGCGTATTTGGTGTGCGGCAGCGAGATCTCCTTGATCTCGGCGCCCTGCTCCTTCAGCCATTCGGCACCCTTGGCCCAGAGATCGCTGATCTCCTGCGACATGCCGTCGACGCGATATTCCTTGGGGATGCCGACGCGCAGGCCCTTGATGTTGCCGGTGAGGCCCTTGCGAAAATCCGGTACGGCCATTTCGACCGAGGTTGAATCCTTCGGGTCATGCCCGGCCATGGCGCCCAGCATGATGGCGCAGTCTTCGACCGAACGCGCGATCGGCCCCGCCTGATCGAGCGAGGAGGCAAACGCGACGATGCCCCAGCGCGAGCAACGACCATAGGTCGGCTTGATGCCGACGGTGCCGGTGAGGGCTGCTGGCTGACGGATCGAGCCACCGGTATCGGTGCCGGTGGCGGCCATGGCGATGCGTGCCGCAACAGCGGCCGAGGACCCACCCGACGAGCCGCCAGGCACCAGATCCGTGCTGTCACCCTGGCGCTTCCACGGGTTGATGACATTGCCGTAATAGGAGGTCTTGTTGCTGGAGCCCATCGCGAATTCGTCGAGATTGAGCTTGCCCAGCATGACAGCGCCGGCATCGAAGAGGTTCTTCGTCACCGTCGATTCATAGGTCGGCTTGAAGCCTTCGAGAATGTGCGAGCCGGCCGTCGTCTGGACCCCTTCGGTGCAGAACAGATCCTTGATGCCGAGCGGAATGCCGTCGAGCGCGCCGATCTTGCCGCCGGCGGCACGACGCTTGTCGGAGGCATCGGCCTGCGCCAGTGCCTTGTCCGGCGTCTCGGTGATGTAGGCGTTGAGCTTCTTCAGCGCCGCCATCTTCTTGAGATGCGCGTCGGTAAGTTCGCGCGCCGAGAATTTCTTGGCGGCAAGACCATCAAGAGCGTCAGCGACGGTAAGATGCGTCAAATCGGTCATGGGCTTGCTCCTCACTCGACCACTTTGGGGACAGTGAAGAAGCCATGGGCCGGCTCCGGCGCGTTGGCCAGCACCTTGTTCGGGTCGCCGCCGTCATTGACCACGTCGGCCCGGCGCGGCAGGTCGCGCGCCGCCACACCCGACATGGGCTCGACGCCCTTGGTGTTCACTTCGTTCAATTGCTCGATCCAGGTCATGATGCCGGAAAGCTCGCTGGCGAGGCCGGGAAGATCGGCCTCGGGCACCCGGATGCGGGCCAGAGTGGCGATATGGGCGACGGTCTTGCTGTCCAATGACATGGCGTGGGATCAGTCCAATCTTTGCGGAAAAAACGGCTAAATCGGGCCGGAAACTAGCATCCGACCCCAGCCGGGGCAACCATCCCGGCACGGGCGTCCGGTAGCCTCATTGGCCGCCGGAAAAATAGCCGACGGCCAGGTGAATGAGGGTGACGAAGCCGAAGGCAACGAGCAGGCCGCCGGCGATGCGGTTGAGCCAGATGAAGACGGCTTCCGAAATCATATGCCGGATGAAACCGACACCGACGGCAAGGGTCAGCCACCAGCCGGCCGACCCGAGGAAGACCCCCAGGATCAGTTCCGGGACATCGGCGAGATTGAGCCGCGACAGGACCGAGGCGCCGGCGAAGATGCCGATGAAGGAGAGGATGGTCGACGGGTTGGCCAGCGTCAGCACGGTGGTGCGCAGGAAATCGGCGAGCAGGGTCTGCGGCACTTCTTCATCGCTGGCGGCGATGACCGGTCGCTTCAACCCCAGATGCACACCGAAGGCCACCAGGAACAGACCGCCGCCCAGTTCAAGCCAGCTGCGATAGGCCTCGATCGAACGGGCACCCGAGGTAAGCCCGAACGCGCCAATGAGCGCCAAGGCGCCGACGGCCGCGAAGATCGTATCCGCCACGGCAGCACCCAACCCGCCGCAAAAGCCCGCAGCGCGGTCCTTTTCGAGGGTGAGGCGAATGCACAGCATCCCGATCGGCCCGACGGGTGCCGCCACGGCAAAGCCGATGATGATGCCCTTCACGATGAGCGGGATATGCCAGGTCAGCAGTTCCATGAGGTCAGCCCATCTCGGCCGGCGCCTGGCTCGGCAAGACACGGCTGTCCTTGGCGCTGGATAGCGCAATGAGGCTCTGCGTGCGGCGGATGCCGGCCAGGGTCTTCAGATGCCGATCGAGAAAATGCTCATAGGCTGCGGTCGAGGCAACGCGAACCTTCAGGAGATAGGAGAACTCGCCGGCGACATGGTGGCATTCCATGACGGCTGGGACCGCCTGCATCGCGGTGATGAAGGCCAGTTCCTCGGCCCGCCCGGTCACCTCGACCAGGACGATGACCATGAGGTCCAGCCCCAGCGCATGCGGGTCGATTTCCGCACTGACGCGGCGGATGACCCCCTTGGCGCGCAGGCGCTTCAGGCGGTCGTTGATCGTAGAGGCCGACAGCCCCACGCGCTCGCCGAGATCGGCATAGGCGAGGGTCGCATCCACCTGCATCATCGCGACGATATTTCGGTCGATCTCGTCCAGCACAGCGATCATTCCGACGAAAGCTCATAATTTCCGCATAGTATTCGGAATAATAGCGATGTCAACGCATGCAATTCGACAGGATATGCACTCCTGCCCGATCTGTGCCAAAATCAGGTCGCCTTTGGGCCCCAGAGCCTAGACCTACGCCGCCCTTTACACCGCCGGGGAGAAACGACGTGACCATGCGCCTCGCACCTGCCTTGCGACAGTTGTCCTATATTGCCGCGCTGGCGCAGATGCTGGCGGCTGCCCTCTTACCCTTAGCCCCGGCTTTTGCGGAAACGCCGAATGATCTGGAGCAGCCGGCGCCTGAGGTGCCCGGTGACTTGGCGCCCGGTGACTTGGCGCCCGATGCCGTCGCCGTGACCGACGCCGCGGAGATCAAGAAGAAGCTCAGCGAACTCACCATCTATGGCCGCTATTACGATGGCGAGGATTGGATCGAGTATCATCTGGCGGACGGGCGGACGGCCTATTTCGAGAAGGGCTGCACCTATCCCGGCAAATGGTGGGTCGACCAGGGCGAGGTCTGCTACGCCTATCCCAACTATCGGGACGGGGCGCCCAATTGCTTCGTCATGTTCCTGCGGCCCAATGGCGGGATCCAGTTCGTGGCCTTCGGGGCCGACAAGGCTCCCTATCTCGCCTCCTCCTCGACCAAGACCGCGCCCGGCAATGATGCCCACCTGCAGCTGAACGGCGTCAGTCCCTGCCTCGGCGTCTAGACCGATAAGCTACTGATATACAATATATCTCGATAATCAGTCGGCGCCCCGCGGCGACCGATTCTTGAGCATTTGCGCGTCTTTGGGACGCGTGACAGCGCATGCAATTCCACAAAATCCACAAACTGTTCTCAAATAGTGTGCGGTTGCTGAATGTTTATGTTGGTTAACAGAAAGTTAAGATGATACTTTTCGTGTTAGGATTTAGGTAATGTGTCGGAGCGGGTATTACAGCCCGTGGATGAGTCACGGGCTATAAGGGGGGTGTGGACCGGGGGCTGCCGGGCCACGCCCCTCACTTAACCAGATCGATTGCAAGTTCTTGCAAGGGGGCGCGGCGTTGCCACGACAGAGCATTTGACGGAACCGGCGCTCGGGGGGGCGCAGGGGTCCGGACGCGCCGGGGCAGCTGGGTTGCTGCTGCTGGCCAGTACCACGCTGGCCGGCCTCGGCTGGCTGCAATGGCGGGGCGAATTGACCACGGCGAACCTGGTCAGTGTCGCCGCCGTGGCTGTGGCCGGGACGGTTGCAGCCTTCCTGCACCAGCGCCGTTCCCATGGGCTTGCCGCTGAAGTCGCACCCCAGATCCTTGCCGACGCGGTGATCGACCAGGCACCCGCGCTTCTGGTCATCACGGACCCGCGCGGCCGCCTCATCCGCTACAACAAGGCCTGCGCCGATCTTTCCGGCTATTCGATGACCGAGCTTGCCAATCCGCAGTTGTGGCGCCAATTCGTGCCGGCGGAAGAACGCGCCTCGGTCGCCCGCGCCATCGACGTGAACAGTGGCGAAGCGTTCCCGCGCAGCAATCAGAACCACTGGATCACGAAGGGCGGCGAGCGGCGCCTGCTGCGATGGACGTGTTCCGATATCCGCGACCGGGGCGGCCAGTTGAAGGCGATCGTCGCGGCTGGCCTCGACATCACCGACCTGCGCCATTCCGAATCCCGTTCGGAACGCGCGGCCAGTGCCCTGCAGCGCGCCCATCGCATCGCCCGGCTGGCCCACTGGACCTGGCTGCCCGAGCGCGACATCGGCCCCGGCATCGTGGACGATTCAGTCGGACGCTACATTTACAGCGCCGAGGCGGCCGACATTTTTGAAGTCACCCTCGAGACGCTCAATGACGGCGAAGATGCCGCCTACGCCGCCCTCATTCACCCCGAGGATCGCGATGCCGCGATGCAGGTCTATCACGATTTCCTGAAGGGCCCGGGCGATCAGCTGTCGCAGGATTACCGCATCCGCCGCGCCAATGGCGACTATCGCCATATTCGCGTGATCTCCGAGAAGCTGCGCGATGGCAATGGCGATATCACCGAGCTTACCGGCATCGTCCAGGATCTGACCGAGCTGCGCCGCGCCGAACTGGCGGCACTCCAGGTGCAAGCCATCCTGATTGCCGCCCATAGGCTCGCCGGGATCGGCTATTGGTTCTGGGACGAATCCGGCTTTCCGCTGCAATCGCCCAATCTTCCAGCCAGCCGCTATCGCTATTCGGCCGAAGCGCAGGCGGTGAGCGGCATCAGCGAAGCGGAAATGCGCGCCATCGACACCGAGCAATTCTGCCGCCGCTATGTGCACGAGAACGACCGCGCGCGGGTCGTCGCCACGATGCTGCGTTTCCGCAGCGGCAATGTCGACCAGTACACGCTGGAATACACCTATCTGCACCCCACCCGCGGCGAACGCATCCTGCGCTCGGTTGCCGTGCGTGAGCGCGATGCCGCAGGCAATGCGCTGCATGCGACCGGGCTTATACTTGATATCACCGACATGCGGCGCGGCGAGCTGGCCCTGCGCGACAAGGAATACCAGCTTGAAGCGGCGCACCATCTGGCGCGCCTTGGCTATTGGTCCTGGCTGATCGAGCCGCAGGACGACAGTGGCATCATCAAGAGCGCCATCTGGTCAAAGGAAGCAGCGACCATTAGCGGGATCGACAGCGCCAGCGCCGAAGCGGCAATGCTCGACGGCAGCTTTGAGCATCGCTTTCCGCATCCCGATGACCGGTTGCGCCTGATGCGGGCGCTTGCGGAACTGCGTGATGGCCGCCGCCAGAGCTATGATCTCGATTACCGCCTGCGGCGGCCGGATGGCAGCGAGATCTGGCTGCGTTCGCTGGCAGAGAACATCAAGGACGACCAAGGCCGCGTCGTCGGCGCCTTCGGCGTCATCCAGGACATCAGCGAACGCAAGAATGCCGAGGCCGGCCTGCGCCGCGCCCATCAAAGCCTCGCCAACGCCCAGCGCATCTCGCATGTCGGCAATTGGGCGCGCGTCATCGCCACCGGCGAGGTCACCTGTTCCGACGAAGTCTATCGTATCTTCGGCCTGGAGCCCGGCAGAACGCCCTTCTCCGTCGATCTCATGCTGAGCTACGTCCATCCGGAGGATCGCCAGCGCCTGATTGAGGACATGGAGCGAACCGTCGCCAATCCAGCACCTTTCCAGATCGAGCATCGTGTCGTGCTGGCCGATGGCAGCATCAAGGTGGTGCGGCAACAAGGCGAGGCCCAGTTGGACAGCGACGGCAAGCTCGTTCGCCTCGAAGGCATCATCCTCGACATCACCGATCTCAAGGCCCGCGAGCAGGCTCTCAACCAGGCGCGCATCCGCGCCGAGATGGCCGACCGGGCCAAGACCGAGTTCCTGGCCAATATGAGCCACGAGTTGCGCACACCGCTCAACGCCGTCATCGGCTTTTCCGACGTGCTGGCGCAGCAGATCATGGGGCCGATCCCGGCCGCCTATGCCGAAAGCATCGATGCCATCCGCAGCAGCGGCAGGCATCTGCTGGAAATCATCGGCGACCTTCTGGAAATGTCGCGCATCGAAAGCGGTGACCGCTATCTGCAGGAATTCCCGTTCGACGTCAAAGCGGCCATCCATGACACCGCGCGCCATTTCACGGCCCAGGCACAGCGCGACGGCATTGCCCTGTCGGTCGACGAGACCGGTCGCTTGCCGGACCTGGTCGGCGAGGAACGCGCCTTCAAACAGGTTCTCGGCAATCTGCTGTCGAATGCGTTGAAATTCACGCCGCGCCATGGCCGCGTTACGATCACGGCCACCAGCGATGCCGATGCCGGCCTCCTCGTCGCCGTCTCGGACACCGGCAAGGGCATCGACCCCAAGCTGCTGCCGCAGCTCGGCAAGCCATTTGCGCAAGGGGAATCGAGCCTGTCGCGCCGCTATGGCGGCGTGGGGCTGGGCCTCGCTATCAGCCGGCGCCTGATGCACATGCATGGCGGTCGGCTTGAAATCACCAGCGCGCCGGGTGCCGGTACGCGCGTCATCATGATCTTCCCGCCGGAGCGGGTGCTGTCCGAAAATACGCGCTGAGACCTAGCCAACCAACCGGCTATTCAACGGTGACACTCTTGGCAAGATTGCGCGGCTGATCGACATCCGTGCCCTTGGCGATCGCTGCGTGATAGGCGAGGAGCTGCACGGGGATGGTATAGAGGATCGGCGCCACGAATGGGTCGACCTTGGGCAGTTCCACCACCGCCATCGCCTGATTGCCCAGCTTGCGCACACCATCGGCATCGGACAGGAACACGACCCGCCCACCGCGCGCCATGACCTCCTGCAGGTTCGAGAATGTCTTGTCGAAGAGTTCATCCGTCGGCGCCACGACGATGACGGGCACATTCTCGTCGATCAGCGCAATCGGACCATGCTTCATCTCGCCGGCGGCATAGCCCTCGGCATGGATATAGGAAATTTCCTTCAGCTTCAGCGCGCCTTCCAGCGCGATCGGGTAGGAGGTGCCGCGCCCCAGGAACAGCACGTCGCGGGCTTCCGCGACCTTGAGGGCGATTTCCTTCAAATGCGCATCATGATTGAGGATTTCGGCCACCCGTGCCGGGACCTCGGTCAGTGCGGCCGACAAGGCCGCTTCGCGTGCCGCATCAATGGCACCACGCGCCCGCGCCGTCGCCAGCGCAAGGCAGGCGAGGACGACCAGCTGGGTTGAGAAGGCTTTGGTCGAGGCGACACCGATTTCCGGTCCGGCCAAGGTATGCAGGACCAGATCGCTTTCCCGGCCAATCGTGCTTTCCGGCACGTTGAGCACAGAGATCACTTTCTGGCCGAGCGACTTGGCATAGCGAAGCGCCGCCAGCGTATCTGCCGTCTCGCCGGATTGCGAGATGACCAACATGGCCCCGTTGGGATCCATCGGCGCCTGCCGATAGCGAAATTCAGACGCAACATCGAGATCGACCGGCAGCCGGGCGATGCTTTCCAGCCAGTATTTGGCGACGAAGCCAGCCAGATGCGCCGTGCCGCAGGCCACGATCGTGAGCCGGCTGATCTTGGCAAGGTCGATCGGCAGATTGGGGAGCTGGATACGACGCTCCAGCGGATTCATGAAGGCCTGCAGCGTGTCGCCGATCACCGTCGGTTGCTCGGCGATTTCCTTCATCATGAAATGGCGATAGTTACCCTTCCCGATCAGCGCACCTGAGAGCGCCGTCTGCTTCACCTCGCGGTTGACGCGACGGCCGTCGTTATAGATGACGGCGCCATCCATCGAGAGAACCGCCCAATCATCCTCCTCAAGATAGCAGATGCGGTTGGTGAAGGGCGCCAGCGCCATCGCATCGGAGCCTAGGAACATCTCGCCATCGCCATAGCCCACGGCCAGGGGCGAACCGCGGCGGGCGCCGACGATGATGTCGGGCCGGTCGGCGAAGAGGATGGCCAATGAAAAGGCGCCGTGCAGACGGCCCATGGCACGTTCCATCGCCTGTTCCGGGGAATGGCCATGCTCGAGATAATGCGTCAGCAGATGGGCCACGGTCTCGGTATCCGTATCCGTGGTGAACTTCTTGCCGAGCGCACTGAGTTCTTCGCGCAGTTCCTGGAAGTTCTCGATGATCCCGTTGTGCACGATGGCGACCTTGTCGGTCGCATGCGGATGGGCGTTGTTTTCCGACGGGCGGCCATGCGTCGCCCAGCGCGTGTGACCGATGCCGATGGTGCCTTCAAGCGGCTGCTTCTCCAGCACCGCGCCAAGATTCCCGAGCTTGCCTTCGGCACGACGACGCTCAATGTGGCCATCGACCAATGTTGCGATGCCCGCTGAGTCATAGCCGCGATATTCGAGGCGCTTCAGTCCGTCGAACAGCAAGGGTGCAACTTCGGCCTTGCCGATGATACCGACGATACCGCACATGAACTTTTAACTCCTGCCTGATATTCCGGCGCCTTACTTGCGCGCCGCCTTGTCCTGTTTGAGCTTCTGCCGCTGCGCCCGGTAGTCGCGGGCGCGGCCGCTGCGCGAAACTTGTTCCGCGCGCGAGACAGCAATGGCATCGGCATCGACATCGCGCGTGATGACGCTGCCGGCGCCGACGATGGCGCCATCACCGACCCTGACCGGCGCCACCAATGCGGAATTCGAACCGATGAAGGCGTCGGCACCGATGATTGTGCGCGCCTTCACATAGCCATCGTAATTGCAGGTGATGGTCCCGGCGCCGATATTGGCCTTGGCGCCGATATCGGCATCGCCAAGATAGCTTAGGTGATTGGCCTTCGCACCTTCCCCCAGCACGCTATTCTTGATCTCGACGAAATTGCCGACATGGGCCTGTTCACCGATCTCGGTACCGGGGCGCAATCTGGCAAAGGGGCCGATGATGGCGCCGCTGGCGATCCTGGCACCTTCGATATGCGAAAAGGCGCGGATCTCGACATCGTCCGCGACCTCGACGCCGGCACCGAAGACGACGTTGGGGCCGATGATGACGTCGCGGCCAAGTTTGGTATCGGCGGCGAAGAAGACGGATTTGGGATCGATCAAGGTGGCGCCTTCGTCCATGGCATGGGCGCGGCGGATATCCTGGAACAGGCCTTCCGCAATTGCCAATTCGGCGCGACTGTTGACGCCCATCAGCTCCGCTTCGGGCGCTTCGACCACGGCACAGGCGCGGCCGTCGCGGCGCGCCAGTTCGACGATGTCAGTCAGGTAGTATTCGCCCTTGGCATTCTTGTTTTCAACGCGGTCGACGAGCGACCACAGCACCTTGCCGTCGATCGCCATGACACCTGAATTGCACAAGGTGACGGTGCGCTCATCTTCGCTTGCGTCCTTCCATTCGACGATGCGCTCAAGCATGCCGGCCTGGTCGAGGATGAGGCGGCCATATTTGGCCGGGTCCCGCGGCCGCATGCCGAGCACGACGACCGCCGGATTGTCGGTACCCGCGCGGCGCGCGACCAGCGCCTTGAGCGTCGCGGTCGCGATGAACGGGCTGTCGCCATAGAGCACCAGGACGGTGCCATCGAAGCTGGGCAGGGCTTCACGCGCGCAGCCGACGGCGTGGCCTGTGCCCAACTGGTCGTGCTGGATCGCCGTCGGCAGGGGCGAGACTTCGGCCACCACCTGCGTCATGCCCGGCGCCACCACCACCACCTGCGGCGACGCGCCGAGCGGCGCCAGATTGTCGAGGACATGGCCCACCATCGTCCGCCCGGCGATCCGGTGCATGACCTTGGGCAAGGCCGATTTCATGCGCGTACCCTTGCCAGCGGCAAGGATGATGGCGGCGGTCGATGGCGATTTGGCGGTCATGAGAACAACTCGATCCTGATACCGGCCGGTGCCGGGACAACCTGGTCCGGGCGGCGGCCCCCCACTTGCGATGCGGGGGAAAATGCCATATCCACCCCCCGCAATCCAATCCCCGCAGTTCGATGCCGGGCATCGGCCTGACTTGTGGTCCAAAAATACGGGTGAAAAGGGCGGAATTATGGCGTGGCGGCAATTCCTGGTGTTCGACCTCGATGGCACGTTGATCGATTCGGCGCCCGATATCGCCGACGCGGTCAATGCATTGCTGGGGGAACTGGGCAGGCCCGCCCTGCCGCTCGGCGACATCAAGACCATGATCGGCGATGGCGCTCCCGTCCTGCTCGCCCGCGCCTTGAACGCCTCGGGCCTGCCCCACGAAGCGGCGGAACTGATGCCGCGCTTCAAGACGATCTATGAAGCCGCCTCGACCAACCGGACGGTGCTTTATCCCGGGGTTCGCGAGATTCTGGAAACCTTCCGGCGCGAGGGGCGGCATTTATCGCTCTGCACCAACAAGCCGAGCGTCGCCACGCGCGTGGTGCTCGATCACTTCGGGCTCTCGGTCCTCTTTCAGGCCGTGATCGGCGGGGACACGCTTAAGGAACGCAAACCGGCCAAGGAGCCGCTGCTGGCGGCCATCGCGCAGTCCGGCGGCGATCCTGCATGTGCTGCAGAAACCGCCGTGATGATCGGCGACAGCCACACCGACCTAGCCACCGCCAAGGCCGGCGGCGTCCCTGGCGTGATCATCCCGTCAGGCTATGGCCGGCCCGCCGACCGCGCTGAACAGGGCGCCTATCACGAGATTGCGCGCTTTGCCGATTTGCCGGCATTGCTGGGCAAGATCGATCAAGGCTGAACGCTGACCAGGTCCAGCACCATCACACCCAGCGCATTCTGCGCCTCGATCCGCACGGGGATGGCGGGCAACCCCTCCACCGCCGGCGCCAGCCAAAGGCGCGCCGATTGCGGATAGAATTGCGATTGCTGGGCGACGTTGGAGAAGCCCTGCAACAGTTGCGGCTCCGCCCGGCATTCCGTCGCCGATCCGTCGTAATAGGATTGTTGCAACGGAGCGAGGTCGACAAAGCCGCCCTGCGCGAGGGTGAGGTCGTAGCGGCGGACGCCGTCGAACAGCTTGTAGGTTCCCTCGCATTGATGGGTCTTGGCAAAATGCGCCACCAGGCCGACGACAGCGCTCGCTGGATCCATGGTGCCGTTGGCAAAGCCCTGCGCCGCTGCCTCTTGCGCCTGGCGGGTGAGCGGCTGCGCGTTGATGCCAACCTTGCCACCGCTGCCATAGGTGAGCGTCACCGCTTCCTGCCGCCCCATGACCTGGGAGACGGATTGGAACCGTTGCGGCGCAGCCTTCTGGCCGGCAAGCGCCCCATTCGCCTTCACGCTCGCCTGATAGGGGTAGAGCATGCGGAAATTGCCGGCGGTCTGCCCATCGGCGGCAATGCTGTAGCCGCCATTGCCGGGGACGGTCCCGGCCGGCAGCGACACCGTGGTGGTCAGGGAGAAGACCGGCAGCCCGGCCATGTAGCCGGCATAGGTCAGTGTGACCGGCCGCGCCGCCCGGGCGGGTGCGTTGAGGACCGCAAGGCCGGCCATGGCGAGGCCCAGCGCGGCAAGGCCGGCCAGGAGCGGCATCGAAAAGTAACGCATTGAATCACCTTAAGGATCAGGGCGGGCGGTCATCATCAACTCGGCTGCTTGCACCCTTCTGTCAAGGGCAGCGCCCCCGCCTCACGTCACCGTGACCGGAGTCCTAGTCGATGCGGCGGTTTGAATTGACACAGGTTGAGGCGAAGGCTAAACAACGCGCCCAGACGCCAGCGGATCGGATCCTGACCGGCCGCGTTACGGCCACGGCGGGTGCGTAGCTCAGCGGGAGAGCACTACCTTCACACGGTAGGGGTCACAGGTTCAATCCCTGTCGCACCCACCATTACCCCGCTGAAAAACCTCATTATTATCTCGCAGTCGAATTCTATGGCTCGTGGCGGCCGTTGTCAGCGCGATCGCGCTCATAATGGCGCGTGAGCGGAAACGGGGGCAACCAGGCTTCGCGGCGCACGGTCCAGAGTTCGTAGGTCGGCCTCAATTGATCGGGCGCATCCAGGGACCCCAGATTCACCTCGATTTCGTCGCCACTGCGCGCGAAGACGGACGATCCGCAATGGGGGCAGAAAAACCGCCCCGCATAATCGCGTGTTTCGCCAGCAACCGTAACCGCGCTGTCAGGAAAGATCGCGGAAGCGTGGAAGAGCGCACCATGGTGCTTGCGACAATCCAGACAGTGACAAAGTCCCACTCGGTAAGGGCGCCCCGACGCCGCAAACCGCACCTTGCCGCACAGGCAACCGCCGGTGAACCGCTCCATGCTGCAACTCCTCCGCATTGAGACCGTTCGCCTGTTCTGAATGACGGGCGGCAGGATTGCAACCACGCCACCGCAGCCGCCCCCACGAGTCGCATGTGAACGGTATCTGACCTGGCTGCAGCAGAGACGATGGATGGATCCATATCGCCGCCGCTCAATCCTGGGCGTCGCCCGTGACCGAACTGAGCAGGCTGCTGCAGGAGACATCCACCGCGTCGCCGGGCTCGATCAGCGGAATGGGCACGCCCTTGCCGATGGAGATTTCCGGCTTGCGGATCTTTCCCCGCAATTCGATCGGGGCGTCGATGTCGAGCAGGCTGAAATCCTTGGCATCGGCTTCGATTTCGATGTTGATGGCCTGCGACTTCAAATTGGCGTCGCCGCGAAAGTAGAGCACCGAATCCGTCGTGTCGACGATGAACCGATCGAGGGTTGCCACGCCTTTATCGAGCGCGATGCGACCGGCGCCGCAGCGGATGGGGACGCGTTCGTCGTCCGTCACATAGAGGATGAGGGCCTGGCCGATATCGAGGCCAGCGAGTTCCACCAGCAGCCAACTGATGGCACCGCCTTTCATGCCCAGCCGGATATCGCCCTCGCCCGTGCCCATGACATCCGCCAGGGACTTTCCGTTGCCCTTCAACTTTACCCGGGCATGGATCTTGCCGTCGGTCGTATCGACATAAGGCGAGCCCTTGAAGAACGTCTTGAGATCGAGATTGGACAGCGCTAGATCGGCTTCGACCCGCGGGCGATCGGCCTTTGCATCCAGGATCATCGATCCTTGCACGACGCCGTTGGCCAAGCCCATCTTGAAGGGATCCAGCACCGCGCGCCCGTTGTCGATGCTGACATGACCATCTAGGGATTGCACCGGCAGGTAGTTCTCGGCAATGACCTTCTTGGCCTTGAGCGTTACGTCCATGTCCATGACCCGCAGCTTCTCGGTCTTGAGTTGGAGATCGGGGAACAGCTCGCCCTGGGCTTCAAGTTGCTTGGCGATTTTCTCCTGCTGGGCCGAGGCCGATTCGTTTCCTTCCGTGGCCGGAGGGATGCCGATGAGCGGACCGAGGTCATCAAAATCGAGCACCTTTGACGTCAAATCCGCCGTGAGCATGGGGCGCTTGGGGCCATAGTCGATCTTCACGTCGCCGCTGAGGTCGCTGTCACCGACGATACCGGTCATGTTCTGCAGCTGCCAGGCATCGCCTTTGTGCGTGAGATGCCCCTTAAGACTGTATGGCGGCGTGGATGGTGCAGGTACGCCAAGGATAGGGAAGATTTCAGAGAGGTCAGGCCCTTTCAGTTTCATCTGCAAGTCAACACCGGCGAGTTGGAATGGGTCGTCGACATGGCCGTCGATGTCGATGGCGGTCTGGCCGTAATCGATGACGAGCTTGAGTGGATAGGGTTTCGACGTGTCCTGCAGCAACGCGACGGAGCCGCCGGTAAAGGCGACTTTGATGGGCTTGCCTTCCAAGGTGCCGTCGGCCTGGAATTCGGTCCGGTCCCGCGCCTCCGCCTCGCCGGCGCCGAGCCGCAAATCGCCGTTCAGCGCCAGATCCTTCTGGTGATCGAGATAGGTCAGCTTGCCCCTGGTGACGACGAACTTGTCAATGATCGGCGCCTCGTCGCGCTCATCCGGCGCCGCGATCTCTGCCGCTGTCGCAAGGCCAGGGCTTTCGCCGAAACTCCAGTTGCCGCGGCCATCCTTGGCGCGCTCCAGCACAATCTTGGGTCGATCCAGGGTAATCTCGGGAAACTCGAATGCGCCGGTCAAAAGGGGCGCAAGACGCAGCTGGAAATCGATCATCCGCGCTTCCAGCATGTAGGGCTGTTTCGACCATGACGCATTGGCGATCCTGACATCGCTGAGGCGCACATGGGTCGTCCAGCCCCAATCGATCTGCGTACCGCCGATTGTCGTCTCGCGTCCGATCGCCGCACCCACCCGGCTCTGTGCCTCGTGGCGCAGGAAGTCCGATTGCAGCAGCGCGTATCCCGCAGCAACTGCCCCCAGCAGAACACCAATCGTGCTGCCGCAAACAATACCGAGGATCTTCAACGCCCTTCGCACATGCGCCTCCTTGCGGAGAAAGACAGAAGACCAAGTCGTCAGGTCTGCCCGAAGTTCCCCAAATGACAACGGCCCGCGCCTGGGTGGCGCGGGCCGTCTCGCCTATCAATGACCGGTTGGTTTAGTTCGGCCACAGATCCTTGTTGCTGGCGCGGAAGGTATCGATCTGCTTCTGCGCTTCTTCGCGGGCAATGCCGTAGCGCTCTTGAATCTTGCCCACCAACTGGTCCTGGTGGCCTTCGAGCTTGGTGATGTCGTCGTCAGTGAGTTTGCCCCACTGTTCCTTCACTTTGCCCTTGAGCTGCTTCCAATTGCCGGCGATCTGATCCTGGTTCATGGGTCTCTCCTTCCAGTAAGAAATGGAACACGTGTAAGAAACACGCGCTGTTTGATTCGGTTCCGCTCAATCGAGCAATGCACGCAGCATCCACACGGCCTTTTCATGCTCATGCAATCTGCTGGTCAGCAGGTCGGCGGTCGCTGCATCGCCAGCACCATCGGCCAGATCAATGGTTTCGCGGAAGGAGCGAGCCACGGCTTCATGATCGGCCACCAGCGCCTTGATCATGATCTCGCCCGCCTGGGTACCATCCGCATCTTCGATCTGTGTCAACTTGGCAAATTGCCCGAAACTGGCCGGTGCCGGATAGCCCAATGCGCGAATGCGTTCGGCTATCCCGTCAATCGCCCCGCCCAATTCTTCGTATTGGGCCTCGGTCAATTTGTGCAGGCCATAGAAATGGGCGCCGACGACATTCCAGTGAAACCCTTGCGTCTTCACATAGAGCGCATAGGTATCAGCCAAGGCGCGCGCCACACCGTCGGCGACGGCTTTGCGGTCGGCGTTCTGGATGCCGGTCTTCACGTTTTCGACATGCGCTTTCGCCTGCAGTGCTTGAGCACTCATCGGTCCGACTCCTTCTTATGTGACGGGGAAAGCGTCGCAGCCCACGGTGCTGCGACGCTTATCGTTTAAATGAACCAGATGATCTCTGGTTCCTGAGACATACCTATCGGCGCCCGATCAGGTAGCCGGCAATGGCACCCACCGCGAGCGTGGCTGCAAGCGTCGTGAGCGGTCGTTCCGACACCCGTTCACCGGCCTTGCGGGCCATAGCACCAGCTTCGGCCTGAACCCGTTCGGTGCCCTCTTTCAGGGCTTCACTGGCCTGGGCGGCCTTGTCGCGCAGAACATCGCCGGCATCGTGAACGGCGCGCTGGACGCCATCCTGGACGTTCTGGACATTGGGTCGGGCCGTGGAAAAATTCGTCATCGGATTAACTCCATCTTTTGATTTAAGGGCGTCTGCCTCCATAAATGCCTCGATGGTGTATTGGTTGCTCCGAAAGGGACTGTCGGGTGAGAAGTCATGAGGAATGATACAATCCACCCGGTTCCAGGTGATCGTGACGGAGAAAGAACAGATGGCGCAGCTCAGTATTCGCGAAGTCCGTAAAAGTTATGCTCAGGTCGATATCCTGAAGGGTATCGATATCGAGCTCGGCGATGGCGAGTTTCTGGTCCTGCTGGGGCCGTCCGGTTGCGGCAAGTCCACCCTCCTCAACATTATTGCCGGCCTGACGGATGTCAGCTCCGGCGAAATCCGCGTCGGCGACCGGGTCATCAACAACGTTCACCCCAAGGACCGAGACATCGCCATGGTGTTTCAGTCCTATGCCCTCTATCCCAATATGAATGTGGCCAAAAACATGGCGTTCGGGCTTGAGATGCGGGGCGTCGAGCGCCCGGCGCGCGAGGCGGCAGTGGCCAAGGTCGCCAAGCTGCTGCAGATCGAGCATCTGCTGGCGCGCAAGCCCGGCGAGCTTTCCGGCGGCCAGCGCCAGCGCGTCGCCATCGGCCGTGCCCTGGTGCGTGAGCCGAAGGTCTTCCTATTCGACGAACCGCTCTCCAATCTCGATGCCAAGTTGCGCGTGGAAATGCGCACCGAAATCAAGAAGCTGCACCAGCGCCTCGGCACGACGATCGTTTACGTGACCCATGACCAGATCGAGGCGATGACCCTGGCAAGCCGCATCGCCATCATGAAGGATGGCCTGGTCCAGCAATTCGCGACCCCCGCCGAAATCTATGACCGGCCGGCGAACATGTATGTGGCGGGCTTCATCGGGGCGCCGGCGATGAACTTCCTGCGCGGGCAAATTGCCCAGCAGGATGGGCGCCTGGGCGTCACCGCGGCCGTCAGGGCGCATGGCAACGAAGGCCCGCGTTTCCTGCCGCTGGCGCAGCCGACATCCGACATCCAGGGTTGGGTCGGCCGCGATATCGTCCTCGGCGTCCGCCCCGAAGCCATCTCCATTGCCGGCAGCCACGAACGTGCGAGTGCCAGCGCCGAGATCGAGGCGGAGATCGATGTCGTCGAGCCGACCGGCGCCGACACGCTCGCTTATTTCACCATGGGTGGCGCCAGCGCCGTGGCGCGGGTCCGCCCGCAGGACATTGCCGGGACCGGTGGCACCTTGCGCTTTGCCTTCGATCTCAGCCGCAGCAGCCTCTTTGACCCGGCGACGGAGGCGCGGCTGAATTAGTTCGGCGGGAAGCCGCTGCTGAAATAATACGTTTGGGCAGAATCGAGCAGAATCAGGCGATTGCCGCTGATCAAGGGTTGGCACCCGGCGGCCAGTCGGGGCAAACTGTGGCCGATGCCAGCGCAATCATTCATTCGATCCGCCCCCGTAGGGACCCCAAATGCAGCGTAACACCCTGATTTCTCAGCCATTCGACATGATCGTTTTTGGCGGGCGCGGCGACCTTGCCCGCCGCAAACTGATTCCGGCGCTTTACCATCTCGCCCGCGAACAGCGCCTGCCCGATGACGGCCGCATCATCTGCGTCTCCCGGGGGGCGATGGCGAACGAAGATTTCGTCAAGATGATGCATGACGATTGCATCACCCATTCCGGCGACGGCACCAAGGACGGGCAGTTTGACGAGCAATCCTGGGCCAGTTTCGCGACGCGCCTTACCTATCTTGGCCTCGATGCCACGGACATCAAAAGCTATGAGAGCCTCGCCACGCTGCTCAAAGGGCGCGAGGAGGTGGTGCGCGCCTTCTATCTGGCGACCGCACCGGATATTTTCGGTCCCATTGCCGCCAATCTGAAGGCGCTCAATCTCGTGACCCCGGCCTCGCGCCTCGTCCTTGAGAAGCCGCTGGGCAAGGACCTCGCCTCGGCACATGAGATCAACGCCGCTGTCGCCAAGGCCTTTACCGAGCCGCAGACCTATCGCATCGATCACTATCTCGGCAAGGAGACGGTGCAGAACCTGATGGTGCTGCGCTTTGCCAATGCCCTGTTCGAACCGCTGTGGAACCGCACCTATATCGACCATGTGCAGATTTCGGTCGCGGAGACCGTCGGGGTCGGCGGTCGCTGGAAATACTATAATGAATCCGGCGCGCTGCGCGACATGGTGCAGAACCATCTGCTGCAGCTGATCTGCTTGACCGCGATGGAGCCGCCCTCGACGCTGGATGCGGACATGATCCGTGACGAGAAGCTGAAGGTTCTGCGCGCCCTGCAGCCGATCCATGCCGCCGACGTCGCCCATGCAACCGTGCGGGGGCAATACAAGGCCGGCAACATCACTGGCAAGACGGTTTCGGGCTATCTCGAGGAAACCGATTCCGAGGCCCACAGCAATACCGAGACTTTTGTGGCGATCAAAGTCGCCATCGAGAACTGGCGCTGGGCGGGCGTACCCTTCTACATCCGCACCGGCAAGCGCCTGCCGTCGCGATCCTCCGAAATCGTGGTGCAGTTCAAGACGCCGCCGCATTCGCCCTATCCGGAATCGGCCGGTACGATCCATCCCAACAAGCTGGTGATGCGGCTGCAGCCCGATGAAGGCATCCGCCTCATCATGCTCAACAAGGGACGCGGTCCCGGCGAGTTGAAGCTGCGCCAGACGGCGCTCGATCTCTCCTTTGCCGAGACCTTCGGCGGACGCTCGCCCGATGCCTATGAGCGCCTGCTGCTCGATGTCATCCGCGGCCGGCCGGCCTTGTTCATGCGCCTCGATGAATTGGAAGCCGCCTGGCGCTGGATCGACGGCATTCAGCAAGGCTGGTCCGACACGGCCCTGGCGCCCAAGCCCTATGCGGCTGGCTCCTGGGGACCGAGTGCCGCCATCGCGCTCATTGAACGGGATGGCCGCACCTGGCACGAGGACGATATTTAGTGACCGTTCGGACGGCCGAATATGCCGACCGCGGCGCCTTGGTTGCGGCCGTTGCGGCCCAGATCGTCAAGGACCTGCAGGCGGCCGTGAGTGCTCATGGCAGCGCCATTTTGATCGTCCCTGGCGGCACGACGCCAGTCGCAGTCTTCGAGCATTTGGCTGCTACACCCTTTGCCTGGGACAAAGTGACGGTGGTGCCCTGCGATGAACGCTGGGTCGGCATCGAGCATCCCGACAGCAATGAAGGGCTGATCCGCCGGCATCTGTTGCAGGGCGAGGCATCCGCTGCCGGGGTCCTCGGGCTCTATCGACAGACCGCGACACCGGCCGAGGCTGTCGATGCTGTTGCCGCCGCCTTGGCCAAGCTGCCCCGCCCCTTTTCCAGTGTCTTTCTCGGCATGGGCGAAGACGGGCATTTTGCCTCGCTTTTCCCGGGCCGCCAGCAAACACCGGCAGCGCTCGACCTCAATAACAAGGCCGATATCATGGTCTTGCCCGAGCCGGCCAAGGGACATCCGCGCATCGGCCTGACCCTTTCGGCGCTCGTCGATTGCAGCCATGTGCTGCTGGCAGTGACGGGTGCCGAAAAACGGATTGTGCTGGACCGGGCGATGGCCGATATCAACGCTGATACCTACCCGATCGCGGCCCTGTTGCGACAGACCCGCACGCCGGTCGACATCTTCACAGGCGCATGAGGCACACCATGCATCCCACCATCGAAACCGTCACCACCCGCATCCGCGCCCGCAGCAAAGCGAGCCGCGAGAAGTATCTGGGCCGTATCGCCGAGGCACGCGCCAAGGGCGTCAAGCGCGGGCATCTTTCCTGCGGCAACCTCGCCCACGGCTTTGCCGCCTGCTCGGCCTCTGAGAAAGAAGCCCTCATAGGGACGACGTTGCCCAATCTCGGCATCGTCTCGGCCTATAACGACATGCTGTCAGCCCACCAGCCGCTCAAGGATTATCCGGAACAGATCAAGGCGGCAGTTGCCGGCCATGCCACGGCGCAATTCGCCGGTGGCGTTCCGGCAATGTGCGATGGCGTCACCCAGGGCCAGACGGGCATGGAATTGTCGCTGTTCAGCCGCGACGTCATCGCCATGGCAACCGCCGTGTCGCTGTCGCATGACATGTTCGATGCTGCCCTCATGCTGGGTGTATGCGACAAGATCGTTCCGGGGCTGCTGATCGGCGCCTTGAGCTTTGGCCATCTGCCAACCGTCTTCGTCCCTGCCGGCCCGATGCCGTCCGGCCTGCCCAATGCCGAGAAGTCGCGCATCCGCCAGCTTTATGCCGAAGGGAAAGTCGGCAGGAAGGAGTTGCTGGAGGCCGAGGCCGCGTCCTACCACGCGCCCGGCACCTGCACTTTTTATGGCACGGCCAACAGCAACCAGATGCTGATGGAAGTGATGGGCCTGCACATGCCGGGCGCCGCCTTCGTCAACCCCGGCACGCCCTTGCGCGCGGCGCTCACTGCCGCCGCCGCAAAGCGCGTCGCGGGCGCCACAGCTCTTGGCAATGACTACCGGCCGATCGGCGAGATGGTCGATGAGAAGGCCCTGGTGAATGCCATCGTTGGCCTGGTGGCGACGGGCGGATCCACCAATCACACCATTCACCTGATCGCCGTCGCCGCGGCCGCCGGCATCAAGCTGGAATGGCAGGATTTCGCCGACATCTCCGGTGTGACGCCGTTGCTGTGCCGCATCTATCCCAATGGCCAGGCGGACGTGAATCACTTCCAGGCCGCCGGCGGCTTCGGCTTCCTCGTGCGCGAATTGCTCGGCGCCGGCCTCCTGCATCGCGACGTCAAGACATTGGTCGGCGATGGTCTCGAGGCCTATGCGCAGGAACCCTATCTCGATGGCGATCAGCTGCGCTGGCGCGACGCACCGGCCCAGTCGCTCGACCTCGATGTGCTGCGCCCGGCCAGCAACCCCTTCGCGCCGGATGGCGGCATTCGCGTTCTCGGCGGCAATCTCGGGCAGTCGATCATCAAGGTCTCGGCCGTGAAACCGACGCACCGTGTCATCGAGGCGCCCGCCATGGTCTTCACCAGCCAGCATGCTGTGCAGAAGGCCTTCAAGGATGGCCTGCTGCACAAGGACGTGGTGGTCGTCGTGAAGGGCCAGGGCCCCCGCGCCAACGGCATGCCGGAACTCCATCAACTGACCCCGGCCTTGGGCGTGTTGCTGGATCTCGGCTACAAAGTCGCACTCGTGACCGACGGCCGTATGTCGGGCGCATCCGGCAAGGTGCCGGCGGCGATCCATCTCTCGCCCGAGGCCGTTGCCGACGGGCCAATCGCCCGCATCCGCGACGGCGACATCATCCGCCTCGACACGGAGACGGGCGAGCTCAACGTCAAGGCGCCGGACCTTGCAACCCGCAAGAGCGACGTTCCGGATACCAGCGCCCATGAAGCGGGCTGTGGGCGCGAGCTCTTTGCCGGCTTCCGCGCCTTGGTCGGCGGCGCTGAACATGGCGCGGCCAGCTTCGGCTGGGAAGGGATCGTATGAGCGCATCCCTCGCCCTGGTTGCCGATATTGGCGGGACCAACGCGCGCTTTGCCCTGTCTCGCCCGGGTATCGGCCTTGATCGCATGAAGACATTGTCGGCGGCCGACTACCCCAATATCGGCAACGCCATCACCGCCTATCTCGACTGGGCCAATGCGAAGCCGGAACTCGCTTGTTTCGCCGTTGCCTGCCCGGCCCGTGAAGACGAGATCGAGTTCACCAACTCTACATGGCACTTTTCGCGCAACGAGACCGCCCGGCATTTCGGCTGGTCGCGTCTCTCCACCATCAATGACTTCGAGGCCCTGGCCTTAGGTGTGCCGCATGTGCGCCCCGAGGGACTGCACAATGTGCGACGCGGAACGTCCGAGCCCAAGGCACCGCGCGCCGTGCTTGGCCCAGGGACCGGCTTCGGCGTTTCGGGTTTGGTCTGCGACCAGCATGGCGGCTGGGTGGCCCTCGCCGGCGAAGGCGGCCATGTCGGCTTTGCCCCCCAGGACGATCTCGAGATCGAAATGCTGCGCTACCTGCAAGCGCGTTTCGGCCGCGTCTCATGCGAGCGACTCCTCTCTGGCGAAGGTCTCGTCAACATCTACGAATTCCTCAGTGTGCAGGCCGGCAAAGCCGCCGAACGGCCGAGTCCGGCCGAGATCACGGCGCGCGGCCTCGAACAGGGCGAGCGCATCGCGCGCGATGCTTTGCGGCGCTTCTGCGCGATCCTGGGTTCGGCCGCCGGCGACCTCGCCCTCATCCTGGGCTCGACGGGTGGCGTCTATATCGGCGGCGGTATCGTGCCCCGCCTCCTGCCCATCCTGCTCGACAGCCCCTTCGAGGAGCGCTTCACGAATAAGGGACGCTTATCGTCGTTGCTGGCCGACATGCCGATCTATGTCATTCTCGACAACACCCTGGCGCTGCTCGGCGCCGCTGCAACTCTCAATCAAGGTGACCAATGACTGCCACCATGTCCCCGATCGCCAAGATCATCCGCCAGGCTCGCGCCATTCCCGTCATCGTGATCGATGCGATTGAAGACGCGCTGCCCCTCGCCCAGGCGTTGCGCACCGGCGGTCTCTCCAGCATGGAGATCACCTTGCGCACCGCAGCCGGCCTCGAGGCGATCAAGCGCCTGCGCGGGGCTGTTGATGGCCTGTCGGTCGGCGTTGGTACGGTCCTCTCCGCCGATGACTTGAAGCGCGCCCATGCCGCCGGCGCCGATTTCGCGGTCAGCCCCGGCTTCTCGGAAGACCTCGTCAAGCTGGCACTCGATCTGGGCCTGCCCTATCTGCCCGGTGCCGCGACGCCGGGCGAGGTGATGCGCGGCCGTGCGCTCGGCCTCGATGCCTTCAAGTTCTTCCCCGCCGCGACCCTGGGCGGCCCGGCGACGCTGAAGGCGTGGGGCGATGTCTTCCCGGACAATCATTTCTGCCCCACAGGTGGTGTCTCGCCGGACAACGCTCGGGACTACCTGGCCCTCGCCCATGTCGCCGCGGTCGGATCATCCATGCCGGCACCGCGCAAGATGGTGCAGGAAAAGAAGTGGGAAGAGATCAAGGCGCTCAGCCACCAGTTTGTCGCGTCGACACAGGCCTGAGGATGCAGGCCTGAGGATGCGGGCCTGAGGAGGGCGCCGGAGTTCAGCCTCGGATCCTGAGGCCCCGCGACCACCCCAGTACGCGCGGCCTATTTCTTCTTCGGCACGCGGAAGAGCTGCTGGTCAAGGTCCATGCCGAACTGCGCTTCGAACAGGCCGACACGCACCTGCTCGTTCTTCTGATCGACCACCGTCCATTGGCGCAGTTCCATGGGCTTGTCGCCCAGCTCCAGAATGACCTTGCCTTCATCGGCGTCATTGGTCTGACGGATGGTCAACTCGAAGGCGGCCGGCGAGCGCTTGAACGCCGTCACAGTCACATCGCCGCCCAGCTCGACGTCATCACGCAGCAGGAACCATAGCGGCGAGGATGATACCGGCACGCGGTTGATCTGATCGAGTTCCGGGTCATAGTAATGCAGCGACACGCTGTCCGAGACGATCAGCATCGGTGACGGCGGCTCGTATTCAATGCGAATGAAACCCGGACGCTTCAGAGAGATCGTGCCGAAGGCGATGCCGCCCTTCTCGGAATATTGCTGAAACTTCGCCCGCATCGTCGTGATGCCGTTGAGGTAGTCCTGGATCCGTTTCAGATCCGCCTCGTCCTGCGGCGTCAGATTGGCCGGCACGGCGCGCGCAAAAGCCGGCCGAGCCAATGGCCCCAGCGCGCCGAGCAACGCCATGGCACCCGCCGCTGTCAGCAACTGACGCCGCGAAAAGGTGAAATCAGTCACGATGGGAAACCTTTCGTTCAATGGTAACGGCCTCAATCGTCCATGCCGCGCGCCAGGACCTCGCGCTTGCCGACATGATTGGCCTGGGAAACGACGCCTTCCTTTTCCATCCGCTCGACGATTCGGGCGGCACGGTTGTAGCCGATCTGAAGATGGCGCTGGACGAAGCTGACCGATGCCTTTTTCTCACGCGTGACGATGGCCACGGCGCGGTCATAGAGTTCGTCGCCTGAACCGCCGCCGGGTTCACCATCGATATTGTCAAGACCCTCGCCCTCTTCGTCATCCTGCGTGACTTCCTCAATATAGGCTGGTTCGCCCTGTTCCTTGAGGAAGCGCACGATCGATTCCACTTCACGGTCCGAAACGAACGGGCCATGGACGCGGGTGATGCGACCGCCATTGGCCATATAGAGCATGTCGCCCTGGCCCAACAGCTGCTCAGCCCCCATCTCACCAAGAATTGTTCGGCTGTCGATCTTGGTGGTGACGTGGAAGCTGATACGTGTCGGAAAATTGGCCTTGATGGTGCCGGTGATGACATCGACCGACGGCCTTTGTGTCGCCATGATGATGTGAATGCCGGCGGCACGCGCCATCTGCGCCAGACGCTGGATCGCCGCCTCGATCTCCTTGCCGGCGACCAGCATCAGGTCGGCCATTTCGTCGACGACGACGACGATGAAAGGCAGGGCGGTGAGATCGAACGGCTCTTCCTCATAGATCGGCTGGCCGCTCTCGGGGTCGAAGCCGGTCTGCACGCGACGGGTCAGTGTTTCGCCCGCCGCACGTGCCTGCTCGAGGCGCTGGTTGAAGCCGTCGATGTTGCGCACACCCAGGCGCGACATGGCGCGGTAGCGGTTCTCCATTTCGCGCACGACCCATTTCAGGGCCACGATCGCCTTCTTTGGTTCCGTCACCACGGGTGACAGCAGATGCGGGATACCGTCATAGACGGAGAGTTCCAGCATCTTCGGGTCGATCATGATGAACTTGCACTGCTCCGGCGTCAGGCGATAGAGCAGCGACAGGATCATGGTGTTGATGGCGACCGACTTGCCTGAACCCGTGGTGCCGGCAATGAGGAGATGCGGCATGCGCGCGAGATCGACCACGATGGGCGCGCCGCCGATATCCTTGCCGAGCACCAATGCCAGGCGGCTCTGGCTGCCCTGGTAGCTTTCATCCTCGATCAGTTCGCGGAAAGCGACGACCTCGCGCTCGCGGTTCGGCAACTCGATGCCGATGACACTGCGGCCGGGGACGACGGCGATGCGGACCGAGACGGCGCTCATCGAACGCGCGACGTCATCGGCAAGACTTACAACGCGGCTGGTCTTGGTGCCCGGCGCCGGTTCGAGTTCGTAGAGCGTCACCACGGGACCGGGGCGCACCTTGACGATCTCGCCCTTGACGCCGAAATCGTCGAGTACGGTTTCGAGCAGGCGTGCGTTCTTCTCGAGGCTCTCCTCGTTGATGCGCTGCACGGCGAGATTTGCTGTGGGCCGCGAAAGAATATCGACCGGCGGCAGTTCGAAGGCGCTTTCCTCCAGCACTAGTTTCGCTTGGCGCGAATCCTTGCTTTTGGTCGGCTTGGCCTTTTCCTTGGCTTTCGCGGTTGGCGTCACGACCAGTCGCTCGCCACGGCCACGTTCTTCCGCTTCCGCCACGCGGCTGGGGATCTCGATCGCCACACGGCCGCGCTCGTTGCCGTCATTGCCGAAACGTGGCTCGCGCCGCGCATTGTCCCGCGGTGCCTCACTGTCGGCACGACGCCCGAATGTCGGCAGCCGCAGCTTGAAGCCACCACCGCCAATGCCGGAACGTCCGCGATCGATCACTTCGCCCATGTTGCGCCCCATACGCGCAACGCCGCGCCCGAAACGCACATAACCGCCGAGCCCGATTCCCAGGCTGTGATAGAGGGCGACGAGGCCAGCGGCGAGGCACGCCATCGCAAGCAAGCGGCTGATCAAGGCAAAGTCGACCCCGCCGGCAAATTGCGCGACAAAGCCACCAAGGCCGCTTGTCCCACCAGAGCCCACCAGGATCATATGGCCGGCAAGCCCACCGAGGCCGGCAATCCATGGCCATTCACCGGTTCCCGGCAGGGCGGCAAATGCGGTGGCGAGCAGAAGACTGGTGACAGGCAGCAGCAGCAGCTTCAACCACATGCGGCCGATGAAATGATCGCGCAGCAGCGCCACACCCCAAGCCAGCAGGGCGGCCGGTGGCACCAGTGCCGCGAGGCCCAGCCCTTGCAGGACGAAATCCGAGAAGACCGCGCCCGGGCCGCCCAGCACATTGGCCACCGACGCGTCAGTGGCGCGGTTGAAGGACGGATCCGTGCCATTGGCCGTCAACAGCGCCAGCAGATAGGCAAAGCCCGCCAGCATCAGCACGATGCCGAGGCCTTCCAGCAACCGCCGCTGCACGAAGCTGGTGAAGCCGCCGGGGCCGCCGAAGCCCAAGCCCGATGGCATCGTCATGCCGCCGCCGCGTGCGCCATTTGTCGCCATAGTTACTGTCCCCCGCTCGACATCTTCATCTCAGCTCCGGCAGCCATGAAGCTGCCCAGAACACCCGCCATCCGCTCCAGCGCCCCCGCCAATTGCTGCGGCTCATAGACCAGCGCGACGCGGATGAACGGCGCACCGGGATTACGTCCATTGGCATCGACCCGCGCCATGTAGCCGCCCGGCAGCACCTTGATCGCCGCCTGCCGCCACAATTCCACCGCCGCCTTCTCGCCATCGCCCACGTCGAGCCACAGGAAAAACCCGCCACCCGGCTTCACATTGCCGAAGATCGGCCCCAGAGCCTTCTGCGCCAGATCGAAGCTGGCCTGGTAGCGCTGGCGGTTTTCAGTCACATGGGCTTCATCGGACCACAGCAAGGTCGAAGCGGCGAGGATCGGCAGCGGCACCGCAACACCGCCATAATTGATGAGTTGCGCCTGGCGCGAAATAAATCTGGCATCGCCGGCCACGAAACCTGATCGCATGCCCGGCGCGCTGGAGCGCTTGGAGAGCGAATGAAAGACCAGCACATTGTCGCATGAGCCGCTGGCTTGCGCCGCCTCGATGGCACCGGCCGGCGGCGCGCCGGTATAGATCTCGGCATAGCATTCATCGGCCGCGATCACGAAGTCATGACGGCGCGCAAGCTCGATCCAGCGGCGCCAGAAGGCGGCATCGGCAACCGACCCTTGCGGATTGGCGGGCGAACACAGATAGACCATCGCCGCTTCCTGGAGCAGCGACACGGGCACGGCCTCGGGATCGGGCAGGAACGCAGTTTCCGGGCCGGCCGGCAGGAAGGCCGGTTCGCCGCCGGCCACGACCGCCGCACCGGCATAGGTGTGGTAGAAGGGGTTGGCCATCAGTACCTTCGCCTTGCCCTTCGGCAGGCCCGCCGCCACGGCGGAGAGGGCGATGTGGAACAACGCCTCGCGCGTCCCGGAAACCGGCACGATCATGCGATCGGCGTCGATGAAGCCGGGCTCGATCCCATAGCGCCGCACCAGCCAGGCCTTGGCGGCCGCCCGGAACTCCACATTGCCGATCGTCGGGGGATACTTGCTCCACAGTTCTTTTGCGTTGGCGATGGCGTCGGTGGCGAAGGCCGGGGGCTGGAATTGCGGCTCGCCGAGCGATAACAGCAAAGGCGTATTGCCACCCCCGGGCTGGGTCCCTTCCAGCAGCTTGTTCAGCCGCGTGAAAGGGTGAAACTGGGCGAGCGACTCGACGCGATCCTGATTCATTCTCGAAACCCTGGCCCGTCTGGGCAAAAATGCAAGCTACATCAAAGGCCGACTCGGGCGCGACTCGGATGCGACTCGAAAGAGTACAAACCAGCACAAGCCGGGAACGACACTAATGTCTTAAGAGTCTGCCATCAAGTGCTTGTATTAACGCAGATTCCGCTCCACTAGGCGATATCGTGCCGATGGTCCCGAAAGGTTCCATCTGTGTTCGACAATTGACAAATACCTAAATAGCGTAATATCGTATGCGTAATATTACGCTTTCGAAGCCTGAGAGAGGCAAGGCGCGTCGGCTTGCCCTGGGGACACGTGATGAAAATTGCCGCCATCGGCGAGTGCATGGTCGAGTTTGCGCCTGACGGCCGGGATGGCTGGCAGATGGGCTTTGCCGGCGACACATTCAATACGCTGTGGACCTTGCGTGGCCTGCTGCCGAGCAACGTCACCACCGATTACGTCTCGGCCTTCGGCGATGACGAGTTCTCGCGCCGGCAACTCGCCTTCTTTGCCCAGCATCACGTCGGCACGGCCAACAGCCCCCATATCGCCGGCGGCCGGCCCGGACTCTACGCCATCACCCTGGACGGGGCGGAACGCAGCTTTACCTATTGGCGCGGCGATTCCGTGGCACGCCGGCTCGCCGACGATAGCGCGGCATTGGCCGGCAGCCTCAAGGACCGCAAGCTCATCTATTTCTCAGGGATCACGCTGGCGATCCTGACGCCCACGTCGCGCCGCGCTCTGCTGGCGGCTGTGACCGTTGCCCGCGCGCAAGGCAGCCTCATCGCCTTCGATCCCAACTACCGCCCGCGCCTGTGGCCGGACCGCGCAATTGCGGCAGCGGCCATCACCGAAGCCGAGCACGTGGCCGATATCGTGCTGCCGACCTTCGATGACGAGCGCAGCCTGTTCGACGATGTGGACCCTGCCGCGACCGGGCGACGGATCACGGATCTCGGCGTGCGCGAATGTGTGGTCAAGAATGGCGGGCAAGCGGCTTTGCTCTGCCACGACGGCCGCGTCGCCGAGAGTCCGGCCCGGCCAGGCGTCAAGGCCGTCGACACGTCCGGCGCCGGCGATGCTTTCAATGGCGGCTACCTTGCTGCACGACTGCAGGGCCGTGAACCTGCCGACGCCGCCGCCTTCGCCCACCGCGTGGCCGCCTTGGCCATTGGTGTTCGCGGCGCGTTGACGCCGTTCTCGGTCCTCAGCACTGCACGCGAATAGGAAAGTGTGCTCTGGCCCGAATGAGTGTCACGCCAATTTCACCCGATTGCGACATGGCGGCAACCTGCTGCCGCTATAGATCGCCGGATGAGCAGCCTCTCCCTCACCTATTCCAGTGCCTATGATTCGCGCCTGGCGCGCTTGTCGATCCGGGCGATCGAGATCCTCAGCGGCCAGCTGCGCCTGAAGCGTCTTTACGATCTTTACCAGGCGGAGATGGACGGGTCGACCGATTTCTGGGAGGCCGCCATGCGCCTCCTGCAGTTGCAGCTCGATTACGACGCCGGTCGTCTGGCGCAATTGCCGACCACGGGTCCGCTGGTCATCATCGCCAATCATCCGTTCGGCCTGATCGACGGCCTCTTGATCGGCCATCTTGCCAATCGCGTGCGCGACGACTTCAAGGTTCTGACCAATTCCAGGCTCTATCCGCCTGATGCCGATATCCAGCGCTATATCCTGCCCATCGATTTCGATCCTGGCCCCGAAGCACAGGCAACCACATTGAAGACGCGGTCGATCGCGCGACAGCATCTAGCCGGTGGCGGCTGCCTGATCGTGTTTCCGGCCGGCGGTGTCGCCACGACGCCGACGCCGTTCGCGCGCCAGGCCGTCGACCTCGACTGGAAGCCCTTTACCGCGCGCCTCATTCACGCGTCGCAGGCAACCGTCGTGCCGATGTTCTTCCACGGCCAGAACAGCCGCCTCTTCCAGATCGCCAGCCATATCAGTATGACCGCGCGCCTTGCCTTCCTGCTGCACGAAGTGTCGAACAAGATCGGCGGCGCCTTTCGCGTCACCATCGGCGACGTCATCCCTTATTCCGAGATCGCAGCGACCCGCGACCCGCTCGAACTGTGCCGTTACTTACGCCAGCGCACCGAATGGCTCGGCAATCCAGCGACACGGCCCGGGGCCAGCGGCATCATCGGCTGATCTTCAGGCGGCGTGCCGCTTCCCTTCCTTCAAATCGTAATACCGCATCATCCAGGGCACGAACCAGTTGTTGCCCTGGTAGAACGGCACCGTCTTGAACGGCCGGTCGGCAAAGACCGATTTGACCGAACCCGGCGCCAGGATCCGCTGTGCCAGCAATCGCCCGAAATGCGAGCCCATCGGCAGCCCGGCAAAGCAATAGCCGACGGCAAAGTGAATACCTTCATGGGTCCCCAGATGCGGCAGCAGATCGAACGTGGCAGCACAGCGCCCGGTCCAGCTATGCGAGACGCCAACGCCTTTGAGGTCGGGGAACGTCGCCTGCAATTCCCGCATCAGGCGCTTTGCCATGGTTGCTTGATCGCTGCGGGTGCCGGTCTTGCCGGTATAGAGGATGCGATTGCCATCTGGCGCCCGCCGGATCGCATCGACATTCATGAAGCTGTCGATATAGGTCCGGTCATGGGGCAGCAGCTGATCGATCAACCCTTGCGGCAATTCCTCGGTTGCCATCTGCCAGGCATCGAAGGGAATAAGCCGACGCTGCAGCCAAGGCAGCAGGCCGTCGGTATAGCCATTGGTCGCCAGGATCACGTCCCGTGCCTGCAGATGACCCCGATCCGTGGCGATTTTGAAGCCCGCGCTGTCCCGACCAATGCCGCTCACCCGGGTAAAGGGATGCAACTGAATGCCGCGCGGGACCACCGCACGCAGCAATCCGGCGTGATAAAGGCCCGGATGGATCGACGCCAGATCCGGCAGAACGACACCACCGACATAGCGCGGGCTGCCGATCTCCCTTGGCAAGGCATCGCGGCCAAGGATATCGAAAGGCGAACCGAGATGCCGATGGCGCAGTTCATATTCGCGCTTGATATCTTCGAACTGGCGCGCGGTCTCCGCCAGGACCAAGCGACCATGCACCTTGAAGGCGCAGTCGATGGCATATTCGGCCACCGTGTCGGCGACGGCCTGAAAGGCTGCCTGCATCTCCTGATAGGTCGCGATCGCGTGGTCGAGGCCCTTGGCCTTCACCAGATCGCCGAAGGAATATTTGAGGGTACGACCGACGAAACCGGAATTACGGCTGGAGGCGCCGGAGCCGATGGCGTTGCTGTCGAAGACCGCCACGGAGCGGCCGGCCTCCGCCAGTTTGAGTGCCGCAATCAGCCCGGTATAGCCGGAGCCGACAATGGCCACATCGATATCTCTCGGCAGATCCGTTGCCGTCAACGCCGGCCGCGGTGCCGCTTCCCACCAATAAGGATCGGTCTTCATGGCGTTGCTCATTTTGCGTCTTTGGCCGCCCGGTCGGCCTTCAGCCAGCGGAAGAGCTCCGTCATGCGCTTGGCCCGCAAGGCGGCGGCGTCTCGCTTCTGCCAGTCATAGATTCCCGGCATGCCGTCAGTCTTCAGCAATGCGTCGACTTTCTCCGGCGCCTGGGGCGCCGTCGACAGATCCGGGATAAGCGAGTTGCCGAAGCTCACCATCGTGGCCAAACCGCCGATATCGGCCGATTCAATCGGACCGGTGATGTCGATGCGGCGACCGAACGATGCCTTTACCACGGCATCGATTGCTTCCGCCGAGGCGATGCCATCGGCCCAGAGCGCCCAGGCTTCGCGCAGCAGTGCAAATTGCAGGCGGTTGCCGATGAAGCCTTTGACCTCCTTCTCGATGACGACCGGTTCCTTGCCGGTACCGCGCACCAGCGCCACCGTGCGCGCGACAACATCCGGGGCGCAGTAAGGACCGCCGCAGATTTCAACCAGAGGAATGAGCTGCGGCGGATACCAGAAATGCGTGGCGATCACGCGCGCAGGGCGTTTGACATTGGCGATCAGTGCGCTGGCCGGCTGACCGCTGGAGGAAGCAAGGATCGTCTCTGGCCGGCACAGCGCATCGAGCTCGCCGAAGATCTTCAGTTTCAGCGGCAAGTCCTCGGTGACCGCCTCGATCACCATGGCGGCATCGCGGGTGGCGTCCAACGTCGTGCCGGTGGCGATGCGCCCGATCGCGGCCGTCGCTTCCATGCTTGTCATCAGATCATTGGCGACGAACTCGGCGAGACTGGCCTTTATCTTGCCAAGCGCTGTATCGAGGCTTGCCTGGTTGCGGCCGATCATCTGGACCGGATGACCAGCGGCGGCAAAGACCTGTGCCACGCCATGTCCGATGATGCCGTTGCCGATCACGGCAATGCGTTCCGCCCCCATACCTGCCTCCTGCACGTTTCTGAACGATTGTGCAGGAGGCTAGGATAGGTGACCCGGACCGGTCGAGCGGTTTCTTAGCTGGCGCGAACTTCGGCGATGAAACTCTCGACCTCGCGGTTGAGAGATTTCGCCTGTTCCGCCATCATCTCGGCGGCATTGAGGACCCCTGCAGCGGTATCGCTAGCCGAGCGCACGGCACTTTCGACACCGTCGATATTCTGCCGCACGGATTGCGTGCCGCTGGACGCCTGTTGGGCGTTCGACGAGATCTCCCGCGTCGCTGCCGATTGTTCCTCGACCGCCGCGGCGATCGAGCTTGAAATCTCATCGATACGCTCGATCGTGCTGGTGACGCTCGCCATGGCCTTTGCCACGTTGTCAGTCGAACTCTGGATCGCCTGGATTTCGACCGAAATACCTTCCGTCGCCTTGGTCGTCTGGCTGGCCAGGGCCTTCACCTCATTGGCGACGACGGCAAAGCCCTTGCCGGCTTCGCCTGCCCGCGCCGCCTCGATCGTGGCGTTGAGCGCCAAGAGGTTGGTTTGCTCGGCAATGGCAGTGATGAGCTTCACCACTTCGCCGATCCGCTCCGAGACGACGACCAGGTTCTTCATCGTGTCGTTGGCCCGTCCGATCTCGCCAACGGCCGTTCGCGCCACGTCCGACGAACTTGCAACCTGGCGGCTGATCTCGCTGATCGAGGCCGAGAGCTGCTCGGCCGCCGCTGCCACCGCATCGACACTGCCCGAGGCATTGTCTGTGGCGCCAGAAGCCTCGCCGATCTTGCTCGTTGCGCCTTCTGCGACCTTGGACATCGACTGGGCGTGCTTTTGCAATTGCTGAGCGGAAGTCGTGACGCTATCAACGACGCCTTTCACCGAGCGTTCGAAACCGTCCGCCAATGCCTTCATCGCGGTGCGCTTCTCGACCTCGGCCCGTTCGGCTGCAAGCTTCTGCTCTTCTTCGAGGCGCAGCTTCTCCTGCTGCCCCTGTTTCAGAACCTCGACCGATCGCGCCAGCTCACCGAGCTCGTCACCGCGCTCGACGCCTGTCACGATCGCCGCGAAATTACCGTGTGAGACATCTGAAGTGACTTTGGCCAGCGCGACGATAGGCTTGGCAATGCGGTTCCCGAGCCAGGCGAACATCAGGGCACCGAGAATCAGTGCCACAGCAACAATGACGATCAGCGTGTAGATGAGTTCATTGGCATCTTTGAGGACAGTTGCCACCGGCACTTGCAGCACGAGCGTCCAAACCTCAGCCGGTCCACGGAAGCTGATCGGAGCAAAAACCACGAAATGCTCACCGCTGGCATCCATTTGCATCACCGGTTCGGTCAATTTGCCGGCAACGTAGGACTCATACATCGGTTTCAGATCGACCTCGCCGGCAAAATCACCATCTTTGGTCTTGCCGATCGGCTGCCCGATGCGCTCCGGATCGGGATTGGCCGCCCATACCCCGTCATGGCTCAGCAACAGGACTTGACCGTCGCCCATCGGTTTGATTGCCGCCAGTGTCTCGGTAACTTTGGTGAGCGGCATATCGATCGTTGCAATGCCGAAAGCCTTGCCCTCATGCATCATCGGTACGCTGATAGTTGACATCAGCACGTCGACGTTCTCGACCGGATAGATATAGGGCGGCGTCAGCATCGTTCGCTTGGCCTGCAGAGGGTCGATATACCAACCCTGGATCCCCGCCTCGATCGTCATAATGAGCGGAACGATCGCAACCCCCTTATCGGAGGTGTTATAGTAATAAGGAACGAAACGCCCGGTTTCATCCTGCTCAGGCGCGTCACCACTCATGCTGTCGACATAGACTGGAACGTAATTGCCGTCGGCATCCGTCGCCGGCTTCTTGCCGGCAAACGGCGCATCGTCATCATAACCGTTAGGTTCGAAGGCGACAGTGGTACCCACAAATTCCGGATGCGCGCGAATGACCGAAACGGCCAGCGATTTAATGAAGCTGCGCGGCATCTGGCCTGCCTTGGCACCCTCCATCAACCTTGCCTCGGTTTCCGCGACGTCAACGGCGGATTGGATGAAGCCGGTCACCTGTCGGCCCGTGCCGGTCGCGATCGCCTTCAGATTCGCAGCTGCGTCGCTCTTGGCTTGGTCATAGGCCATCCAAGCCGCAACGCCACCGGCACCTAGAATACCCACCAGCAGCACCGCAATGCCGGACAGCATGACGCGTGCACGCAGACCCATATGGCCAGACTTTCCCGGCCGGGCTGCCTTTGACAGCTCAGACATGATCTCTCCCCGTTGTTAGCTAACGGAGAGCATGCGGTGAGATACTTAATTCCCAATTAATAGGATTTTAACAGGATCGACGACCTACGGCGCGCCAAGCCAGGGCCTCCAACACGGCGCCGCAGGCTCAAAGATCGAGCTGGTGGCTTTCGCCTGAGAATTCGCACATGCCGCCGGGTGCCCCGGATTCATCCTGGCTGTTGTGCCAGATGCCAGGAAGAAACAGCGGTTTGTTTTTCTTGATCGGCGCGGTGGCAGCAAGGCGGGCCTGCTTGCCGCCTTCGGCCTGCGAATAGACAACGCCCACGCCATAGATCAGCGCCGCCTCGTCGTCCCAGGTGACCCGCAGCACGGTCACGTCGCGACCGGCTTCATCCTTGCCCGGCCAGCTTGTCACCTTGGGCAGGGCGGCCGGTTTCCTGGCGCCGACATTGACGCTGCCATCGAGGCCGATGCCGAGCTGGAAATACTGCTTCACCGGCCCCTGCTCCGTGTCGCCTTCCGGCTGCTCGCCTTCGGCCGCAGTCCAGATCTCGACATGCGGGCGGCTGATCCAGGAGGCACCGGCCACAGCTTGTGCCGCCAATGGATCATAGACCTGAATGAGGAGCGATTTGCCGGTCTCGGCGATGACGCGCATTTCGGCGGCATCGCCGGCGGCGGCCGGCTTGCCATAGACCAGGAAGCCCTTGCTGCCATCGCTCTTCACCGACAGGCCGCAGGTGCCAAGGGTCGTTCCCGCCGGCAGGGGTGACGGGTCAACATCGAAGGGCATCGGCACAGCGTAAGCGGCGACGACACCCGGCTCCGGCTGCGGATCGAGTGGCTTGGCGAAATCGGTCGTTGCCACTGGACAGCCGATTTCGGCGTCCGACCAATCCTTGCGCGGTGCCGGCGCAAACGCGCGCGCTTCCAGCTTGCGGCGGTCGACCACCGTCAGTTCGCCTGTCTCAGGTGCGGCATTGTGATAAGAGCAGTCGCTCTCGCCGATCAGTGCGAGCGGCGACAATTGGAAGGTCGTTGCCGTATCCCAGCGCCAGGCCGAGCCACCCGATTGCGTGTGGGTGAGGCGGTTGTCGCCGACCTCGATTTCGTCATAGCCCGTCTGCGCCGAACCATAGCCGTCATTGCAGAGCGGCAGCAGTTTGACCGGCGGGGCACCATCGGCCAGCAGCCAGATCTCGCGCCCGCCATCGACCTTGTCCATGTTCTCGAGCGCTTCCTCGGTGGAGCGGCATCCTTCCTCCGGGAAATAATTGGGGAGGTCGGCAAGTCCGAAGACCAGGTCGGCGATGCGCAGCCTCTCGCCCTTGGCGCCCTTTCCAGCGGGCGTCACCTGCGTCACCTGGCAGGTCGGCCGGTCGGCGCAAACCAACTTCTTTTCATCCGGCGATAGATCCTCGGCCCAGGCCAGATGCGGCCAGGCGAGAGCCATGAGGGCCAGTGCCGTAGCGGCAAGAAGCTGATGCGGACGATAAGCCGGGACGGCAAGGGTTCGGGTCACGATGTTTTTTTCCCTGAGAGGGTGACGGCTGGGACGATGACGCATTCACCCGCGGCCCGGCGTTTTGAGGAGGCCTTCGGCCAGCGCCAGATCTTCGGGTGTGTTGGCATTGAAGAAAGGGTCGACGGCGCCGCCCGGGAGGTTCACGACGCCCGGGAAATTTACCGCACTGGTGCGATGGCGATCACAGAAGGCTTCGACCTTGCGCAGATTCTCGAGCCCCAACGCGAGGCGCAGATCCTTGCGCAAGGCGACCCGCCACAGGCCGATCACCGGATGCCTGCGACCGTTGCTGGCGGCAATAGCGATATGGGCACCGGCTTGGGCGGCCTCTCCCAGCCGCGCTACCAGATCCGCCGGCAAAAAGGGACAATCGGTCGACACGCTGAGGACGTATTCGGAACCCGGCCGCTGGCTGGCCGCCCAGTCCAGGCCGGCCAGAATCCCAGCGAGCGGACCCGGCTGCCCCGCAATCTCATCCGGCACGACCTCCAGGCCGAACTTGGCAAAGCGGGTGGGATCGCCGTTGGCGTTGACCACCATTTCGCGGACTTGGGGACGGAGGTTCTGAATGACGTGGTCGAGGAGGGGTCGGCCTCCCAACAGGCGCAGACACTTATCGCCACCGCCCAGGCGTGATGCGCGGCCACCAGCCAGCAGGATGGCAGGGATCGGCGTGGGCTGACCAGGAATCGAACGGAGCGGCATCAGCGAAGGCTAGCATGACACGGATTTTCTTGAGAACCCCGTGGCGCGCGTGCCCCTGCCAAAGCGCCGGGTCAAAACGCCTGTGCCAAAACGCCTGTGCCAAAACGCCCGTGCCAAAACGACGAAACGCGCCGGCCCAGGGCGCAAGGCCCGGATCGGCGCGTTTGCCGGAGAGAGACCAGAGCCGCCGGCCGAGACCGACGGCGATTGTTTAATCCTCTGACACTTCCTTTTCGCCACTGGCATCCATCATGGCGCCGGCGACCAGGCCCGCATTGGCGCGGATCTTCTGTTCGATTTCCTTGGCCATGGCGCCATTTTCGCGCAGGAACGACTTGGCGTTCTCGCGACCCTGGCCGATGCGCTGGCCGCTATAGGAGAACCAGGCACCGGACTTCTCCACCACCCCGGCGGCGACGCCGAGATCGATGAGCTCGCCCATCTTGGAAATGCCTTCGCCATACATGATGTCGAATTCGACCACCCGGAACGGCGGCGCCAGCTTGTTCTTGACCACCTTCACCTTGGTCTGGTTGCCGACCACGGTTTCCTTGTCCTTGATCGCACCGATGCGGCGGATGTCGAGACGGACCGAGGCATAGAACTTCAGCGCGTTGCCGCCGGTCGTCGTTTCCGGGTTGCCGAACATGACGCCGATCTTCATGCGGATCTGGTTGATGAAGATGACCATGGTCTTCGAGCGGCTGATCGAACCGGTCAGCTTGCGCAGCGCCTGGCTCATCAGGCGGGCATGGAGGCCGACATGGCTGTCGCCCATTTCGCCTTCGAGTTCGGCGCGCGGCACCAGGGCTGCCACGGAATCGATCACCAGGATGTCGATGGCGCCGGAGCGCACCAGCGTATCGGCAATTTCCAGCGCCTGTTCGCCGGCATCCGGCTGCGACACCAAGAGGTCGCCGACATTGACGCCAAGCTTGGTGGCATAAGAGGGGTCAAGCGCGTGTTCGGCATCGACATAGGCGCAGGTACCACCGGCTTTCTGGGCCTCGGCGCAGACTTGGAGAGCCAGGGTCGTCTTGCCCGAGCTTTCCGGGCCGTAAATCTCGACGATGCGGCCGCGCGGCAGGCCGCCGATGCCCAGCGCGATATCAAGACCCAGCGAACCCGTTGAAACAACTTCGGTTTCAACCGCCTGCTCGCTGGAGCCCAGACGCATGATCGAGCCCTTGCCGAAGGCGCGCTCAATCTGCGACAGCGCCGCATCCAATGCCTTGTTCTTATCCATATTATCTTTGCCGTCCCTGTCCGTAATCCGCACGACGTTCTGCGACATAAGCGTCTCTCCCACCTTAGATCACAGCACCGCAGCAGTGACAATTCGGCGCCGAATGAAGCTATATGTACATTCTTTGTTCCGCTTGTAAAGGAATTAGATCGAAAAGAGAACGATTGCGAGATTTTTCCCCAAAACCAACAAGATATGGTGGATTTGCGCGGCCGAGCGCCACAATGGAACTGGCTGCCGGCCCGGTTCACGGCCGCAATCCGTGCCGCTCGAATCGGCTGTTTCGCATTAATCGAGCCGGAATAAGAATTAATCTTAAAAGATGCTTGTGATCTGGCTTACAAAGGCTGCGCTCTCACATTGCCCGCCACCCGGCCTTCCGGCACGATGCCCACGACTTTCCGTTCATGCCTGCCAGAAATCCGGGGAACCTTCATGACCGTTTTATGGGTGCTGTTGGCTGTCGTCGTCATCGTCGTGGTCTGGGGGATCTTGACCTATAACCGGCTCGTCGGGCTGAAGGCGCAGGTCGCCAATGGCTGGAGCCAGATCGACGTGCAGTTGAAGCGGCGCTACGATCTCATCCCCAATCTGGTCGAGGCCGCCAAGGACTACATGGGCTATGAGCAGGAAACGCTGCGCCAGGTAATCGAGGCACGGAACAGCGCCGTGAAGGCCAATGCCGGGGCCGGCCTGCCGACGTCTGAAACGGTCGCCGCCGAAAGTGCGCTCTCTGCCTCGGTCGGCAAGTTCTTCGCCCTCTCTGAGAATTACCCCGATCTCAAAGCCAATCAGACCGTGCAGCAGCTGATGGAAGAGCTGACCTCGACCGAGAACAAGATCGGTTTTGCCCGCCAGTTCTATAATGATTCTGCGACCAACTATAATACGGCGGTGCTGAGCTTCCCCGGCAATCTGATCGCGGGGCGCTATGACTTCGGCCAAGCTGCTTTGTGGCGCGTCGCCGAAGCCGAGCGCGCTGCGGTCGAAGCCGCGCCGAAAGTGAACCTGCGCTAAAAAAGTCTTCAGCCGATGAGCGATCTCGCCGCCCCTCCGACGGTCCCAGAAGACACCGGTTCGCGCATTCACGGTACGGATTTTCTGGCGGCACAGTCTGAAAACCGGCGCAATACCTGGCTATTGATCGTCGGCCTCATCCTGCTGGGCGGCATCCTCGGCTATCTGATCGGCTGGGCGCTGGAAGCCTGGAGCGGCGATGCGGGTTTCGAAACATTCGTCACGGTCAGTCCGCTCGGCGTTCTCGGCGCAGCCGTCCTGGCCGGCATCGGGATCGTCTCGAGCGGCGTCACCTTGTTTGCCGGCGACCGCGTCGTCACCGTGATGGCTGGCGCCAAGGAAGTCACGGCCGATCAGGAACCGATGCTGCATAACGTCGTCGAGGAAATGTCCATCGCCGCCGGCCTGCCAAAGCCAAGGGTGATGGTGATCGAGAGCGACGCTCTCAACGCCTTTGCCACCGGCATGCGCACCGATGCCGCCGTGATCGGCGTGACCCGCGGGCTGCTCAAGACCCTACCGCGCGATCAGCTGCAGGGCGTCATCGCCCATGAGATGGGGCATATTCTCAATCTGGATACGCGCTATATGGCGGCCGTCGGCATCATGGTCGGCCTCATCGCGCTGGTTTCCGACATGGCGCTGCGGTCACTCCGCGTCAGCGGCCGCGGCTCGTCCCGCAGCGGCAAGAAGGGCGGCGGGGCGGCACTCGTCATCCTGGCGATCCTGATCGTCTTTGCGATCCTTGCCCCCATCGCCGCGCAGATGGTGCGGTTCGCCGTGTCGCGCCAGCGGGAGTTCCTGGCCGATGCGACCGCGGTGCAGCTGACCCGCAACCCGCTCGGTCTCATGGGGGCGCTGCGTGCCCTCGCCGGTCACGCCTCGGGATCCGAGATCGGCAACCGGGCCATCCAGCACGTCTTCATCGTCAATCCGGTCAAGGAATTTGCCAGCAAAACCAATGCTTTCCTGGCCACTCATCCATCGATCGACGAGCGCATCGAGCGCCTGCAGAATCTCGGCAAGGCATAAACTCCATACCGATCAGCTAGATAGGGCCATGGCCGACGGCCGGTTTACTATCGGGAGGCTTCCTGCTAGAACCCGGCCGCTTTCCAGACAAACCTTTAAAGACTGATCAGGTTGACGCCATGAAGATCAACGGCAATGCCATTCGCCCGGGCAACATCATCGAACACCAGGGCCGCCTCTGGCGCGCCGTGAAGACCCAGCACGTGAAACCGGGCAAGGGCGGCGCCTTCCTGCAGGTCGAGTTGAAGGACATCCGCGACGGTACCAAGCTCAACGAGCGCTTCCGCTCGGCCGATATCGTCGACCGCGTCCGCCTCGACGAGCATGAGTACCAGTTCCTCTTCTCAGCCGGCGACGACTACACCTTCATGGACAGCAACACCTTCGAGCAGCTGACGCTGAACAGCGACATGATCGGCGAGCCGGCGGTGTATCTCACCGAAGGCATGGTGGTGACGGTCGAAAGCTATGAAGGCTCGCCCATCTCCGTGACCCTCCCCGAAACCGTCGTCTGCCTCATCGTCGAGGCCGATGCCGTTGTGAAGGGTCAGACGGCCTCCTCGTCCTACAAGCCGGCCGTGCTCGAGAACGGTGTCCGCGTCATGGTTCCGCCGCATGTCGGCTCGGGCACAAAGATCGTCGTCCGCACCGCCGACAACGAATACATGGAACGGGCAAAGGACTGATCTGAAACATGGCCATCCGCTCAGCCCTCATCAATGTCATGTGCAAGGCGGCCGACAAGGCCGCCCGTTCGCTGCGTCGCGATTTCGGCGAGGTCGAACAGCTGCAGGTATCGCAGAAGGGCCCGGCGGATTTCGTCAGCACTGCCGATCACAAGGCGGAAAAGCTGATCAAGGAAGAACTGAAGAAGGGGCGTCCCAATTTCGGCTTCCTCATGGAGGAAAGCGGCGTGGAGGCCGGAACTGACCCGGATACACGCTGGATCGTCGACCCGCTCGACGGCACCTCGAACTTCCTGCACGGCATTCCGCATTTCTGCATCTCGATCGCGCTTGAGGTGAAGGGCGAGATCACGGCCGGCGTCATCTTCGACCCGATCAAGGACGAACTCTTTTACGCCGAAAAAGGCGCTGGCGCTTTCCTCAACGACCGCCGCATCCGCGTCTCGGGCCGCAAGAATCTCAACGAAAGTCTTCTCTCGACCGGCATCCCCTTCCGCGGCCATGGCCATATCGACCGCTTCCAGCGCCAGATCGAAAAGGCGATGCGCGAGACGGCTGGTATCCGCCGCTTCGGTGCCGCCGCCCTCGACCTCGCTTATGTCGCCTGCGGCCGCTATGAAGGCTTCTGGGAGGAATTCCTCTCCCCCTGGGATATCGCGGCCGGCCTGCTGCTGGTCAAGGAAGCTGGCGGCTATGTCAGCGACCTCAAGGGCAAGCCGGTGGACCTCGCTTTGGGCGAGATCCTTGCCACCAACAACACGCTCCACGCCCCGATTCAGAACCTCGTCGGCCACTGAAGTCGGGCCCGCCGGCCCGACTGCAGCCGGGTCCAGGCGTGTTTTGCCCGCTAAATACTTATCCCGCTTGTGCAAAGTGCCGGTTGTAGGGACAAAATCGGATCGGTTATAGTCCTCGCCAAATTGCATCCTTTTTTGAGAGCGGCAGGCGGAAATGAGCAAGCGGGCTAAAGCGTCGAACTGCGGCACGGGTCTTCCCGGGAAGTTTGTTTCCAATACCCTCCTCACCAGGCTTGTTCTGGCCGGCATGGCTGCCGCCGGGTGCCTGTACCTCAGCCCCGCCGCTCATGCGCAGCAAGCCTATTACCTGCCGCAGGCGGCTTCCGCCCCGGTCAGCGTTAATTATGGCGCCCTCACCCCTTACGGTGCCCCCGCCAGTCCGGCGGTGCCGGGTGGCTTCCAGCCCTACGGCTACGCCGCCCCCAGCGCGCGCGTTACCGCCGCGCCGAAATCAGTCTTTACGCCCTATGGCCAGCCCGCTTACGGCCAAGCAGCACCGGTTTATGGTACGCAGCCGGTCTACGGCTATGCCTCGGTGCCGACAGTCACGCCCTTCGTGGCCCCCTACGCCAATCCGGCCTTTGCGCCGGGCCTTCGCGCCGGCCTGCCGATCAGCACTCCGGCGTCAAATGGTCTGCCGCAGAGCTATCTGAATGTGCCGGGCGCCCAGAAGATGACGGACGCCCAACCGACCAAGAAGAAGCGCAAGAAGAAGGCGTCGGCGGTACCGACAGCGACACCGACGGCGACCGAGCAGGGAGCAGCAGCCCAGGTTGCGGCGGCCGAGGCCGTGTTGGAATCGACCCCAGCAACGGCGCCGGCGACTCCGGCACCGTCAGCCACCTCCGATGCCGCTCCGGCGCCTGAGTCGACGCCTGAGCCGACGCCTGTGGCGGCAGCCGAGCCCGTTCCGGCACCGACTCCGCCAGCCGAGCCGGAAGCCGTGCCCGCCAGCGTACCCTCGCCGGTTGCAAGCGCACCGGCTTCTGCGGTCGCTGCAGCAGCACCGGCTGCCAGCGAAGCCACCAGCGATGCGGCGGCGACCAGTTCCGCCGAAGCGACTTCGGAAGCGACGTCCAGCGCCGATGCGCCTGCCGAGCAGGTCGCCAGCGCCGAAGCACCGGCCGACACCAACGCCGGCACCGGTGCCCCGGCCGGCGGCGCCCGCATCGTCTTTGATGCCGGCAGGGATGACCTGCCGCAAGGCGCCACCGCCGACCTTGATGCCCTGGCGGATAAGATGGCCGCTGACACCAACATGAAGGTCCAGGTGCTCGCCTATAGCAGCGGCACGCCGGATGCCGAGAGCCAGGCCCGCCGCAAGGCGCTGGCCCGCGGCCTCGAAGTGCGCAAATACCTCATCGGCAAGGGCGTGCGCTCGAACCGCATCGACGTCCGTGCCCTGGGCACCAAATCCGAAGGCGGCCCGGCCGACCGTGTCGACATCGTTCCCAGCGCCGGCTAAGGGCGCGTGGGCGGGGCCGTTACGTCACTGCCAACATTGATAAGAAGGGGGCCGCTATGAGCCGCCCGATCTGGCAATTGCTGTGGATGTTGATCGCGCTCATGGCCGCGATCGGCATCACGGTCTTGCTGTGGGATCCGATCTCCGTCGCTTATTCGCATAACCCGATCCTCAACACCGGGATCATGGCGGTGTTGATGCTCGGCATCCTGTTCACGATCTGGCAGGTGGTGCGGCTTTATGCCGACATCGCCTGGATCGAGGACTTCCGCACCGGCGGCTTTGCCCAGAGCTATTCCCAGCCGCGACTCCTTGCCCCCTTGGCGGCGATGCTCAAGGACAAGACCGGGCGGCTCAATATCAACGCCAGTTCGCTGCGTTCGGTGCTTGATGGCGTGCAGTCGCGCCTCGACGACAATCGCGAGATCAGCCGATACATCACCTCGCTTCTCATCTTCCTTGGGCTTCTCGGGACCTTCTGGGGCCTGCTTGGCACGGTGAAGGGGGTGGCCGATGCGATCACCAATCTGCAGGTGGGCGGCGGGCAGGACCCGACCGTGATGTTCGACACCTTGAAGCAGAGCCTTGCCAAGCCATTGGCGGGCATGGGCATCGCCTTCTCGTCGTCGCTCTTTGGCCTCACCGGTTCACTCATCATCGGCTTCCTGGAATTGCAGGCCGGCCAGGCCCAGAACCGCTTCTTCAACGAGCTTGAAGATTGGCTGTCCGGCCATGCCCGCCTCTCCTCCGGCGGCGTCGGCGGTTTTGCCGAAGTCGGCGACCAGCCGATCCCGGCTTACATCCAGGCGCTGCTGGAGCAGAATGCCGAAAGCATCAGCGAATTGCAGCGCGTCCTGCAGCGCAGTGAAGAGGGCCGCGGCACGTCTGCCGGCGGCTTCAAGCAGCTGGCCGACCAATTGGCGGTGCTCAATGACCAGATGCGCAGCCAGCAGCAGGTGACGGCACGCCTGGCCGAACTCGCCGCTGCCGGCGGCTTCGGCATCGATGCCAACAGCCGCAATCATCTGCGCAATCTCGACGCGCATCTGACGCGTCTCTCCGAGGAACTGGCGCAAGGCCGCAACCAATCGGTTCAGGAACTCCGCGCCGAGATCAAGCTGCTGGCCCGCACCATCGCCGTCGCCGCCGGCACGGAGCGCTGATCCGTGGCCGGGGCCGGACGCCGCCGCCATCGACCCATGGAGGCCTGGCCGGGCTATGTCGATGTGCTGTCGACTCTGCTGATGGTCATCGTCTTCGTGCTGATGGTGTTCGTCACCTCGCAGATGTTCCTCAGCCTCGCCCTTTCCGGCAAGGATGATGCGCTGGCCAAGCTGAATGCGCAGATCTCCGAGATCGCCAACATGCTGGCGATGGAGAAGAAGAACGCCGAGGATCTGAAGAGCCAGCTCTCACAGATGTCGATCGAACTCTCCAGTTCGACCGCCGAACGCGACGAATTGAAGAACCAGTTGAACGTCGTCATCGGCGAGCGCGACGCCGCCAACCGGCAGGCCGCGGTCAACGAGGACCAAGCGAAGAAACTCAAGGATGCCTACGAGACAATTGATGCCGACCGCCAGCGCATCACGGCGCTCCTTTCCGATATCGCGGCGCTGGAAAGCCTCAAGGACGATCTGCAGCAGAAGATCCTCGGCAACGATGCCGAGAAGAAGAAGATCACCGACGAGGCCCAGCTGCAGGTCGAACTGCTGAACAAGCAGATGCTGGCGCTGCGCGAAGAACTCTCGCGCATCACCCAGGCGCTCGATGCCTCCGAACAGAAAGCCAAGGACCAGGAAGTCCAGATCGTCGACCTCGGCAACCGGCTCAATGCGGCTTTGGCTTCCAAGGTCGAGGAGCTGGCGCGCTACCGCTCCGAATTCTTCGGCCGGCTGCGCGAGGTCTTGGGCAAGCGCGAAGATATTCGCATCGTGGGCGATCGTTTCGTCTTCCAGTCGGAAGTTCTGTTCGACAGCGGCTCGGCCGTGCTGGGCGATGCCGGCAAGTCGCAGCTTGATGACCTCGCCACCACGCTGATCCTGCTCTCCATGGACATCCCCAAGGATCTCGACTGGGTCTTACGCATCGACGGCCATACCGACAAGCGCCCGATCGCCACGGCGCAGTTCCCCTCGAACTGGGAGCTCTCAACGGCACGCGCCGGCGCCGTCGCCAAATACCTCATCAGCCGCGGCTTGCCCGCCGACCGCATGGTCATCGCCGGCTATGCCGAGTTCCGCCCGCTCGACCCGGCCGATACCGACGAAGCCTACAACAAGAACCGCCGCATCGAATTCAAGCTGGACCAGCGATGAACGCGGTACCGGGTACCGCCGGTTATGCCGCCGAGGCGGACGAGCTTGCCGTTCGTTATGAAAGCTTCAGCTTCGAGGAAACCCATCGCGGCGTGCTGAAGGTTCTGCCGGTTTCGGGGAGAGTACTCGACATCGGTGCCGGCACTGGACGCGACGCGGCAGGCTTTGTGGCTCTCGGCCATGACGTGTTGGCCGTCGAGCCCACGGCAGAAATGCGCGCCCATGGACAGCGCCTGCACCCCGACCCCCGCATCACATGGCTGGATGACAGCCTGCCGGACCTGGTGCATGTCCGGGCGCGCGGCGAGCGCTTCCCCATCGTCATGCTGACAGCCGTCTGGATGCATCTTGATGAGGTCGAGCGCGGCATCGCCATGCCGCATGTCGCCGGTCTGGTGGCGCCCGGCGGCTGTCTTTCCCTGTCGCTGCGCCACGGCCCGGTGCCACCCGGCCGGCGCATGTTCGACATCGGCGTCGACGAGACCCTGGCCCTTGCCGCGCCGTTCGGTCTTACGGAACTCTTCCGCCGCGACGGCACGCGTGATGCGCTGAGGCGCGGCGACGTCACCTGGTCGCGGCTGGTGATGCGGAAGGCTTAGCCTTCGGCCAGCCGTTTCGACGCCCCTTCGATCTGTGCCTCCAACTCGCGCATGAAGGTCTTGCGGTCGAGGCCCGGCGGGATCGGCGGCAGGTATTCGATGGTGATCGTGCCGGGCTTCTTCAGCACGGCCTTCCTGCCCCAGAACACGCCGGAATTGAGCGCCACGGGCACCACCGGGACGCCGAGCTGCGCATAGAGGGCGGCGATGCCCGGCTGGTAGGGTTTGCTCGCGCCCGGCGCCACCCGCGTCCCTTCGGGAAAGATCACAACCGGGCGGCCCTGCGCAAAGGTCGCCTTGGCATCGGCCACCATTTTCTTCAAAGCTGCCGCCTTGCCGCTGCGGTCGATGGCAATCATCCCGCTGCGTGCAAGGAACCAGCCGAAGACGGGGATCAACAGCAATTCCTTCTTCAGCACAAAGGCCGGATTGTTAAGGCGCTTCGACAGATAAAGCGTTTCCCAGGCCGACTGGTGCTTGACGGCAAAGAGGACGGGCTGGTCAGGCAGGTTCTCCGCGCCGACCTCACGCGCGTTAAGGCCAACGCAGACCTTGAGCAGCCACAGCGATCCGGCGATCCAGCAGCGCGCTGCCGCGAGAATGGCCGGCGCCGGTGCTGCCAGGAGCGGCAGGCAGATGATGTGCATCGCCACCGACCACAGCAGGTAAAGGATATTGAAGACGAGGGCGCGCAGAGCCGTCATGGATTGGTCGACCAGGGCCGCGGCAGCCAATCGGGCCATTTCCAATCAGGCAGGTGCAGGTTGGGCAGATGCATATCCGGCCAATCGAACTTCGCCCAATCCGGCCACCAATCCGGCTGCAAGTGATCGCCGCCGAGCCAGGTCACGCCGTCCTGCAACAGTCCCCGCCCCCAGGCGCCGACAAATTTATGGTATTCGCCACCCAGCAGAACCAGGATGCGCGGCTTCACGAACCACCAATTGTCCTGCACTTCCTTCGGAAAGACCGGGTGCGGGATGATGGTGATGCCGGGCAGTGCGCGATGGAATTCCAGCTGGCTGCGCTTCATGTGGTAGTTGGCCGTGACGAGGCGCACCGAATTGATCTTGTTGTCACGCACCCAGGTCGCCGTTTCGACCGCATTGCCGACCGTGTTGCCGGCTTCGTAGCCCAGTGTCACACAGCAAGCGAGATTCTCGGGCGAGGGCAGCATGCTCTTGTCGCTGCTCATGCCGTCGATGACCTGGGCCAGTGTGACGCCCTGCGCCACGCCGGTGATCAACATGCGTGGGCTCAAGCCGGCATCGAGCAGGCGGAAGCCTTCGGCCAGGCGGTCGCCGCCGCCGGTCAGAACCACGATCGCATCCGTCTTGGTGGTGCCGTCGCGCACCTCGCGCGGGATGAAGCCGATAAAGCCCATGAAGCCGATCAGCCACAGAAAGACTGCCAGCAATAGAGCATGCACGAGCCTGCGCCCCAGCCCTTCACGCTGTGCTTGCGGATCGCGGAAATTGATGCGGTTCACCCCCATGGCGCGCCCTATCTAGCAGGTTCAGATGAAGCGCGCCAGCGAGCGCAGGACGGTCCATCGGGCCGTGATCATGGCGATGAGGGCCGTCGCCACGGGCAGCAGCGCCACGATCCCCCACTGCCAGGGCAGCAGTTGCAAATCGAGGGACAGATCGACCGTCCCGGTTTCATTGGCGCCCGCAAAAGACCCCGCCGATTGCAACAATCGATCGGCGCCGACGATGGTGCCGGCGGCCAGCAGCGTCCCGACGATCCCCCCCAGCAGACCGAGGCGCAGCGACTGCGCCTGGAACTGTCCGGCGATATAGGCGTCGGGTGCGCCGATGAGATGCACCACCTCGATGACATTGCGGTGGATCGAGAGGCCCGTCCGCGTCACGAACACAATGGTGAGCGCCGTCGCCGTGAGAACGAGTCCGGTCAGCAACGCTGCCAGCAGCTTCAGCCCGCGCAGGAACTGAAGTGCGTCGGCGATCCAATCGTCATGCGCGTCGACCTTGGCGCCGGACTGGATGGCAGTGAGGTCGCGCTGCAATTGCCCCTGGTCGAGTGCCGCATCTTCGCGCAAGGTCACGGCGATCATGGCGGGCAGCGGAATGTCGAGCTCGCTTGCTTCCGGCCCCAGCCAGGGCTCCAACAGCCGGGCAATCTCGCGGTCGTCGAGCAAGGTCGTGCCGGCAACACCCGGCGTGGCACTCAAAAGGTCGATGACCTTGTCGAGAATCTCCGACCGCTGCGTGACACTGACATCGTCGGTGAACGGTACTTCGACGGTGAGGTTGCCAGTAAGCCCGCTTTGCCAATGCGCCGACAGCCGGTCGACCACAAGTGCGCTGCCGACGGCGAGCGCTGCCAGATAGACCATGAAGCCGAGGATCCAGGGCAGGAACCTGGCTGCGGCATCGCGGTCGAGCGGCAGGTCGGTGCGCAGACCCAACATCAGGCGGCTCCCATGCCGGGCGCAGCCTGCCCAGGCCCCGCACCCGCCGGATCGAAGACGCGGACACTGCTCTGCTCCAGGCGCAGCTGGCGATGCGTGAAGCGGCTGACCAGCGCGTCGTTATGGGTGGCGACGACGACCGTGGTTCCCAGCTTGTTGAGCTCCTCGAAGAGATACATGAGCCGGAGGCCGATCACGTCATCGACATTCCCGGTCGGTTCATCGGCCAGCAGCAGATTGGGCCGGGCGATGACGGCCCGGGCGATGGCGACACGCTGCTGTTGGCCGCCCGACAAGGTGGCCGGCAGGGCATTGAGCTGGTCGGCCAACCCCACCCAGCTCAACAACTCGCTGCAATGGCGGCGGATATCGGCCTCGCGCACGCCGGCGACGCGCAGCGGCAAAGCCACGTTGTCGAGCGCCGACAGATGCTCGATCAGGCGGAAGTCCTGGAACACCACGCCGACGCGCCGGCGGATCGCCGGAAAATCAGCCCGGCTCAGCGTCGCCACGTCGCGGCCAAAGAGATTGACCAGGCCAGAGCTGGGGCGCAGGCCCAGATACATCAGCTTCAACAGCGAAGATTTGCCGGCGCCCGAGCGCCCGACCAGGAAATGGAACGAGCCGGGCGCCAGGGTAAAGCTGATATCCTTGAGGACCTGCGGCCCGGTGTCGTACTGCACCGAGACCTGATCGAATAAAACCACGTGCCTACATCCCAGCTGTCCGGCAATCCGCTGCCGGCCTTTGCCGACAGGGCACCCTAGCAATTTGTGCCCCGCGCGCCATGCCGCCTGGGCGGGGTTAAGATGGCATAGCGGCTTCACCCTCGTAAAGCTGATGACACCCTTGCGACTCGGGCAAAGAAAGATGATTTTTCAGCGCCTTGTCGCCCTTACCGGTCGGGCCGGACTTGTCCCCCGCGCGCCCGCGACCTATAAACGTTTCAGGGGATATCGATCGAGCGGACGAATCAGTGATTGTTTCCTGCCCGGCTTGCGCTACCAGGTTCTCGTTGGACGCGGCACTCCTTGGTGAGGGCGGCCGAAGCGTGCGCTGTGCCAAATGCGGCCATAAGTGGAAGCAGCTGCCGCCCAAGTTGGAAAACCCCGAAGGAACGCCGGCCGAGATCGCCCTGAGCGCCGAGGTGGCGGCAGATGCCGCACCGGCCCCTGGCTCGGCGCCCGAAAACACCGCTCCCGGCGGCGAAACGCCGGGTATCGAGATTCCCGCGGCCCCACCCCGCCCGCGCTCGCCCCAGCGCCCGACCGGCCCCATCACCGTGCCGCCCAAGCTGCGGCCGATGATGCCAAAGCGCCGTTTCCGGTTGCGGCCGGCCTATCTCGTACTGGCCGGCATGGCGATCGGCCTCGGCGCCGTGTTCATTTTCCGGGCCGAGATTGCCCGCGCCATCCCCGCGCTCGACATGGTCTACAGCCTGATGGGTATCTCGACCAGCAGCCCGGCCGAGGATCTCGAAACCGCCAATCTGGTGTTCAACCGGCGCAATGAAGACGGGAAAACCGTTTATTCGGTCCAGGCCGACGTCTTCAACAAGTCGGAATACCCCGTGAAGCTGCCGGTTTTCGTCATCAAGGCCCGGGATGCGGACCGCAAGCAGGTGGGCGACGCCTATCCCTTCCGCCTGGAACAGGAAACCATCGAGCCGGGCGAGACGATTACATTCCGCACTTTCATGGATTCCCTGCCCAAGGGCACCAAGACGCTGCGAATCGAATTCGTCGCCGAGTAAGCGATCCCGACCTGCGGCGAAACGCCCGCCCCTTCACATCTGCGTGCGCTGCTCCCTATTGCCTATCTATCTGAATAAATGCCATAAATCCGCCATGATCTGCTGTCGATATGGTGTTCAGCGCCGAGGCAGTCTCACCAAAAATTAACGGTTTCGGCTTAGGCTTACCTTAGGCTTACATTTGAATCGTCGGGCCGATCGTGATCTTTTTCTGCGGCTCGGCTGTGCGTGGGTCGTCTGATGGGAACCGAAACCGGTCACCATCGTTCTGACGCGACGGATTAGGCCGAGCCTTGGTGCCGATGCCGACGTCAGCCCTGGGCGATGCGCCGCAGCTTCGCGGCCCGAAAGAGAATTGGTGAGTTGATGACGGTCATGTCTGCACGCGCTGCCTCGTACAGAATTAGAAGGGCTGAAAACACTGTGTCCGCAATCCTGTTGGCTGAAGACGATGAGTCGGTTCGTGCTTTTGTCACCCGGGCCCTTACCCATCGTGGCCATGAAGTGACGGCGGTCGGCGATGGCGAGGCGGCGATCAACGCCTTGAAGGCCCAGACCTACGACCTGATGCTGACCGATATCGTGATGCCGGGCCTCGACGGCCTCGCTTTGGCCGAAACCGCCGCCCGCATCAACCCGCGCATGACCGTCCTCATGATGACCGGCTTTGCCGATGCCCGCGAACGCGCCGATGGCGTGCGCAACCAGCAGGGCCCGGTCGCCGACATCATCACCAAGCCGTTCAGCCTGCAGCAGATCTGCAACGCCGTGGACGCCGCCCTCTCCGGCCAGCGGGCTAACTGAGCTTCTATGCAGAGACCAGCGTTAGTTTTCCCGCATAGCGCACCAGGCGGCCGATCAGCGGCAGCCTGATCTCGACCTCGAATTCATAAAACCCCTCAGCCTCACCCTCCCAGGCGACGAGCGTGGGCATCAGGCATCTTGGCAGAGGGATGCGGCCAAAATATGCGCTGCGCAGTTCGTAGTGCAGCCGGCCCGCATTTACCCGGGGCTTTAGCCGCAGCTTCAGTCGGCCCATCATTTCGATCAGATGCCCCCCGTCGAGCAGGAAATTGCTTTCCAGCTTCTTGCCGTCGAATGACCGCCGCCAGATCATCCTGTCACTCAAGTGATCACCCGAAACGATCAGGAAGCACTGGGGATTTGCAGCCGGCATGTTGAGGACGGAAGCGAGGAGCGCGCCTAACCCTCGCCCCCGGGTGACCGAAACATGGCCCCGCAGTTCGATTGGACCCAAATGCGCTTGCTGTACCACCGGCAGCAAGTGCGCGAAATCAGCACCAAGGCAAAGCTGCAGGGCGTTCAACGACATTCTCAGACCTGCGGCTGCAGATGCGGAGCCTTCCCGGCCACGGCATGAAAAAGCCGCGAATGGCGAAACTTGACGAGCATATTCATATTGAAGAAATGCATGCCGCCCAGCACAACCACGACCAGACCGATCTTCGTGCTCAAAAACTCAACCGCCCCGACGATGTCGATCGGCTTGGCGCCATAGCGCAACGCCAGCGACACGAAGCCGATGTTGACGAGGTAGAACCCGATCAAGAGCAAGTGGTTGATCGAATCGGCAAGCGCCTCGCGACCTTCGAAATTCTCCACCAGGAAGACACGGCCGTTGCGGTTCAAGGCGCGGCCGACCCAGAAGGTGATCGCCAGACTGACAAAGACATAAACAGCATAGGTAACGACCATCATTGCATCCTCCATCGCGGCATGCTACATAATTCGTTAATTAGTCAATTTGCTAAATATCAACCTAGCGACGGTTTGTTAGTTAGTCAACTATCTAAATAAAGCGGATCCAGGCATGAGTATGGACAAGGTATTTGAGGCGCTGTCCTCCCAGGTTCGGCGCAAGGTCCTGGCCTATCTTTCGGCGACGGACCTTACGGCTGGCGAAATCGCAGAGCGTTTCGACATCTCCAAGCCCTCCGTCTCGAAACATCTCAGCATCCTCGAGAACGCCGGCCTGATCCGATCCGAGCGGAAGGGGCAGTTCATCCACTACAGCCTGGTCAGCGACAACCTGGTCAACACGCTCACCGGATTCGTTCAGGAGGTCTGCCCGGTCGGGCGGCCGCTGCGCAAGGAAAGCCGCGACATGGCGCGAGGACGGCGCGGCGGCGAGAAGTAGCGCGCCGCTCAGAACTGCTTCAGCAGCCGATCGAGATAGTCGCGTTCCGGTTTGGGGCGGCTGGGGTCGTTGCGGCGCTGGCGTAGTTCTTCGAAGATCTCGCGCGCCTTCTGGGCCGGTTCCTTGGCGATGCCGAGATCCATGCCGGAACTGTCGATCGGGTTGCCGCCGGGGCCGTCATCATCTGCCGGGCGGCCCAGCGGGTCCATCTTGGGCCGTGTGCCGCGGCCCGGCATCTGGCCGGCCTGCCGCTGCATCATCTCCTGCGCCGCCTGCAAGCCTTGCTGCAGTTGATTGAGCGCGTTGTTCTGGTTCTCGGCGGCACTCGGGAAGTCCTGGTTCTGCAGGCTGTCGACGGCGCCGCGCATATATTGCTCGGCCTTGCCGAGACCGCCCGGCAGGTCGCCCAGCATGTTGCTGTATTGCTGCATCAGATTGCCAAGGTCGCGTCGCAGCTGCTCCTGCCCCATGGCGCCGGAGCCCGGCGCCTGGCCGTTGCCGCCATCGCCCGGCATGCCTTCGCCCTGGTTCTCACCCTGCCCCATTTCGCCTTCGCCCATGCCCTGCTCGCCGGGCTGTTGCCCGCGCTGGGCGTTGTAGCTGTCTTCGAGCAGTTTCTGCTGGCGCTGCATCAGGCGGCCGAGCTCGCTATTGAGCTCCTGCTGCGCGCGCCCCTCCGCACTCATGGTCGAGGGCACGCCGGCCTGCAGGTTCTCCATCAGCTTCTGCAGCTGATCGAGCATCTGCTTGGCGGAATCCTTGGCGCCCGACCGCGCCATGTTGCGCGCGTCGTTGAGCATCTGGTTGAGATCCTGCTGCGAGAGCTTCAGCCCATTGGGCGACAATTGCCGCATCTGCTGGCCACTCTCCATGGCGCGCTGAAGCTGCTGCTGCAAATCCTGCATGTAGTGGTTCATAGCTTCCTGCAGCTGGTTCATCAGCCGCTCGATCTCCTCGTCCGAGGCGCCGCGATCGAGCGCGTCCTGGAGGGCCTGCTGCAGGCGCCGGAATTCGCTCAAGGCCAAAGACGTGCCGCCGTCCTCAAGATCGACGGCGATGTCCCACATCAGCTGCAGGACCGGCGGCGTGTCAGAAGGCGCGAATTCCGCGGCCCGCAATCGGCGCGCCGCAAAATCCATGCCCATGAAGGCCACGATGCGGTCCTCGTAAGTCTCGGGCTGCGACTTCAGGATATCGAGTTCGCGCGAGATCGAATTGTGGAACTGCCAGTCGCTTGCCAGCCGCTTCCTGAGCTCGATGATCGCGCGCGCCACCGGGTGATAGAATTTCCGTTCCGGCAAGGTCAGGGCGAGCGGTGCCGAGGCGCCGATCTGCCCCATCGCATCGCGCGCCACCAGGCGCAACTCCACATCAAGCCCGGCCCAACGATGGGCGGTGAAATCCTGGAAGCTGCCACCTTGTGCCACGCGCTGGCCATCGGGGCCGAGAGTTGCCTGGCCCAGCGGCAGCTTGAATTCGAAATCCTCGGTTCCCCGGCTCATGACCAGACGAAGATCCGTGACGCCGTAATCGTCGCTGGCGCTGTAGCCAAGGCGCAGCACGCCGCGATCGGTGATGCCGGGATTGCCGCCGAACGCAGCCTTGGGCGCCATGTCGGCAATGATCTCGACCGGCCACTCGACCACGGTCGCCAGGCCCGATTGCACCCCGATCATGCGGCCAGCAGAAAGCGTCGCCTCCGAACGCTGGGTGCTGGCATCAAGCACATCGAAGGTGAGCTTCTCGTCATTGGCGACGAGCGTCGCGGGTCCGCCCATGCCGCTGGTTGGCAGGCCTTGCGCCTGCACCAGCAGCCGCGAGCCCTTCGGCACCTTCAGTGTCTCGGCTGCAGCATCCTTCTGCGCCAGGCTGAGGCTGATCGGCGGCAGGCCGGTATAGTCGGGCGGCGTGATCCAGGCTTCGACCGTGATCTGGTCGCTGTCCTCGATGCCGGAGAAATTCGGCAGCAATGCCTGGTCCAGGCGCCGCAACCAGGCTTCATCGGCACTGAAGAAGGCGGCAACCGCCAGCAGCAGCGCCAGTTGCCGCAGCGCATAGCGGTCGCGCGCGACAAGGCCGCTATCGGGCCATTTGAGGTCGAGCCGGCCGATCGAGGCCAAGAGGCGGGCCCGGTGCCTGGCCCACAGGCTGGCCGCCGCCGGATCGATCAGATTGCTGACCTGGGTGTCGTCGATATGGGTGAGCGGGCGATGCGTCAGATCGCTGTCGCGCTCAAGGCGGCGCAGCGCCTGCTGCCAAGCCGGCAGGCGAAAACGACGAAAGCCCCACCAAAGGGCATAGAGAAACCCGGCGGCCGCCACGATGAGCAGCACGACATGAATCCAGACGCCAAGGTCACGCGGCAGGCCCAGCCAGGCAAGGGCCAGGGCCAGCAAAACAACGGAGACGGCCGGCGCCAGCGCGGCCCAGAGGCGCTCGGCAAGGAGGATCGCCCAGGCGATGGCCGCCATCGTCCGAACCCGCGCCGGCAGGCTGCTCGGCTCCCGGGGGGCGGTCGGTGCCTTTTCATCGCCGAGAACCGGGCGTCGCGCCATCAATCCTCCTCAGAGTGGCCCCGTCACAACTGGGGACCGGGCTTCCCCCCAGTTTACAGCCAGGCGGGCAGCCTGTCTTGACCGATGATTGCGTCATAAGTTTGACGGGGCCTAACCACCTCAAACTTATCGCCTTTCACCAGCACTTCCGGCAGCAGCGGCCGGGTGTTGTAGGTCGAGGACATGACCGCGCCATAGGCGCCCGCCTCGCGGAACACCACCAGGTCGTCGGCCACCAGCGGCGGCAGCGGCCGCTGTTCCGCAAACTGGTCGCCGGTTTCACAAATCGGCCCCACCACATCGACCTTCGTGACCGGCGCATCATCCGCCGGCTGGCGCACCGGCTGGATCTGGTGATAGGCGTCGTAAAGGGTCGGGCGGATGAGGTCGTTCATCGCCGCATCGACGATGACGAAATTGCGGCTGACACCTTCCTTCACATTGATCACGCGCGCGACCAGGATACCGGCATTGCCGACGATGGCGCGGCCAGGCTCGGCCTCCAGCTTCAGCCCCATATTGCCGAAATTCTCCGCCACCGCATTGGTGTAGTCGGAGAAGCTGATGGTCTGTTCGTCGCGATAGGTGATGCCGATGCCGCCACCGAGATCGACGCGCTCGACACTGTGCCCCTTGCCGCGCAGCGCCTTCACCAGATCCGACATCTTCTGGAACGCGTGGCGATAGGGGGCGATGTCGGTGAGCTGCGAGCCGATATGGCAGGCAAGGCCCTTCACATCAATGCCCGGCAGGGATGCGGCTTCGGCATAAATCGCCGGGGCATGGTCGATATCGATACCGAACTTGTTCTCCGACTTGCCGGTCGAGATCTTGGCATGGGTCTTGGCGTCGACATCCGGATTGATGCGCAAGGCGACGGGTGCGCGCTTGCCAAGGCTGAGGGCCACTTCATTGAGCGCCCGCAATTCACCTGGAGATTCGACATTGAACTGGTAGATGCCGGCCTTCAGCGCCTCGGCCATTTCGGTGCGCGTCTTGCCCACACCCGCAAAGACGATCTCGCCCGCCGGAATGCCGGCCTTCAGCGCGCGGTACATCTCGCCCACCGAGACGACGTCGGCGCCGGCGCCGAGTTGCGCCAATGTCCGGATCACGGCCTGGTTCGAGTTGGCCTTGCACGAGAAATAAAGCTTGGCATTGAGCCCGCCCAGCGCCGCGTCAAAATTGGTGAAGTTATCGGTGAGCTTCGCCGTCGAATAGCAATAGAAGGGCGTGCCAACCTCAGCCGCAATCCGGCTCACAGGCACGCCCTCGGCGTAGAACTCGCCGTTCTCATAGTGGAAATGGCTCATGGAAGTTAGATCACCCTAGTATGCGTCATGCCCGCGGTTGACCCGGGCATCCACTCTCTCCTGCAGCAGTGGGTCCCCGGATCTTCGCCCGGGGATGACGCTGGCAGGAAATGTAAATTCACCCGCTGAAAATGCCCGTCTGTGGTTTTGGCGTCTGCGGGTACTGGTCCGGGTATCTGTCCTTGTGGACTTCCTTGGGCAATTCCGGCACGCCGTTGCGCCCGCAGGCACTCAAGCCGGCAGTCGCCGTCAGGAGAGCGGCGAGCATCGCCACGGACAGTTTCGACATCCTCATAGCAAACGCTCCCTCGCCGCCTTGGCAGCTGCCCGCACATTGTCCGGCGCCGTCCCGCCTTCGCTCTTGCGACCAGCCACCGAGTTTTCCACTTTCAGAACCGGATAGACGCTGTCGCCGATCCGCGGTTCGACCGACTGCATCTCGGCAAGGCTCAAATCGCTGAGGCCCTTGCCCTTGTCTTCCGCCATCTTGACCAAGGTCCCGGTGACATGATGCGCGTCGCGGAACGGCAACCCCAGATGCTTCACCAGCCAATCGGCAAGATCTGTGGCGGTGAGGAAGCCGCGCTCGCACGCCTCGCGCATGCGGGCGCGGTTGGGCGTCAGGTCGCGGATCATGCCCGCCATCGCCGCCAGCGACAGCAGGACCGTGTCGGTCGCCGCAAAAGTCGGCGCCTTGTCGTCCTGCATGTCCTTGCCATAGGTGAGCGGCAGGCCTTTGAGGATGATGAGCAGCTGCACGGTGAGGCCGATGACCTCGCCGGCCTTGGCGCGCACCAACTCCGCCGCATCCGGATTCTTCTTCTGCGGCATGATGGAGGAGCCGGTGGTGAAGGCATCGGAGAGGGTCACGAAGCGGAAGCCTTCGCTCATCCAGATGACGATCTCTTCGGCGAGGCGCGAAAGATGCACGGCAAGGATCGAGAGTGCCGACAGGTATTCCAGTGCGAAATCGCGGTCGGAGACGGAATCGAGCGAGTTTGCGGTCGGACGATCGAAGCCCAAGGCCTTCGCCGTCATCTGCCGGTCGATCGGGAATGTCGTACCAGCGAGCGCTGCGGCGCCAAGCGGGCTCTCATTGAGGCGCTTCCTGGCATCGGCCAGGCGCCCGAGGTCGCGCCCCAGCATCTCGACATAGGCCAGCAGGTGATGGCCGAAAGTCACGGGCTGCGCTGGCTGCAGATGGGTGTAGCCCGGCATCACGGTCGCCGCTTCTTCCTCCGCCCGGTCGATGAGGGCTGCAACCAGATTGCGCGTCTCGGCCGCCACCTCGTCACAGGCGCGGCGGACCCACAGCTTGAAATCGGTCGCCACCTGGTCATTACGCGAGCGCGCGGTGTGCAGGCGCCCGGCCGGCTCGCCGATCAATTCCTTGAGGCGCTGCTCGACATTCATGTGAATGTCTTCAAGCGCCACCTTGAATTCAAAATGGCCGGCCTCGATCTCGGCCTTCACCTGATTGAGGCCCTTGGCGATCGCCGCGGCGTCGGTCTCGGTGACGATGCCCTGTTTGGCCAGCATGGCGGCATGGGCCAGCGATCCCTGGATGTCCTCGGCATAAAGGCGCTTGTCGACGCCGATGGAGGCATTAATCTGCTGCATGATCGCCGCCGGGCCGGCGGCAAAGCGGCCGCCCCACATGGCGTTGGCGGAATCGGCCGCAGAATTGGTTACTGGCGAGGATTGTTTCTTGGCACTCATGGTACTGAAAAAGACCGCCTTTTGGGGCTCCCTGATGGCATTTTTGCTGGCGGCGGCACCCCTGACACCGTCCCTGGCCGACGGTACCGCCGCAAAGCCCGGCGACTTTAGCCCGTTCGATCCGCCCCTGCCAACGCCCAATGAGGACTTCCAGAATGCTTTGGGGGACAAGGTCACCCTGGCCGATTTCAAGGGCCAGGTGGTTGTCCTCAATTTCTGGGCCAGCTGGTGCGCCCCCTGCGTCGCCGAAATGCCCACCCTCGACGCCCTCCAGGCCGATCTGGCGGAAGCGGGCCTCAAGGTCGTGGCGGTCAGCCTCGACCGCGACGGCATCAAGAAGGCGGCCCCGTTCTTTCGCCGCACGGGCGTCAAGAATCTGAAGCTCTATACCGACCGCATGAGCGACCTGTTCCAGGAACTCAAAGGCGCGGCCCTGCCCACCACCTATGTGCTCGACCGCGACGGCAAGGTCGTCTCGGTCTATATCGGCGCCACCGATTGGTCGTCAGTCAAGGTGAAGGCCGAACTCAGAAAATACCTCGACGCCAAACCGGCCGGGTAAGATCGCTGCTCAGACCTCTTCCATCGGCGGCAAGCTTAGGATCGCTGGATATTTGTCGGCAAGCCCCGGGCATAAGCCTTCGAAATTCCTGCGCATGTGTCGACGCAGGTCGAAGTCGAGTTCGGGCACCAGATCCCCGCTGCGGAAACGCAGTCGACCATCGGACGATGGTGGTGCATCGGGTGTGTCCGGCCACATGATCTCGCCATGGGCCGGTGAGGACCAGAAATACTTCACATAGAGATCGTCGTTATGGCCCTGGTAATATCCGCCATTGAGGCCTTGCACGAGCACCGACTGATCGGAGAGCGGGATCTCGGCGACGATGGCGGATATCATGCAATCGAGCGTCGCCGGCCAATCCGCCTCATCGACGAAATACGGTCGATCGAGTTCATTGCCATTGCGGAGGGCCAGTTCCAGTTGACCGGCGTAATAGGTCGGGTGCAAGCCATGGGTCTGGCAAGCCGCGAGCGCCGCCGCGACAAACAGCAGCGTTCCGGCACGCCACATCGCGCGCTGCCGGCGCCTCAGCGCGTCGGAACCGGCGTCTCGCCGCTGTAATCGTAGAAGCCGCGGCCAGCCTTCTTGCCGTACCAGCCGGCTTCCACATACTTCACCAGCAGCGGGCACGGACGGTACTTGCTGTCGGCGAGGCCCTCATAGAGGACCTGCATGACGGCGAGGCACACGTCGAGGCCGATGAAGTCGGCAAGCTCCAGCGGGCCCATCGGATGGTTGGCGCCGAGGCGCATCGCAGTATCGATGGCGTCGACATTGCCCACACCTTCATAAAGCGTATAGACCGCCTCGTTGATCATCGGCAGCAGGATGCGGTTGACGATGAAGGCCGGGAAGTCTTCCGAGGTCGCCGTCGTCTTGCCGAGCTTTTCGGCAAGGTCGCGCACCTGGGAGAAGGTATCGTCATCGGTCGCGAGCCCCCGGATGAGCTCGACCAGCTTCATCAGCGGCACCGGGTTCATGAAGTGCATGCCGATGAACTTCTGCGGCCGGTCGGTGGCGGCGGCAAGACGCGTGATCGAGATCGACGAGGTGTTGCTGGCCAGCAGCGCCTCGGCCTTCAAGTGCGGGCACACGGCACGCATGATCTCTTTCTTGACCTCTTCCTTTTCCGTCGCCGCTTCAACGACAATATCGGCGGGCTTCAGATCGGCGAGGCTGTTTGATGTCTTGATCCGTTTGATGGCGCTGTCTTCATCGGCCTGGGTAATCAGGCCGCGCTTGACCTGGCGGTTCATGTTGGCGCGGATCGTTTCCAGCGCCTTGGTCAGCTGCGCCGGGTTGTTGTCGATCAGAATGACGTCGAGCTTGGCCAGCGAACTCACATGGGCAATGCCGTTGCCCATTTGGCCCGCACCGATGATGCCGATGGTTTCGATCGTCACGTTTTGACCTCTTCTTTTCTGTCTCCCGGAACATTGCGGCCCGCTGTTTCGTTCAGCGGGCCGCTTGTCCGGTTATTTCTTGGCAGTTACTTGCCGAGTTCTTTCGCCAGTTCCGGCACCGCCTGGAACAGGTCGGCGACCAGGCCGTAATCGGCGACCTGGAAGATCGGCGCATCTTCGTCCTTGTTGATGGCGACGATGACCTTGCTGTCCTTCATGCCGGCGAGATGCTGAATGGCACCCGAGATGCCGACGGCGAGATAGAGCTCCGGCGCCACGATCTTGCCGGTCTGGCCGACCTGGTAATCATTGGGCACGAAGCCGGCATCGACGGCGGCGCGCGACGCGCCAACGGCGGCACCCAGCTTGTCGGCCACTTCTTCCAGCATCTTGAAGTTGTCGCCCGACTGCATGCCGCGGCCACCCGAGACGACGATGCGCGCCGAGGTGAGTTCGGGGCGTTCCGTCTTCTGCACTTCCTGGCCGAGGAACTTGGAGAGGCCCGCGTCACCGGCCGAGGCGACCTTCTCGATCGCCGCCGAACCACCGGTTTCCGCCGCGGCATCGAAGGCCGTCGCACGCACCGTGATGACCTTGATCTTGTCCGAAGACTGCACCGTGGTCAGCGCGTTGCCGGCATAGGTCGGGCGCGTGAAGGTGTCCGGGCCGTTGACCTCGGAGATTTCCGAGATCTGCTGCACGTCGAGCAAAGCTGATGCGCGCGGCAGGATGTTCTTCCCGTTGACCGTCGCAGCCGAGAGGATGTGGCTGTAGGACGGCGCGAGGGCGACGATCAGCTTGGCGACATTCTCGGCCAGGGCATGGCCGTAGATGGCGTCGTCAGCCAACAGCACCTTGGCAACGCCGGGAACCTTGGCGGCCGCGTCGGCAGCACCCTGGGCACCGGCACCGGCCACCAGGATATGAATGTCGCCGCCGATCTTCTGGGCGGCGGTGACGGCATGCAAGGTCGCCGATTTCAGCGACGCGTTGTCATGCTCGGCAAGGACGAGAATGCTCATGGTTGTGACCCCTTAGATGACTTTCGCTTCGTTCTTCAGCTTGTCGACCAGTTCGGCGACCGACTTCACCTTGATACCGGCCGAGCGCTTGGGCGGCTCGGTCACTTTCAGGGTCTTGAGGCGGGGGCTTGGGTCGACACCCAGCTGTTCGGGGGTCAGGGCATCAATCGGCTTCTTCTTCGCCTTCATGATGTTGGGGAGCGAGGCATAACGCGGCTCGTTCAAACGCAGATCGGTGGTCATGACGAAGGGCGTCTTGACCTCGACGGTCTCGAGACCGCCATCGACTTCGCGCGTCACCGTGGCGGTGCTGTTGTCGTTCAAGACCAGCTTCGAGGCAAACGTCGCCTGCGGCCAGCCGAGCAGGGCAGAGAGCATCTGACCGGTCTGGTTGGCATCGTCGTCGATCGCCTGCTTGCCGAGGATCACGAGACCCGGCTGTTCCTTGTCGACCACGGCTTTCAACAGCTTGGCGACCGCGAGGGGCTGCAACTCGACATCGGTCTGCACATGCACGCCGCGATCGGCGCCCATGGCAAGGGCCGTGCGGATCGTCTCCGCGCATTGCGCGTTGCCCAACGACACGGCGACGATTTCCGTCACCTTGCCGGCTTCCTTGAGACGCACGGCCTCCTCGGTCGCGATTTCGCAGAAGGGATTCATGGACATCTTGACGTTCTGGGTTTCGACACCCGTGCCGTCCGCCTTGACGCGGACCTTCACATTGGCGTCGATCACCCGCTTAACAGCGACGAGGACTTTCATCTTCAAGGACCCGGATGAGACTGTGGTTACAACGGTCGATGCCCCTCGCTTTCGGTTCTTGATATGACCCGACGCTCAGGCAGCGACACCCCCTGCCTGCCGGCACCGTTTTTCACGGCCCCGCGGCAGAAATTTCGCATGCGCAAAATAGGGGCATGGCATCTTTGTGTCAACGAGGCGAGGCAACTCGCCCGGAAACGGCAGCCTTGCGCTTAATCGCGCAAATTCAATGACTTCACGCCACCACCGATGAGCTGCATTAACCCTTCCATGAGCCGAGTTCGAGAAGCTGCGTGCAGCTTCCCTGGGCAGATGGTGCGGCGTTTTTGGGCAAAGCGGCATCGAGTCACTGGGGGCTTGCAACCTACCGGTTCTTGCCCGGGACCCACAGCACGTCGGCCTGGCCCTTGTCATTGGCATAGCGCGCCATGACGAAAAGGAGGTCGGACAACCGGTTGATGTAACGCAGCGCCGCCGGGTTGATCTCCTCATGTTCCATCAGCGCCGTGATGTCGCGCTCGGCACGACGGGCGATGGTGCGGGCGAGGTGGAGATGGGCGGCGGCAGGTGTGCCGCCCGAGAGCACGAAGCTTTTCAAAGGCTGTAATTCGGCGTTTAAGCGGTCGATCTCCTGCTCCAGCCGCTCGACCTGTGCCTCGATCACACGCAGCGCTGGATAGTCCTTGGGATCTTCCGGCTGGCAGAGATCGGCGCCGAGATCGAAGAGGTCGTTCTGGATGCGATTCAACATGGCGTCCAAATCGCCTGACACATGCAGCCGCGCGACCCCGATCGCGGCATTGGCTTCGTCCACCGTGCCATAGGCCGCGACCCGCAAATCGTGCTTCTTCACGCGCTTGCCGGAGCCGAGCGAGGTCGAGCCCTTGTCGCCGCTCTTGGTGTAGATCCGCGTGAGCTGAACCATACCCGTGTCAGCCGTTACGAGTCAGCATATAGAGAACGAAGCTCGCCACCGCACCGATCTGGAACACGACGCGCAGGCGCATCAGCTTGTTCGAGTTGCGCTTGTTGAAATCGCCACCCCGGCCCATGGCAAAGACGCCGACCAGCAGCGTGCCCAAGGTAAGGACGAGGAAAATGACGAGCAGGATGAGGAATATGTTTGGCATGACCGGATGATAGCTGTGAGTGGGAAGCCGCGCTAGAGTAAGCGGCAGACGTCTGCAAAAATACGGAAAAGACGAGGAAACGGACCATGCGGCGATTAGTCCTTAATGACGGCACGGAAATTCCAGTCATCGGCCAGGGCACCTGGCGCATGGGCGAGCGTGCCGCCGAGCGCAAGTCGGAGGTCGCAGCCCTTCAGGCCGGCATCGATCTCGGCCTCACCCTCATCGATACCGCTGAAATGTACGGGAATGGCGGTGCGGAAGAAGTGACCGGCGACGCGATAGCGGGCCGCCGCAAGGACGTTTATCTGGTCAGCAAGGTCCTACCCAGCAATGCAAGCCGCGCCGGCACCATCAAGGCCTGCGAACAGAGCCTGAAGCGGCTCGGCACCGATTACTTGGACCTCTACCTCCTGCATTGGCGCGGGTCATATCCTCTCGCCGATACCCTTGCTGCATTCCAGGAATTGAAGAAGACCGGCAAGATCCGCGCTTTCGGCATCAGCAATCTCGACAGCAGCGACATGAAGGAATGGCTTGGCCTTCCCGGCGGCAGCGACGCCGTCGCCAACCAGATTCTCTATAATGTCGGCGTGCGTGGTCCCGAACACGACCTGGTCCCCATCATGGCCAAGGCCAAGGTCGCCCTGATGGCCTATTGCCCGCTGGCGCAGGGCGAGGTCGATGGCTTCAGACAACTGGAACCCATCGCCAGGCGCCACGATGCGACGGTGGCCCAGATCATGCTCGCCTGGGCCACGCGCCATCCGCTTTCCTTCGCCGTGCCGAAAAGCCGCACCATCGCGCGCCTCAAGGAAAATGCCGCTGCCGGTGACATCGTGCTGACGCCCCAGGATCTGGCCGAGATCGACGCCGCCTTCCCGGCGCCGAAGAAAGCCGTGCCGCTGGAGATGATTTGACGCACGGAGCCATCCTGCGCCCCGCCCGCTGCGACGAGTGCGCGGCGCTCGACGACATCTGTTTCCGCTCCAAGGCACATTGGGGTTATGACGCCGGCTTCATGGCAAGCGTGCGTGACCAGATCCGCGTCGACCCAGCCGCGATACTGGCTGGCCGTGTCTGGGTGACCACCGATAGCGGCGACCGGCCCTGTGGCGTGGTGCAGGTCGACCCGCTCGATGAGACCGTCGCCGACCTCACCCTTCTCTTCATCGATCCGGATTTTATGCGCAGAGGGCTGGGCCGCGCGCTCTACGCCAAGGCACTCGACCTTGCCGCATCGCTCGGCGCGCACCACCTTGTCATCGATGCCGATCCCCAGGCCGCCGCCTTCTATGCGTCGATGGGCGCCCTGCGCACCGGCGCGGAACCCACCGGGTATCAGGGCCGCCTGCTGCCGAAATTCCGCGTGGCACTCAAGCGTCCGCCGATGCCCCAGCCCATTACCCGTTGATGGATTTCAGAAAGGCAGCCACTTCGGTCTGTAAGACCTCGACCTGGCTGTTGATCTGACCGGACATGTCCTTGACGCGCTCGGCGGCCCGCCCCGTATCACGCGCGGCTTCGGTGATACCGACGATGTTTGCTGAAACCTCTGCCGTGCCGGCCGACGCCTGCTGAACATTGCGCGCGATTTCCTGCGTCGCTGCGCCCTGCTCCTCCATCGCCGAGGCGATCCCGGTCGATATGTCGCTCATCTCACCGATGGTCTTGCCGATATGCTGCACAGCCGCGACCGATTCATTGGTCGCACGCTGCATCTCGGCAATATTGGAACTGATTTCGTCGGTGGCCTTGGCGGTCTGGGTCGCCAGGTTCTTGACCTCGGAAGCGACCACGGCAAAACCCTTGCCGGCTTCGCCGGCGCGGGCCGCCTCGATGGTGGCGTTCAAGGCCAGCAGATTGGTCTGGTTGGCGATATCGTTGATCAGTTGCACCACGGCGCCGATCCGCTGTGCCGCATCGGCCAGCATCTGAATCTGATTGTTCGTCCTTTGCGCTTCATCGACGCCCTGGGTGGTGATGGACATGGATTGCGTCACCTGCCGGCCGATCTCGGAAATCGAGGACGAGAGTTCCTCGGCCGCACTGGCGACGGTCTGCACATTGACCGACGCCTCTTCGGAGCCGGCGGCGACGGCCGTCGACTGGCGGCTCGTTTCTTCAGCGGCGCTCGCCAAGGTTTCGGCATCGGATCCAAGAGCGCTGGCTGCACCGCTCAGCACCCGAACCACGCCGTCCATTTTGGTGCCGAAATTCTGTGCCACCGTTGCCAGATCGCGGACGCGCTGATCCATCGATGCCGTGCCGGCATTGATGGTTTCGGCACCATTCTTGAATGCGCCGGGCAGGCCCCGGGTCAGCACCTTGCGAAAGGTCTTGCCCTGGCTGGCATACTCCATCGAGGCGGCTGACTCGCGGACGAACGCATCGACGATATCGAGCATATTGTCGATGTCGGCCTGCAACGCGCCAAGGTCACCGCCGTCGCGCGGCGCCAGGATGCGCGCTTCGAGATTGCCGTGGAAGGCACTGTGGCTGACACGGAGAGCGTCCTTGATGCCGGTTTGCGCCTGGCGCAGCCACCGCAACGCGAGGACGGCCAGCACCAGGACAAGAACAGCCTCACCGGCTGTGATCCATTTGCCGAATTGTGCATCCGCGATCAGATGCAGGACCGAGCCGAGTACGACGGCGGCAACCAGGCCGATAACGGCGCCGGTTACCTTAGAGAGAGAAGACAAATTCGTCATAGTCGAGCCCCTTCCCCTTCAACATGTTCATGAGCATGTCATGGCCGCGCAGCATCCCGTCCTTGCGGCTGTCATGGCGGTTTTCTTCGGCAAGCAGCTCGGCATACATCGGAATGATTTTTTCCAGTTGCGCCTTGTCGGGTTTTCGGCGGTTGGAATGGAAGCCGAGGATATTGCGATTGGCGTCGAAGGTCGGCGTCACATGCGCAAAGACCCAATAATGATCGCCATCCCGCGCCATGTTGACGATGTAGGCGAACAGCTCTTTTTTTGTCTGGATGGTGTCCCACAGCATCTTGAAGACGCAGCGCGGCATGTCGGGATGCCGGATGAGGCTGTGCGGTGCGCCGATGACTTGCGAGCGCGGAAATTTCGCGAGGCGCAGGAAGACATCGTTGGCGTAAGTAATCCGTCCTTTGAGGTCGGTCTTGCTGACGATCAATTCACTTTCATCGTAGGGGCATTCGATTCCCGTGGGACGAACTGTTGAGCCCGCCATCATTGCGCCTCCCGAATTTCCGCCTAAGCGTAAGGATTGAAGGGATTGCAATTCTTAACGACGAAACACACCTAAGTTTCTCTTCTCCAGTAACGCCATAATTTCATTAATCAAACGCAAAAGGAATAGCGGAATATTATCCGAATACTGCAACCGATAGGATAGTTTGCCGTGATGTGAGCGGGCCGTTCGCTTGACGCAACATGCGTCGCACAGCACGCGACCGTGCGGCCGCGCGCCTCGATTGGCCCTGAATTGCCGCGAGATTGCGGCCCCGTCACTCGGCCCGGTGGGCGTGGCCTTTCATCCAAACGGATATCAGATCACCTTCCCGGGATTGAGAATGCCCTGGGGATCGAGCGCTGTCTTGATCCGGCGCATGACCGCGATCTCTTCGGCTGTGCGCGAATAGCCGAGATAGTCGCGCTTCAACGTGCCGATGCCATGCTCGGCCGAGACGGAGCCGGCAAAGTCCCGCACCGTCCGATAGACGATCTCATCGACGTCATGCATGTCTTCGCCGTCGCGGTAATCGACGCAGGTGGTGATATGCAAATTGCTGTCGCCGATATGGCCATAGAAGAAGAACCGCCCCCCGGGCCAGCGTTTGCTAAGGTTACTGCGACATTCATCGACGAAAGCGCCGATACGACCGATGGCGAGGCTCACGTCGAAATTGACGATGGCCGGCAACGTGTCCAACGCATAGCCCTCGCGCACCCGCCAGAAGGCCTGCGCCTCCTTTTCGTTCTGCGCCACCATCGCGTCCAGCAGCAGGCCCTCTTCGAGCGCCGCCTCCAGGAAGCCTTGAAAGCGCGCTGGGTCATTCTCCGTGTCGAGACCTTGATGCTCTATCAGCACATTGAAGGGATGCTCTTCCGCGAAGGGCCGGGCATTGGTCATCTTGTGTTCGGTGACGAAGCGATAGAAATCGGGCCACATCACTTCGAAGGCCGATGGCCCGCCGAGTTCCCGTTCCGCCTTCTGCAGCAGGGCCAGTACCGCCTGGAAACTTTCCAGGGCGCAGAAGGCCGTGCTGGTGACGCGCGGCAGCGGTTTCAGCCGGAAGACAACGCGCGTGATGATGCCCAGCGTGCCTTCACTGCCGATGAACAACTGCTTGAGATCGAAACCCGCATTGTTCTTGAGCATCTTGTTGAGACTGCTGAGGATCGTGCCGTCGGCGAGCACCACTTCAAGACCCAGCACTTGCGCCCGCGCCATGCCATAGCGAATGACCCGGTTGCCGCCGGCATTGGTCGCGAGATTGCCGCCGACCTGCGCCGTGCCGCGGCTGCCCAGATCCAGCGGCAGCAGGAAACCGGCATCGGCCGCGGCCATCTGCGCGCGTTCCAGCGGTGTGCCGGCCAGCACGGTCAGTGTTGCCGCCTCGCGGTCCAGCTCCTCGACACCGCTTAGGAGATCGAGCGACAAAGCGATGTCGCCGGGTCCGGCATTGGCGCCGCCGGCAAGCCCGGTGAGGCCGCCTTGCGGCACGACAGCCTGGCGATGTGCGTGGCAGATCCTAAGCGCCGTCGCGACTTGCGCCGGGTCGCGCGGGCGGATCAGCGCCTTGGGCAGCGACCGCCCGGTCATGCTCATGTCTGAGCGGTGCTTCGATCCGATATCGTCGCCGGTCAAGACGGCGCCGTTCCCCAGCGCGGCACGCAAGTCGTCGATCACATCGCTCATCTTCATCCGCCCCCCCCAAAGAATGGGGCGGATGCTAGTCGATCTCAGCCGGCAAGCGCCAGTGAACGCAGGTTGCGAAAGGAATGGTGGTCCTCGATGCGCGGCGCAGCCATGTTTTTGGCAGCATCTGCCTTCTCGCTGTGTTGCCAGGCGCGCTCGTGAAAGAAGAACGCGACGGTGTTGACGGCCGGTTCGATAAGGGCGACGCCAAGCGCCACCGGCAGGGAACCGGAAATGAGATAGGCGACACCGAAGCCGATGCTGAAATGGAGCGCCGCGAAGGTTGCCGTCTTGACCAGATCCCGCTTCATGATATCGCCTCCGTACTTGCGAATAATTCTCATATGCAGAATATGAGGCAGGTCGGGGCATTCCGCAACACGGGAATACCAATGGAACTAATCGACTGGATCGATTGAACTCACGCTCCTCGGCGCGCTAATCGATCATTAGGGCGGCGATCTGCTCGATCAGAACGCTGTCGAGGCGCATCTCCTGGCCGTCCAGACGCCCGATCGGAACGGCACCCAACAAGGAATTGGTGATGAAAAGTGCCCCGATACGGTCGGTTTCGGCGCGCTCCAGGCTCCGTTCTTCGACCTTGGCGCCGCTTTTCTGGGCGTTCTGCAGGATCTTTGCCCGGGTAATGCCGTCCAGCACCCCATCGGCCAGCGGTGGCGTCACCCATGTCGCATCGATCAGCGCAAAGATATTGCCCCGGGCAAAGCCCGCGATGTGGCCCCGATTGTTGAGCATCAGGGCTTCCTGGGCACCGGCGGCCTGCGCCTGTTGCTGCGCCAGGACATTATCCAGATAGTTCAAAGATTTGATCCGACTCAAGGGCGATCCCTCATTGCGCCTGATCGGCACCGTCACAGCGTCGAGATGCGCTGGCACCTTTGGGAAAGCACTGGCCGTGATCACCAGATTGGGCTTTGGATCGAGCGGCAGCAGCAGCCCGCGCGAGCCGACGCCGCGCGACAAAGTCAGCCGCAAGGCTGCCGGGCCAGAGGTCAGCCCATTGGCCTCGAGCACCTGGCCGATTGCGGTCGCAACCTCCGTCGCCTCGACCGGCAGCGGCAGTTCCAGGACCGTCGATCCACGCGCTAGCCGTTCCAAATGTGACGCCAGATCAATCGGATGACCGTCACGCGCCGCCAAGGTCTCGAACAGCCCGTCCCCTAAGGTAAAGCCGCGATCGCGGGGGTCGATCCGCGCCACCTCGGGCGCCAGCAATTGGCCATTCAGCCAGATCATGCCGCCGACCCGCCGACATCGCTGCGCACCTGGCCCCCGCCCGAGGCGAGCGTCTCGATCAGCGCCTTGGCCTTGGTCAGGCTTTCTTCGAACTCCAGCGCCGGATCGCTGTCGGCGACAATGCCGCCGCCCACTTGGAAGGAGAGATCGTCGCCTTTGATGCAATAGGTGCGGATGACGATGTTGGAATCGAGACTGCCATCGAAACCGAGATAGCCGATGGCACCGCAATAGGGCCCGCGCGCGGTCGGCTCCAATTCGGCGATGATTTCCATGGCACGGATCTTCGGCGCACCGGTGACCGACCCGCCGGGGAAGGTTGCGCGCAGCAGATCGACCGCCGACTTGTCCGGCAGCATTTCCCCCGTAACGACCGAAACCAGGTGATGGACGGTCGCATAACTCTCGAGGCCCCACAGCACCGGCACCTTGACCGAGCCCATGCGACAGACGCGGCTGATATCGTTGCGCAAGAGATCGACGATCATCAGATTCTCGGCGCGGTCCTTTTCGCTCGCCAGCAATTCGGCAGCGAGCGCTGCGTCTTCCCGCGCATTGCGTCCCCGGGCCCGCGTGCCTTTGATGGGCCGCGTCTCGACCTGGCCAGCGCGCAGCGAGAGGAAGCGTTCAGGCGAGGATGACAGGATTGCCACATCGTCGAATTCAACGAAGGCAGCAAAGGTTGCCGGATTGCGACGCCGCAGCGCCCGGTAGAGATCGAGCCGGTCGATGCCGGCATGGAGGCGCGCGCGAAATCGCTGGGTGATATTGGCCTGATAGATGTCACCGGCTTCGATGTAATCGATGGTCTTCGCGACCATTGCCTTGTAATCGGTGCCGGTGAGTTCGGGCCGCGCCGCAATCGCCCATTGCGAACTTTGCGGCGCCTCGCCGGCACGCGCAAACAGGTCCAGCGCCCAGGCGATACGCGCCTCGGCGCGTTGTCGGCGCCCGTCGCCACTGGCAGGCAGGCCGCTCGATATCAGCCAGCCCGTCCCGGCGACATGATCGATCGCTACCACGAGGTCATAGGCGCCGAGCAGCAGGTCTGGAATGTCTTGGTCATCGCGGTGATGCCGCGGCACGCGCTCGACATGATGGCGCAGGCCATAGCCGAAGCTGCCGGCGACGCCGCCTTGGAAGGGTGGCAGGTCTGGCACCCGCGACTGCGGATACCGCCCCATCAGATCGGCAAGCACTGTAAATGGATCACCGGATACGGGGGCCCTGTCGAGCGTCACACGCGCGCCATCCGCCGTCAGCCGGTGGAACGGATCGGCCATGATGAAGGAATAGCGGCCGAGCGTCTCATGGGCCAAGGCGCTATCGAAAAACACCAGCCCACCAGCCGGACGCAGGGCCGCCGCCCAGCGCAGCGGATCAAGCGCAGGGCCGGTAAGAGCATGGATTTGCAAGCCGTCAATCATGGGCGAACCTTAGCACGGCCAGCACGGCCGGGGCACCCAGAAGCGGCAATCAGTTTCCAGTTTCAGCCAGTGGCGCCGGCCCCGGCCGCCTCCGGATGGAGGTGCTGGCAAAGCGCATCGCGTACCAGTTCGAACGAGGTCAAATGCGGCATGTGGCCGACGGCATCCAGGATCTGCAGCTGGGCGCCGCGGATGTGGTCACGCAGGAACATCGCCGCCGCCAATGGCACGGCAGGGTCCAGCTTGGTCTGCAGGATCACCGTCGGAACCGAGACGCGGACCATGGCGTTGCGATAATCCGCACCCAGAATCATTTGCGCCGTCGCCAGGGTGACGTCGGGCCGCATGGCGATGAGACTTGCCAGAAAATCACTGGTCACCTCATGTTCGCGTGGTTGGTCGACGGCACCGGGTGCATAGCTTTCGGCCCAGGCGCGATAGTCTGTCGTAATCGCGTCGAACATGTTGAGGATGCCTTCCTGATCGAAGCCTCCATGGTAATCCTGGTCCTTCAGGTAGCACGCCGACGCGCCGATGGTGATCACCTTGGCGAAACGCTCGGGATGGCGCAGCGACGCCAGCAACCCGATCATGCCGCTGACCGAATGACCGACGAAATGGCAGCGGTGGCAGTCGATCTCGAGGAGAATTTGCTCAAGGTCCTCGATATAGCCGTCGATCTCGCGATGCCGCAACATATCGAAGAAGGCGCGATCAGCACTGGGCGCGCAGGCGAGGTCGTAGGTAACGACTTTGAACTGGGAACGAAAGACATCGATGTAACGCCGCCAGACATCCTGGTTCCAGCCGAACCCATGCGCCAGGACCAGCACATCCGGTCCGTCGCCAACCTCGCGAACATTGAGTGCCTTCGAGACGCGCATTAACATGTTTCCCCATCCGCCGGGTCCGGAAACCGCCCGAAGCGTTTTCCCGCGTGACAAGAGGGCCATACTGGATCGCTGAAAGCTACACTGAATGGATGAATAAAGTCTTCACGGGACTCTGGATTAAAGTCGGGTCTGACAGGACGCAAAAGCCACCGCCGCGGCTCAACGGCAATTTTTCCCAGCCCAAAAGACTGCGCGTCACTTCTGCCGCTGATTGCGCCGGATGAGGTTGCGCAGGGCCTGGACGTCGCCGGCAATCGCTTCGCGGCAGGCCATTTCCATGCTGCGATACCGATCGAGTACTTCCTGCCCCGTGGCCGTCAGTGCCGCACCGCCGCCCTTGGCGCCACCTGTCTGGGCCGCGACCACCGGGGCGGCGAGATGCTGGTTGAGTTCGTCAACGAGCAGCCAGGCACGCCGATAGCTCATGCCGAGCTTGCGGCCGGCGGCGGAGATGGAACCGGTATCGCGAATGGCTTCCAGGAGATCGGCCTTGCCGGGACCGATCGCGACATCGGGCTCGATGACGACGCGCAGGCGCGGGCCTGACGGATGGACATTGCCGGTTGCCGCTTTCGGCATGAGCGCTACTCCGCCGCGCGGGCCAAAGCGACCGGCGCGTCTTTAAGGCTGTAGCGGGTAAAATCGCGGCAATGCGCCGGCAGCGGCGCCACATCGATTGTGCCCGATGTGCTGTCGATGATGATCATGGCGACAGTGGCCGATAGATCGCCTGCGGAATTGGGCAGAACGGGGCGGCAGACGGCAAAGGGACTTGCGAAATCGTCGAAGAAGGCGGCCTTCAGATCCTCCGGTGAGATCTTGCCCGGTCCAAGACGCTGCAGGACACGCTTGTCGCGATAGAAGCTGTCGCCCAGCAGGCCGACATCCTTCAGTTTCGAGAGCGCAACCGGGCTGACCCAGTGATTGGCATGCACGATGAGGCCGTCTTGTGGATAGAGTGGAAACACTTCATCCGGCGCACATTCGAAATCGATGCCCCAGCCTTCGACCGTGCTGACCATCATGTTGTTGGAGCAGGCCTTGGGTGTGGCAGCGACCGCGCGCAAAGCCATGGCGTAATGCTTCTGCTCCAGCACCTTGCGGCGGATGAGCACCAGCGGGACGCCTGATTGCTTATAGTCACGTTCCGATTCCAGGTAATTCGCGGTGATGGCGATGCCGGCCTCGTTGACGCCGCAGCGCGCCAGGCCGCCGGCTTCGACAAAGGTCATGAAATCCGGCCCGTCCTCGCGGCTGACGCGCAGGACGATGGCGGTCTCGGCGCATTCGGCACGCCAGTCCCAATTCATGCCGTGGATCAATTTACCCGTCGCACTGCGCTCTGGCAGGATGATGGCGCCGGTGCAGCCATCAACGGCGTCATCCTCCGCCTCCGGCTTGTTCTTTTCGCGTCGCGCCTGGGCCACGATCTCGGTCCGCGCGTTGATGAGCACGATGTCGTCGAGCGGCACCCCCGCACCATCGGCGATGCCCCGCATCTCCTCCAGATAATGCTTGCCGAAAACCGCGATCTCCTTGGCGAACTGCCCGATGAGTCGCGCCTTCTCCGGCGGCGTGAAACCGAGTTCGTCAAGCGTGCCGGCATAGAGGCCGATGCTACGCCTCACCCGGTCCGGCACCGCCTTTCCGTACTGCACGCCGCGCTCGTATGGCGTGCCGCTGACGGAGACAAAGGGAAAGGGCTGGGGATTGAGGGCGGTCATGCGGCGGCTCCGACGGGTGCGGCATGAGTCTTAGCGAATGTCGAGTTGGGTGACAATGTAGAGCCGTCACTTGGCGCCCCCTCCCGGCCTCCCCCCTAAAGGTGGGAGGAGATGAGAGCGAGGTGTTGCTGCCACCTCTGCAAGAAAGCCCTCCCACCTTCAGGGGGGAGGGGTGGGTGGGGGGCTGGCCGATCTCAGTCTCGATCTACCGCGCCCCCCACAATCTCGCGTGCCACCAGTTCCTGCAGGCGCCACAAATTCTTGTCGTAGATGCCGTGTTCGGCGAGCTTCGAGACGGTGTTGTAGAGATAGGCGGCGCAGGAGCCGACATGGCCACAGGCGCGGGCCAGCATCTGGGCGGTCGCGTCGACGCTGGGATGTTCGGGCAGATGAAAACCCTTGGGATGCGCCCAGAAGGTGAGCGCGCGGCAGGGGCCATCGGCCGTGCGGACGTTGAGCCAGCGCAAGTAAGCGAAGTCGGCGGCGCCGTCGGTTTCGCGCGCCAGAGCCTTGGCGAGTTCCGGTACCTTCTCGGCCTCCGGCAGCTTCAACAACAGGCCTTCGCAGGAACCGCCATGCTCGAGGGCCAGCATCAGCCCCGGCTGTTCCGGCGTGCCGCGCCAGCGCGTCATTTCCATCGAGAAGCGCCGGTGCCAGCCATGGGCGGTACCGCGGCGATACTCCGCCACCTCAAAGCCCGGATTCCAGATGAGCGAGCCATAGGCGAAAATCCAGAACGGGCCGTCACCGGCCTCTGCCACCAACCGCGCTGCCTCAGCCGCGAACTCCTCGGGCGTGAAATAGACGATGTCCTCGCGGGGGCCGGGTTCCGGCACGAAACGCTCGCAGCGCGCGACCAGATCGGGCGTCAGCGCCATCTTCTTCATCGGTGGATGATCCGGCGGCATTCCAGGGTCCGGCTCGTTGCTGGGCAGGCCCAAGCTAGCAACGGCCGGCGGGTGCCGCAATTGCCCGTTATTCAACAGCAGAGATGACGAAAATTCACAGCATTTGCACCATAAGCCACCCCAGTTCCTAGAACGCCACCTGGTCGCCGCCTTTGAGCTTCAGCATGGCCCGCGCCTCGGCCGGGGTGGCGATTTCGAGCGAGAGGTTTTCAAGGATCGCGCGGATCTTGGTCACCTGCTCGGCGTTGCTTTTGGCGAGCTGGCCCGGCCCCAGATAGATGCTGTCCTCCAGCCCCACGCGCACATTGGCGCCCATGGTGGCGCCCATCGTCGCAAGGCTCATCTGATGCCGGCCCGCGGCGAGGATCGACCATTGGTAATCCGCGCCGAACAGGCGGTCGGCGGTGCGGCGCATATGCGCGAGGTCTTCCGGGTGCGGGCCGATGCCACCCAGCACGCCGAAGATGGTCTGCACGAAGAGCGGCGGCTCCAGCAGCTTGCGGTCGAGGAAATGCGCCAGCGTATATAGATGGCCGATGTCGTAGCATTCGCATTCGAACCGCGTGCCGCAGCCATGGCCAAGCTCGCGGATCACTCGTTCGATCTGGGTAAAGGTGTTGCTGACGATGTTGTCCCGTGTCTTTTCGACATAGGGCTTTTCCCAGTCGTATTTCCAATCGGTGATCTTGTCGCCGGCATGAAAGATGCCGAAATTCATCGACCCCATATTGAGCGAGCAAAGCTCTGGCTTGGCGCGCAACGGCGCCGCCAGCCGGTCGTCCATCGACATGCCGAGCGAGCCGCCGGTGGTGATGTTGATGACGGCGTCCGTGTTTTGCTTGATACGCGGCAGGAACTGCATGAAGACGTCCGGGTTGGGCGTCGGCCGGCCGTCCTTTGGGTCGCGCGCATGGAGATGGATGACCGACGCGCCGGCTTCGGCAGCGGCAATTGATTCCGTGGCGATTTCGTCGGGCGTGATCGGCAGGTAGGGCGTCATGGTGGGCGTATGGACCGAGCCGGTGACGGCGCAAGTGATGATGACCTTGCGGCCCTTCGGTTTCTTCGCGATTTCAGCGTTTGCCATGCCCCTGATCCTTATCTGCTATTTTTGGTTACTGCGGTAGCAGCCGCAAGATGATGTCGGCAGCTTCCGAGATATCTTTCTGTAGCGCGTCGGCGGCGCGGGCACCATCGCCCTTTTCGAGATACGCGATCATCGCCTCGTGATGATCCATGCCGAGGCCGAGGGTCGCCGTGCCGCGCATCGAATTGAGGCATGGCCCCACCTGCATCCACAGGCTTTCGATGATCGGAATGAGCAGCGGCGAGCGCGCGGCTTTGTAGATGGTGAAGTGGAAGGCGAGGTTGAGATCGAGATAGCCTTCGGTCTGTTCCGCCGCCGCCAGCCGGTTCAGTTCCGCCTGAATCTTCTTGAGCTGTGCGAGCTCCGCCTTGCTGATGGTGAGGGCCGCCCAATCGGTCGCCTTGCCTTCGATCTCGCAGCGCACGCGCCGCAGATCCATCAACCGACCGGCACTCATCTGCGGCACCTCGACGCCGCGATTGGGCGTGTTGACCAGCGCCTGCTCCGTCACCAGGCGCCGCAGCGCCTCGCGGATCGGCATGGCGCTGGTGCCGAAGACCTTTTCGAGCTTCGCCACCACCAGCCGCTCGCCAGGCAGATAATGGCCGGACATGATGGCGCGCTTCAAACGCGCATAGACGTCTTCATGAGTCGAGCCATGGGGCACATCGCCCAGCACCGCCATCGGCGTTGCCGCTGCGGCCTTCGCGCGGGACCTCGGCCCGGGCTTGGCTGTCTTCGCCTTCGGCTTCTTGCTGGGGGAACGCGTCATGATCAGGGAATATCGCGCCCGTCAGTGCCGCTGCGGCAGGATGGAGCGGTAGTCCAACAGGAAGTCATCAAAAATCGTGGTGAAGGCATCGATATCGGCGCGGGTGAAAGGCAGCGAGAGGGCAATCATACCACGGGGCGTCACATATTGCCCGCGCAGCAGCATCTCCAGCTGCCACAGTTGCAGGAAACGGTGGTCGGCTGCTTCGACGTCGTGCGGCGAGGCGATTTCGCGATCGACGAAATGCAGGTTCATCAGCGATCCCACACCCGTCACCGTGCCGGCCACATTCCGGCGCTGCAATTGCTCGTTCATCGTTGCCCTGAGATGATCGCCCAGCGCGTTCATCTGCCCCAGGGCCGATTCGGTCAAGACCTCGGTAAAGCCGGTGAAGCCCGCCGCCATGCTGAAGATGTTGTTATTGAAGGTGCCGCCATGGCCGAAGGCATTGGGAGCGGCCGGGTCGAACCGGTCGAGGATATCCGCGCGGCCGCCAAAGGCGCCGAAGCTGCAGCCACCGCCGATATATTTCCCAAGGCTGATGAGATCGGGCTTCAACCCGACCTTGCCGTGATACCCGCGATAGGAGAGGCGCGAGGTCATGACCTCGTCGAGGATCAGGAGTGCCCCCACCTTCTGCGTTTCCGCCCGGAGCATGGTGAGGAAATCGGGCTTCGCCTCGATGCAGCCGCCACCGCCCATCATGCCTTCCAGAATCACCGCGGCAAGATCAGCTCCGTGCTGCCGGATCAGCGCCTTCGTGCCGGCAATGTCATTGTACTGCGCGGTGATGAAGGGAAACGGTGCATTGAGCGGCGAACCGCCATGGGCAAAGGTCAGGATGCCGCCGTGATAGCCGCCGTCGAAGACCATGATCGATTTCCGGCCCGTGACCGCCCGCGCGGTCGAAAGCGCCATCAGATTGGCCTCGGTCCCTGAATTGCAGAAGCGCACGCGCTCGATGGCCGGAAACCGGTCGACGATGGCGGCGCCGAGCTTCGCCTCATAGGCGTTGGGGGCACCGAGCACCCAGCCGGAATCCGCTACCGCCTTGATCGCCGCCGCGATCTTGTCGTTGCGATGGCCATAGAGGCCCGCCGTGTATTCGCTGACGAAATCGACATAGGTGTGGCCGTCGAGATCCGTGAGCCGGTTGCTCTCGCCTCCCGTCACGGTCAAGGGAAAGGGATCGTAATAGAGCACAGCGCGCGTGTTGCCGCCGGGCAGCGCTTTCTTGGCCCCTTCATGCCGGGCGGCACTCGCCGGATTGGCGCGGGTGAAACGCTGGCGCGTCTCGGCGATGGCGGAATCGAGCGCCAGATTGGTACCAGCAGTGGTCGCGGCGGCGATATCGGACATGGGCCTTCACCTATTTGATCAAACTTTTCAAGGACTGGCGATCAGATCCGCTGCCCTCTTGCGGGCCATCTCCCCAGATCAGGCGGCGATGCGGTTGACAGCGCCACATCATCTCCATAACATTTGATCAAATCAATAAGCAAAAATCACCTCGAAACAGGAAAAGCAGAAGGAGGCTTCGGATGACATCAAAAAGGATGTGGGCTGCCTTGGCATTGGCTGCCGCGACGGCGAGCATGACGGGTCCTGCCGCCGCGGAGGAAAGTTTCACCGCCGTTGGCTGGGGCGGCAGCTGGAACGAGGCGTATGACCAGGGCGTGTTCCAGCCCTTCACCAAGGAAAGCGGCATCAAGGTCGTGCTCGACGAATGGGAAGGAGAACTCGCCAAGCTCCGCGCCCAGGTCGAGAGCAACGCCATCGTCTATGATTTCGTCAGCGTCGAAGCACCGCAGCTCGAGATCGGCTGCGCCGAGGGGCTCTTCGAGAAGCTGCCGGCGGCGATCTATGCGCAGAAGGACGATTACCTGCCGGGCACGATCCATGAATGCGGCCTCGCCTCCGACACCTGGGCGACCGTCATGGTTTATGACGGCAACAAGATCAAGGACGGCCCGCAAAGCTGGGCCGATTTCTGGGACGTGGAGAAATTCCCGGGCAAGCGCGGCATGCTGGGCGGGGCGCAATATACGCTGGAAAACGCGATGATGGCGGCGGGCGTCGCCCCGGCCGACGTCTATACCGAGCTTCGTAAGCCCGGCGGCGTCGACAAGGCCTTCGCCATGCTCGACAAGATCAAGCCGCATGTCGTGTGGTGGACCAGCTCGACCAAGGCGCTGCAGAATCTGTCGGCCGGCGAAGTGGTGATGACCGATCTCTACAACGCCCGCGTCACCTCGGAGAACGAGAAGAACAAGACCAATTTCGTCATCGCCTGGAATGCCGGCTATTTCTACGGCACCGACATGTGGGCCGTGGTGAAGGGTGCCCCGCACCAGGCCGCGGCCGAGAAGTTCCTCGACTTCTTCGCCAAGCCGGAAAACCAGGCGGGCTTCCCGAAACTCTACGCCTATGGCGTCGGCCACAAAAAGGTGTCTGAATATCTGACACCAGAACAGCTCGACCGCCTGCCCACCTCGGAGAAGAACCTCGCCCATGGCGCCGTCTACGACACCGAGTTCTGGGCCGAGAACAAGGAAGCCCTGGAGCAGCGCTTCCAGGCCTGGCTCGCCCAATAACGCGGCGGCGATGCCAACCGACCATCACCGGGCGCCGGGGTTCCGGCGCCCGTTTCTTTCGGGGGTTTTCGCCAGCGCCAATCTGCGCTTGTTTCTGCTGGTGCTGCCGCTGCTCGGCTTCATCATCGTCACCGTCATCGTGCCCGTCGGGCATTTCCTCGCCCGGTCGGTCGACAATTCGGCGATCGCCGACAACATGCCCCTGACCGCCGCGGCCCTCGCCGCCTGGCAGCCGGCCGACGGCACGCCTGATCAGGCGGCCTTTGCAGCCTTCGCCGCCGATATCCGCGCGGCGGCCGCGAGGGACACGCTGGGGCAGCTGGCGCAGGGTCTCAACCAGCAATTCCCCGGCAGCCGCACTTTCATCATCCGCAGCGGCCCGCTCGCCGCCAAGCTGACCGCCGGCGCCGAGAAGGCCGAGTTGCTCACGAAATTCCCGGCCCTCAACGACACGCGGCTGTGGTCTATCTTCAAGGCGGCGGGCTCCAAGGTGACCGACTTCTACCTGCTGCAATCGCTCGATCTCGAGCGCGATGCGAAGGGCGCCATCGCCGCCGTCACGCCTGACCGGGCGATCTTTCTGGCGGCGATCTGGCGCACCATCGTCATCAGCATCAATGTGACGCTGATCTGCGCGCTCGTCGCCTTGCCCGTCGCTCATGTGTTGGCGGCAGCCCGCCCGCCTTATGCCGGTATCCTGCTGGCGCTGGTGCTCTTCCCCCTGTGGACCTCGCTGCTGGTGCGCACGGTCTCCTGGATCATCATCCTCCAAGGCGAGGGGCCGGTGAACACGACCCTCCAATTCCTGCATCTCATCGAGCAGCCGCTGCATCTCGTCTATACGCGGGGCAGCCTCTATATCGCCATGGTCCAGGTGCTGCTGCCGTTGATGATCCTTTCCATTCTGGCGGTGGTGGTGAAGCTGCCCAAGGAATTGGTGCGGGCGGCCACGTCGCTCGGCGCCAATTGGTGGCAAAGCTATTGGCGCGTGCAATTGCCGCTCATCGCCCCCGGCATCGTCACCGGCGCCGGCATCGTCTTCGTCTTTGCGCTCGGCTACTACATCACGCCGGCCTTGATCGGCGGGCCGCAGGACCAGATGCTGAGTTCCTATGTGGCGCTCTACACCAACAAGACGCTCAACTGGGGGCTCGCCGCAGCACTCGCCCTGCAATTGCTGCTGGTCCTGGTCATCGCCCTGCTGGGCTGGGCGGCGTTCCAGAACTTGAGCCGGCGGAGGGTCTAGATGCGTTTCTGGCCACGCCTGCGCGCTCAGCTTGCCGGCGTTCATACGGCGCTTGTCCTCCTCTTCATCCTGGCGCCGATCGCCATCATGGTGCCGATCTCGCTCACCAGCGGGACCCTGCTGACATTGCCCGTGCCGGGCTGGTCGACACGCTGGTACGAGACGGTCTTTACCGATCCGCGCTGGACGGGGGCGTTCCTCAACTCGCTCATCGTTGGCGGCGCCTCGACCTTGCTGGCAACACTCCTCGGCACACTGGCAGCCATCGGTCTCACCTGGGGGCGGTTTCCAGGTCAGAAGCTGATCCTGGCGCTGATCTCGGTGCCGCTGATCCTGCCCATCGTCATCATGGGCGTCGCCTGCTTCAGCTTTTACGCCACGATGGGGCTGGTGGGCTCCCGCCTCTCGCTCATCCTGGCGCATGCGGGCCTCGCCGCACCCGTGGTGGTGACCACGGTGATGGCGAACTTGAAAAGCTTCGATCGCGGCTTGATGCGCGCCGGGGCGTCGCTGGGTGCTGGCCCGCTCCTCGCCTTCCGCCGCATCCTGGTGCCGTTGGTGGCGCCCGGCATCTGCACCGGCGCGCTGGTCGCCTTCCTCATCTCCTTTGACGAGGTGGTGATCGCCAGCTTCCTCACCACCGCCGATCAACGCACCTTGCCGCGTCAGATCTTCAGCGGTGTGCGTGAATCGATCAGTCCGGCCATTGCCGCCGCGGCGGTGGTGCTCATCGTCATCTCGGCGCTTGTCCTGGCGCTGACCGCCGATATGCAACGCCGTGCCCGCAAGCTGCAATCGGTGCGGCGATGATCGGCGATTGCCCCATCCTCGACCTCCGCGGCGACGCGAGGCAGCGCGGGCGGCAGCATGGCGAGGCGGCCCGTGACCTCATCGCCCGCCATATCGATCTGTGGCGCCGCGAGACGGAAAAGCAGACCGCCCTGCCCCACCGCGAGGCGCGCGACCGGATGCTGGGTGGCACGCATTTTCCGGCCGCCATCCGGCGCTGGACCCCGCATCTCTGGGAAGAGCTGCAGGGGATCGCCGAAGGAGCCGGCCAGGCGCTCGACGACGTCTTGGCGCTCAATCTCACCGACGAGCAATGGTGGTTCTTCGCGGAAAGACAGGCCGAGGCCTGCACCAGCTTTGCCTATCGCGACGCGGCGGGGGTGGTCTGGTCAGGCCAGAACCTCGACATCACGGGTTGGATGGACGGGCTGCAGGTCATCCTGCGCTATGGGGGGCCGGACGGTCACGCCGTGGCGGCCACGCTGGCCGGCACCATTGGCATGACGGGGATCAATGCGCAGGGTCTCTCCATCTGCTGCAACACGCTCTTGCAACTGCCGCATCGCGCCGATGGCCTGCCGGCCTTGTGCGCCATCCGCGGCTTCCTCGACCAGCCCGATCTCGCAGGCGGTGAAGCCTTCATGAATCATGTCACGCATGCCTCGGGACTGCATTACCTTGTGGCAGATCCCACGGGTTGGCTGGGCCTTGCCTGCGATGCCGATGGCGTGCGCCGCGTTGAGAGCGGGCCGGATTGGTACTGCCACACCAATCATTGCAAGGACACACCCGAGCGCGCCTCGCGCTCCTCCGGCGACCGGCTGGCCGCCATGGAAAGCGCCCTGGCCACGGCCAACGTAAAGATGGCCCTGACGACGCAACCGATCTGCCGCGACGGCACCTCGCCCACCGATCCCATCGGCTTTACGATCTTCTCCGCGCTTTGGCGGAATATGCCGAACCCGACGGCCCGCCTCGCCGCCGGACCACCGAACAGCGCGCGCTATCGCGACATCGCCTTGTCGCCTATTTCAGGCTGTAATTGATGGGGATGTTGCGCGCCAGCTGATCGCCCACAATTTCAGGCGGCAGGGGCGGCAAGGGCGAGGCGCGCTTGAAGGTGGCGATCGCATCTTCATCCAAGGATTCATAGCCCGAGCTGCGCACGATCTGCGCCTCCAGCACGTTGCCGTCGCGATCGAAGACAAAGCGCACCATGGGCGACCCGGTTTCCTTCTTGCGCTTGGCCGATTTCGGATAGCGCTGATACTTCTTGATATGCTTGTAGAAGGCGATCTCCCATTGCTGGGTCGCGACACCAACGCGTGCGATTTCATCCGGCGAGGGACCGGCGGGGACGGCAGCCGCCAGCGTGTTGGGCTGCGGCGGCGATTCGACCTTGGTCGTCGATGGCTCGTCGCTGGCGGTCTTGAAATCCTTCGCCGGCGCCGGTGTTTCCACCGGCTTCACCGGCGGCTTTTTGATCTTCTCCGGTGCCTCTTTCTTCTTCTTTTTCTTCACCGGCTTCGGCTTCTCCGGCACCGCGACCGCGACCTTCACCTCAGGCGGTGCCGGCGGCATCAGGTCCAGTTCCGAAATCGGCGGCGGCGGATCCATCACCGGCTCAATATCGGGTTCCTCGACTGCTTTGGGCGGTGGAGGCGGCGCCACGGGCACCGGCGCCAATTCGAAGGCGATGGCCGTCATCGGCGGCGCCAGCATTTCAGTGGGGCCGCTTTCCCAATAGAGATAGCCAGCCGTTCCGCCGCCGACATGCAGGCCAAGCACAAGCATCGCGGCACTGGTCCAGCGGCCGGCGAGCCAGCCACGGCGATCGAGGGAGCTTTCGAAAGCGACGCTCATGATCTCTCAGGGCGTTGGCACCGGCTGCGCCGGGACCGGCGCAGTTTCCGTGCCGACCAGCGCGATCTTCAGATAACCCACCTCGCGCAGCATGTTCATGACGATCATGATTTCGCCGTAAGGCACTTCCTCATCGGCACGAAGGAAGATGCGGGTCTCCTTGTCCCCCTTGGTCAGCGTCTCCAGCGCCGGGCCGAACGTATCGCGCGGCACCTTGTTGTTGCCAAGGCTCAAGCCTAGTTGCTCGTCGATGGTGAGGAAGACCGGCTTGTCCGGCCGCGGTGCGGGCGTCGCGGTCGAGGCCGGCAGATCGACCGGAACATCAACCGTCGACAAGGGCGCCGCCACCATGAAGATGATCAGCAGCACCAGGATGACGTCGATAAACGGCGTCACATTGATGTCGTGATTGACATCGAGCTCGTCATCGCCGCCGTGATTGAGCCGAACCGCCATCGCTGTCGTCCCCGCTATTCCGCCGCGTCGCGATAGGTGCCGGGCCGTTGGCGGCGGTCGAGATCGCGGCTGATAAGGCGCAGGAGTTCCGCCGAGATATCAGCGAGCAGCGCCTTGTAGCCGGAAATGCCGCGCGCGAATTTGTTATAGATGACGACGGCCGGAATGGCGGCAACAAGTCCGATGGCGGTGGCGAGCAGCGCCTCGGCAATGCCCGGCGCCACGACGGCAAGGTTCGTGGTCTGCGTCTTCGAGATGCCGATGAAGGCATTCATGATGCCCCAGACCGTGCCGAACAGGCCGACAAAGGGTGCCGTCGAGCCGATCGTCGCCAGAATGCCGGTGCCACGCGTGGCGTGCCGGGCAGCGGCGGCTTCGATCCGCTCCAGGCGCGAGGCCACGCGTTCCTTGATGCCGTCGGCGGGCAGGCCATTCGACAAATCCACCTCATGCGCCGCAGCGGCGATGAGATCCCGCACCGGACCCGCCTTCTGCGGCGCGTTGGCCAGCGCGTCATGGAGATTGGGTGCCGCCGCCAGCAACGCGCGTACGCGGCGCGCCTCGCGCTTGGCGGCCATCAGTTCAAGACTGGTGACCAGCCACACCGTCCAGGTCACGACGGAGGCGATGGCAAGGCCGATCATCACGGATTTCACGATCCAGTCGGCCTGCATGAACATGCCCCAGGGGGACAGATCGTGCGGCAGGATGGCCGGTGCCGCGGCATCGATCGGCAGCCCATCGGGGCCAAGGACGATCGGCGCAGTGGGATCCGTGACCGCGGATGCCGCCGCCGCCGGGTCGACCACGCCTGAGGTCGCCGTCACCGCGCCGGACGCGACCGGTTCAGCAGGGGCCAGCGCTGCGGGTGACGCGGCCGCTGGTGGATTGGCCGGGCTCTCCTGAGCCAGGGCAGAAACCGGCGCGATCAAGAGACTGAGCAGAAGGGCCCGGCTCAGCCACCCACCGACAAATCCCGAAATCGATCCGCCTTTGTCAAAACGGCGCATTTTTTGCTCTTTTCTGAATAGGTTAGGAGTCAAGCCACCCGGGCGACCGTGCTTTGCTGTTTTGGTTATGATAGGAATGCAAATGAATTGCAATAGCATTTGACGCCGTTCATTCGGCCATTTGACGCGCGAGGGCGGCGTTCTGGCGCCGGCGCCGCTTCATCCACCACATGGTGAGACCGGTGATCGAGAACAGCAGCGGCAACAGGCCGGACAGGAAGACCAGGAACTGCCAGATCGGGCCCCAGCCGAAGCCATAATGCAGCGGCCGCTGGTAAAGGGCGAAAGTGTCGCCCGCACTCATCTCGCGCGGATCACGTACCTCGATGACTTGGGCCTTCCAGGGGTCGACGAAGACGGTCGTGTTGAAGAAGGTCGAGCTCTCGCCCGGCAATGCATAGCTCAGGCGATAGGGCTGGTCTGGGCGCTGCGGCATGAAGGCACCCTGCAGCTTCTGCTCGTGCGCCACTGCCGCATCGCCAAGACCCACGGCCGTCGCAATGTCGATCGGCGTCACCCCTTCTTGCGGCTGCACCGTCACGGCATTGGGGCGCAGATCCCGCACCGGCGTCACGAGGCCGACCACCGCATTGATCGGCTGCGGATAGACGATATAGAGCCCCGTGAAGCTGACAATGACGAAGACCGCAAGGCCCCAGAAGCCGAACGTGTTGTGAAGATCGCGGTTGAGCCGCAGGGTCGTGGCATTGCGCTTGATGGTGAGCTGCTGGCGCCATTGCCCAGGCCGCGGCCACCAGATGATGAGGCCGCTCACGCCTAAGAACAGCATCACGACACCCAGCCAGCCGACGATGTCGCGGCCGGCGCCGGGAATCATCAACGATCCGTGCAGCTGATGCATCACGCCGAAAAATCCGCCCTGACGGTTCATGCCCTTCTGCACGTCGAGGACGGCAAGTGAGACGGGATCGATGCGGACCTGGCCGCCGCCCATCATGCCGCCCGGTCCACCTTGCGGCGCGCCGCCACCTTGTGCCGGTGCTTGCGCCTGTCCGGTTGCTTGGCCCTGCCCCGAGGACTGCCCCTGGCCCGAGGCCTGCCCCTGCGCCCGCGCGAAGCGCACCAGGGCAGGTTCTCCCGGGACCGCCGGCAACGTAATGGCGGCAGGCTTCACGCCCTCCCCCATGGCTGATTGCGCCGCGGCAACAATCGCCCCCACCGGCCGCGGCGTGCCGCTGACCAGCGTATAGCGCGTCTCATCGCTGCCGAACCAGGACGGAAAGTCATCATGATAAACGAGGATCGATCCAGTCAGACCCAGGATGACGAGGGGCACGAACAGGATGAGAGCCAGCCAAAGATGAATTTCCTGCAGCAGCTGGCGGAAGGTCATGCGCTTCATGGAGATAGCCTCGTCGTTCAGAGCTCCGCCCAGCGGCGGAGAAGGTTGTGATAGATGCCGGTCAAAGGCACGATCGCGGCATGGCCGGCGTGATCGGCATTCAAGGCCTGGATCGAACGGTCAAAATCGAACAGCAATGTGCGCTGCCCGTCATCGCGGACCATGCTTTGCAGCCAGAAGAAGGAGGCAATGCGCGCGCCGCGGGTGACCGGCGTCACCGCATGAAGGCTGGTCGAGGGGTAAAGCACCATGTCACCGGCCGGCAGCTTCACGCTGTGCGAACCATAGGTGTCGTCGACGGTGAGCTCGCCGCCGTCATATTCGTCAGGGGCGCTCAAGAACAAGGTGCAGGAGAGATCCGTGCGGATGCGTGCCTCGGCATCCAGCCCCTGGCGGATAGCGTTGTCGACATGGGCACCGAACCCATCGCCGACCTCATAGCGATTAAAGAGCGGCGGGAAGACGCGCGAGGGCAAGGCCGCCGACACAAAGATCGCATTGCTTTCGAGTGCGGTGAGGATCAGATCGCCAAGCTCGACCGCGACCGCGCTGTCTTCCGGAAGCTGCGTGTTCTTCTTCACCTTGGCGGATCCAAGCCCCGCGGTGACCCGGCCATCGATCCAATCGGCCGATGCCAGCCTCTCGCGGCAATGGCTGACCTGTTCCTTGGTCAGCACCTGCGGAATCCGTAGCAGCATCTTCTTTGTCCCTATGTTGTGGCGAAGCCCCGGCCGCGATTTTCACGGCCGGGGCGTTGCTATCCTGCAAAGATTTTTGGACGTTCAGAACTTCAAGCTGGTCGTGAAGAGCGCTGCGCGTCCTGGACCTGGTGTCACGAAACCGCCGCCCACCTGATCCACGTAGAATTCATTGGTCACGTTGTAGAGATTGAACTGGAACTCGATGTTCTCAGTGAGGCGGTACTGCCCCATCAGATCGAAGACCCAATAGCTGTCGATATTCTTCTCGTCGGCGAGGCCGAACAGATACTTCCGCGTGCCCATATAGGTGGCACCGGCACCGACGGTCACATCGCGGTTCCACCAGGGCAGGTCATAGCTGGTAAAGAGCGACAGCGCGTGTTCCGGCATGTTGCGGAAGACGGCGGCGTCATTGGTGCTGGCTTCCTTCAGGATCTTGCCCTTCATGTAGGTGTAGCCGGCAGCGACATTCCAGCCTTCGGCAATCTCGCCATTGACGCCAAGCTCGATGCCGCGCACCCGCTGCTTGCCCGTAACGACATAGTCGGGATCGGCCGCGTTATTGTTCTGGTCGACCAACTGGCCGTCCTTCTCGGTCTGGAAAATTGCCGCCGTCACGGAAAGCTTGTCATCGAGCAGATCCCACTTCGTGCCGACTTCCATGGTTGTCGATTCCAGTGCCTTCGCCTGCTCCGACGGGATCGTGGTGGAGACGGCCAAATCGGCGTCCTGCGGCGTGAACGAACTGCCATAGCCGAAATAAATGCTGCCGTTTTCGACCGGCTTGAAGACGAGACCCGCCTGCCAGCTTAGATATTCATCCTTGTTGCGGGGGTCGCTGCCGACTTGGCGTACCGTCTGCGCGTTAAGCCATTCGTAGCGCAGGCCGCCATTGACCTCGAACATGTCGTCGAGGAAGCTGATCGTGTCGTAGCCATAAACCGCCTTGGTGTCGCCCGTGTAAAACGTCCGCGTCGTCGGCGACATAGCGTAATCTTCGATTAAGTCATTATCAGGATCGAAGATATCGACATTGGGGACGGCATCCACCCAGGTGCCGTTTTCGGTCAGGAACCGCAAACGATAGCTTTGGATCTCGCGCCTCTCGCGGCTGATGTCGAAACCCAGCAGCATTTCGTGATCGAACGGGCCGGTCGAAAAATCGAGATCGGCGGTGGTCTGGTTGTTATAATACTCGTCGTAATAGGTACGCGCGCTGTGGTTCACATTGACGAGCGGGTAGTATTGCGTGGCGTTCTGCTCGGCACGGACATGGCCGGCGATGCTGAAGACATCGCTCCATTGCGCGCGCGTCTGGTTGGTCAGCTTCAGCCAGTCATTCGCTTCGTATTCCAGCTTCAGGCCGACACTGTCGACATTGCTGTTTTCCTGCGCGACATTCTTCTGGTGATAGAAATTGGTGCGATCGATGTGATCCAGCACCTCGTTGTGGAACGTCGGCAGGCCGTAATCGGGGATATTGTCTGACTCAGCATGCAGATAAGTGAGCGTCGCCGTGAACGGCTCGCCAAGGCCAACCGCGAGTGAGGGCGCAATGCCCCAGCGATTGCTGGTCGTTACGTCACGTTCGGCGACATCGGAATCGTGCCACATGCCGTTGAGGCGGAAGGCAGCACCCTCGACGCCGACATAGTCCTCCGGCAGCGTCTGGTTGACGTCGACAGTGACACGCTTGGTGTTGTCGGTGCCCAACGTGCCGTCGGCGTTGTAGAAATTCTCGGCCTTCGGCGTCTTGGTGACCGAATTGATCGAGCCCGACGCCGATCCGCGGCCGCCCACCGCCGTGCTCGGACCCTTGTTGACCTCGATCTGCTCGTAATTGAACGTGTCCTTGAAGCTGCCGACCGTGGCATCGCGCACGCCGTCGACATAGTTGTCGCTGCGGTTGCCATCGAAGCCGCGAATGCGGAAATTGGTGCCGCGGGTGCCACCCTCGCCCTGGTTCATGGTGACGCCGGGGACCGTGCGCAGCGCCTGCTTCATGTCGGTGATGCCGCGGTCTTCCATCTGCTTTTCGGTGACGACGACGACGGTCTTGGGCGTGTCGAGCAATGGCTGGGTATTCTTGGTCGTCCCAGCGCGCTCCGGCTTGTAGCCGTCGCTGAGGGGTTCGGCCTCCGCCGTGTCCTCGACGCTGAGCGGTGCCAAATCCTCGCCTGCCCCTTCCTGACCGGCGGCGGCAACCTTCTGCAGCGTCACGGCATTCTCAGCCGTCGGGCGATAGGCAATACCGGTGTTGACCAGCAGGGCCTTGAGCGCATCGTCCGCCGACATCGTGCCGACGACCGGTGCCGATGAAATCCCTTCCAGCAGCGCCGAATCAACGATGACGGCAATGCCGGTCTTTTCCGAAAAGGCGATGAGCGCCTGGCCCAGCGGCTGCGCCGGAATGTTGAACGCGGTCGTGGCGCCGGCCTGCGCCACCTGGGTCACGAAGGTGTCCATGCGCAGATCGTCGCCGGCCGAAATCTGATTGAGACGGCGCTGCCAATTGGTGCCGGACGCGGTGTCATCCGCCTGCGCCTCGGCGACGCCCCCCGCCAGCACGGTCCCGCCCAGGATCAGCGCCACATTGAAGTTGAACTTGCCCCCGCGGCCGCGCGCTGTGCCGCGCCCCGCTGCCCCACCGTCTCGCATTGTCTGTCCGCCCCATCATGTGCCGGTGTTACCGGCAGAAACTCACAAATGCAAGTCATTCGCATTTGCATCCCGTTCCATAGGACGACGGCGATGGATGGAACCATTACAGGGGGCGTGAATTTTTCGCCGGCCCGCCGAAGCGGCGCCGCTCAGGCTGCAAAGAGGATTTGCAGGGACGTACCAAAATTGAGCGATTTCAATGAGAAAGCGGCCATAAGGGCGGTGAGCGCCGCATTCGCCTCCGTAATGTCGAAATGGCCCGTCACCGGCCTCTCAGCCAGCCGCGGATCACCGACCCACACGCGCCCGGGGCGATATCGGTTGATGTCGTCGAGCGCGTCCACCAGCAGGGTGCGATCAAAGACCAACCGGCCATCCCGCCAAGGCGCCACGCGTGATGCCGGTATCTGGCGCACCGGGTCGATCACCTCAGTGCTGAAGGGCAGTTCGCTGAGCGCGCCCAGCGCGATATCTCCACCCTTCTGCCGCTGAACGGTGACGCGACCTGAGCGTACCGAAAGCAAGGCCCTCCGGCGTTCGATCTTGAGGTTGAACGCGGCATTTTCAGCCTGGACCGTGCCAAAAGGTACGATGAGCTTCACGCCCCGGCCAACTGGCCTCGCGATGTCGGCAAAAAGCTGACCATGGCGCAAGCGCATGGTGGGATTGGGCTCGCCAGCGACCAGGGCGACGGTCGACAGACTATCGAGATCGACGGCAGCACCTGGCGCCAGAGCCAGAGATTTAGGCGTCCGGAAAGCCGCCGTGATGTCGCTGGAGGGTGTCACGGTCCATGCGCCCAGTGCCGCAACACCAGCAGCGATCGCAGCACCGCCCAGCCACTGCCGGCGCGAGAATGCGACACCATTCGCCGCGATGAAGGGTGGATCGAACGCGGCTCGCGGCAGGGCATCAAGCCCCGACCACAACTGCGCCATGTCCTCAAACGCTTGGGCATGGGCTGGCGATTGCTGCAGCCAGGCGGCAAAGGCACGGCGATCTGCATCCGGCACACCAGCATCGCGCAGGCGGACGAACCAGGCGGCGGCTTCGTCCGTCACCGTTCTCCCGCGATCTGCCCTGCCGTTCAGGTCGGCGCGTGCCATGTCAGCTCCCAATGGTATGCCCTACCCTCAATAGACGAATGAGGCAGCAAACCTATTACCTCTGCCGCGGATATTTTTTGTGTCCGATTGTCGCCGGCAGGGCGGTTCAATCGTTTTCGGCGCGATGCGTGGCAAGGGCGCGGCGGCAATGCGCCAGCGAACGCACCATATGCACGATCACCGTGTTCTTCGCGATGCCAAGCCGCGCCGCGATCTCCGCGTAGCTCAGATCCTCGAACTTGTGCATCAGGAAGATCTCGCGACCTCTTGGCGGCAGGCCAGCCACCGCTGCCGCCAGGACGCGCAATTCCTCCCGCGAGAGGCTCGTTCGTTCGGCCGAAGGCCCTGGGTCGGGAAAGGCCACCATCGCCGCAAGTTCGACTGGGTCCGTCCGCTGACGCTGCGCCTGGCGGCGATGATCGATCGCCAGATTGGCGGCGATGCTGAACAGATAGGCGCGCGCATCGCGGGCCGTATCGGCCGGCGTCCCCGGCCCCTGATCGCTGCGCAGCAGGCGGAAAAACGCCTCCTGCGCCAGATCGGCCGCCACCTCCGGACTCGCCACCCGGCGCCGCAGGAACTGCGTCAAGTCCCTGGCGCAATTGCGAAAGAGCGCGTCGAGATCGATCATGGGCGGTGAGATGTCCGGGAAAAAGCACTGAACCGGCCCGGAAGCTAACGCGAATGCAAGTTAGTCGCAATTTGTTTTCTTTCCCATCACACTGGGATGGTTATGAGGCTACCGCTTGCGGCTGCTGCCAGCCGCCGCCCAACGCCTTATAGAGGGTGACGATTGCCTGCAGCTGCTGCAGGCGCAGCTGTCCCAGCGCGTCCTCGGCATCAAACAGCGTGCGCTGGGCGTCGAGCAGGGTGATGAGGTCGTCGCTGCCGCCCTTGTAGCGGGCACTGACGATGCGGAAGGCCTTGTCGGCCTGCTCCACCTGGATCTTCTGCAGCGCGTATTGCTTATCGAGCGCGCGGATCGCGACCAAGGCGTTCTCCACTTCCGAGAAGGCGGTGATGATGACGCTGCGATAGCTCAGCACCAGTTCCTTGCGCTGCGCCTCGGCGACATCGGCATCAGCCGCGAGCTTGCCGCCGTCGAAGATCGTCTGCATGACGCTGCCGGCCACGCTATAGGCAGCCCCCGCCGGCCCGAAGAGGGTGGAGAGCACCGCCGTCTCAAGGCTGAGCGCGCCGGAGAGATTGACCGTCGGCAGCATGGCTGCCCGTGCTGCCACGACATTGGCATCGGCACCGGCGAGATCCGCCTCCGCCTTGGCGATGTCCGGGCGGCGGGTCAGCAGTTCGGAGGGCAGGCCGGTCGCCACAGGGGGCACGGCGAGCGTATCCAGCGAACGCGCCTTGATGGCGAGATCCTCTGGATTGCGCCCCAATAGAATGGCCAGCGCATAGATGTTCTCGCGCTCCTGCTGCTCCAGCGGTGCCAGCGCCGCCTCCTGTGCCGCAACGACGCCGGTCTGCTGTGCGAGATCCGCCGGCGACACCGCCCCAAGCGTTGCCTTGGCACGCACCACATTCAGCACGTCGCGCGCGTTGGCGAGGTTGTTGTCGGCAATGGCAATGCGGTCGCGCAAGGAGAGGATTTGCAGATAGGTGGTGGCAACCGACGTGGTGGCGGTGAGGGCCACGGTCTGCTGGTCGAACACGCTGGCGCGCAGAGCCTCAAGCGCTGCATTGCGCGCCGAGCGGTTGCGACCCCAGAAATCGACTTCATAGGAGGCCGAGAGCGACAGGCCGAAGGAATTGCGGTCCATCGAAGAACTGGACCCGTTGCTGCTGCCGCTGCCGGACCCGCCCGATAGATCGCTGCTTGAGCGGCTGTCCTTGGCGGCAGCATCCTCGTCGAGCGGCCCGTTACGCGAAGCATCGAAGCCGAGGCTGAGCTGCGGCCAAAGGCTGGAACTGGTCGAGCGCATCTGCGCCTCGGCCTGCTCGACGCGCGCGGCCGCCATGCCGATATCGAGGTTGTCGGCTTTGGCAGCGACGATCAGCCCATCAAGCTCAGCACTGCCGAAGCCGTGCCACCAATCGGCGGCCGGCCAGACATTGGCATGGGCGTTGGCGGGAATGGGCTCGGCCCATGCCGCGGGCGTCTCGATATCCGGCTGCGTCGGGTCGGCGAGCAGGTCGCAGCCCGAGAGCAATGCCAGCAGGAAGAGGAGAATCGGGGCATCACGCATGTTGCTACTCATTCACACCAAGTTCATTCGCTGGCGAGCGCGGTCACTGGGTTCATGCGCGCGGCCTTCACGGCCGGCGCCAGGCCGAAGATGAGTCCCACCGCCGCCGCACAGGTAAAAGCCAAGATGATGGTGGGGACTGAGAACTGGATCGAGGTACCAAAGGCGCCGATGATGAGGGCCGAGGCGATGCCGATCGCCACACCGATGAGGCCACCCAGCGCCGAGACGATCACCGCTTCGACCAGGAATTGCTGCAGGATGTTGCGCGTCCGGGCACCCGCCGCCATGCGGATGCCGATCTCGCGCGTCCGTTCCGTCACCGAGACAAGCATGATGTTCATGACACCGATACCGCCGACCAGCAGCGAGATGGCGGCGATCGATCCGAGCAGCACGGTCATGGTGCCGGCCGTTTGCGAGGCCGCCTCGATGATCGCCGCCATGTTGCGGATCTGGAAATCCTCCAAGCGGTGCCGGTCGATGAGCAGCGCCGTGATCTTGGCCTGCACATCGTTCATTAAGGTCTCGTCCGTGACGGAAACGGTGATGGAGCGCAGATTGTTGGTACCGAACAGGCGCAGATTGGCCGTGCTCAGCGGCACGAACACGTTGTCATCCATATCCTGGCCGAAGGAGGCAGCCCCCTTGGGCGCCATGACTCCGATCACCTCAAAGGGAATGCTGCCGATGAGAACGACCTTGCCGACGGGATCGACGCCGACCGGGAAGAGATTCTGCACGACCGTCTGCCCCAGGACGACGACCGCCGCCAAGGCCTGCGTATCGGCATCGGAGAAGAAGGCACCCTTGGCGACGCCCCAGTCGCGCAACACCGGCAGACCATCCGTCGTGCCGGTGATCTGGGTCGAGTAATCGCTGTTGCCATAGCGCAAGGTGAAGCTGGCGCTCTTTTCCGGGACGGCGGCGCGGACATGGGCCAGGGTCTCGATGGCAATCGCATCCTCGGCCACCAGCGAGGTGACACCGGTGGCCGATGGGCCGCGTTGATTGGGCATGCCGGGGCGGATGACCAACTGGTTGCTGCCCATCGCGTTGATACGCGCCATGACATCCTTGGTCGCCCCCTCGCCCACCGCCAGCATGGCGACGACCGAGCCGACGCCGATGACGATGCCGAGCAAGGTGAGGATGGTGCGGAAGAGATTGCGGCGCAAGGCACGGAGCGCCATCTTGGCCGATTCATAGGCATCGCCGACGACGCCGATGCGCCCCCCGTCCGGCAAGGCAAAGTCTTCCGCCGGCAGACTTGCAGCACCGCGCAGGCGCGTACCGCTATCGGATGAGATGAGGCCGTCGGCGATCTCGATCAGCCGGTCGGCATGGGCCGCAACGTTGGAATCGTGTGTAACCAGTATGATGGTGTGGCCGGCATCGGCCAGCTGACGCAGCAGCGCCATGACCTCGGCACCGCTGCGGCTGTCGAGGGCGCCCGTCGGCTCGTCAGCGAGGATGATGCGCCCGCCATTCATCAGCGCACGCGCGATAGAGACGCGCTGCTGCTGCCCGCCCGAGAGCTGGCTGGGGCGATGATCCAGCCGGTCCTCGAGCCCGAGACCGGCGAGCAGCATATGGGCACGGTCGTGCCGGTCCTTGAGGCTCATGCCGGCATAGATGCCGGGGATCTCGACATTCTCCAGCGCCGTCGCCGTGGCGATGAGGTTGTAGCTTTGGAACACGAAGCCGAAGGCGTCGCGACGCAATTCGGCGAGCTGGTCGCGGTCCAGCTCCGCCGTGTCCTGCCCGCCGAAGAAATAGTGACCGGAGGTCGAGGTATCGAGGCAGCCGAGGATGTTCATCAGCGTCGATTTGCCGGAACCCGAGGCACCCATGATGGCGACGAATTCGCCCTGGTGAATGGCGAGCGAAACGCCATGCAGCACCTCGACCGCGTAGCCGCCGCCGGTGATGTAGGTCTTGCGCACTTCCTGGAGGTCGATGAGCGGCTGGCGCGCGTTGGATATTTCGGCCACGCCATCGCGGGAGAGGACGTGGTTCATGGGAAGCCCCGGAAGCCACCCCGATTATTGCCGCCCGCCAGCGCATTGGCGCTGCGTTCGCCGACCACAACCTGGTCGCCGGCCTGCAGGCCCTCCGTCACCTCAGCGACGTTGCGGTTCTTGACGCCGATGACGATGTTGCGTGGCGTGAAGCTGCCATCGGCTTGCGCCAGCAGCACCTGATAGCTGCCCGTAGGCGCGGACTTGTCTGTGGCAGGGCGCAAGGCAGCACTCGGCACCGTCACCACATTCTTGGCTTCAGCCACCATGAAGGTAACCTGGGCACTCATCTGCGTCATCAGCTTGCCGTCGGGATTGGCAACGTCGAACAGCGCGTCATAGAGGATGACGCCATTCACTTCTTCCGGGGTGGGGAGGATCTGTCGCAATTCGCCGCTCCAGCGCCGCTCCGACTGGCCGAGCGTCGTGAAGGTCGCGGTCATGCCAAGCGCCAGGCGCGAAATATCGGCCTCGGACACCTGCGCCTCGACCGTCATGGTGTTGAGATCGGCGATGCGCATCAGGATCGGTGCCGATTGATTGGCATTGAGCGTCTGGCCGAGGCGCGCGTCCAGCGTCACCACGGTTCCCGACATCGGCGCATAGATGCGGGTATAGCCAAGATTGGCTTCGTCGCCCTCGAGCTCCGATTGCGTCTGTTGGATCTGCGCCTTGATCGAGGCGATCTGTGCCTTGGCCGAGCGCAGATTGGCGGCTGCGGTATCGAGCGCGTCCTGGCTGGTGGCGTCCTGCGCCATCAGGCCGGCTTCGCGCTTGTATTGTTCGTTGGTGAGCTGCAGCTGCGCCGTCTTTTCTTCGAGCTGGGCGCGCAAATTGAGCAATTGCGCCTGATTGGCGGCGACCTGCGATTTCAAGACCGAGGCGTCGAGTTCGGCCAGCAACGCGCCCTTCTCCACCCGGTCACCGACGGCGACATTGAGGGCAATGATCTGGCCGGAGACCTGGGCGCCGACATCGACATAGTCGCGCGGCTGGATCTCACCCACCGCCGAAACCGTGTCCTCGATATTGCCGATTTCGACATCGGCCAGCACATATTGGCTGGCGGTGCTGGCCTCGCTCCGGGTCAACTGCCAAGCGGCGCCGCCGCCGCCAACGGCAAGAAGCAGGACGCCCAGAAACCACGGCCAGCGGGCAGGCCGACGCCGCTTGGCCGCAGGCTTGCGCTTATGCCCGAGGGCTGGCGTCGGATCGGCCCGCAGCGGCGTCGCGGCGGCCTGGCGATGGGTACGGGAATCTGGGGCGATGGTCATGGTCTTCCAGCGTCATGGATCGTGATTGAGCCTCAGCCCAACTCATTGATCGCAGGACAGAATTACTGGAAGACCGCGCGGGATCCTCGACTGGCTAGCTGTCGCCACTTGCGAGCAATGCCTCTATAGCACGCTCGGCAGTCGGAAATCCTGCGCGAATATTCTTAAAGACCCGCTGGCAAGGCAGCGGCGATGGCCTGTGCCCAATCGGCTTCCGCCATGCGCTGCGCCACCAGGGCGATGTCCGGCGACAGGAAGCGATCCTGGTTATAGGGAGCGATCTCGCGGCGCAGGGCCGCATAGGCAGCTTCGGTTCCGCGCCCGCGCTTGAGGCCCGGATAGAACTCCATCGCCTGGGCCGCCAGCAGAAATTCGATGGCGAGGATATGCCGCGTGTTGTCGACGATCTGCAGGCATTTGAGCGCCGAGGGCGTACCGAGGCTCAAATGGTCCTCCTGCTGCGCGGAGGTGATGTAGTTGTCGCTCACCATCGGCTGGGCCAGCAGCTTGTTCTCGGCCGCCAGCGACGCTGCCGCATATTGCGCGATCATCATGCCGGAATTGACGCCTCCTTCGGCCACGAGGAAGGCCGGCAAGGTGCTGACCGCCGGGTTGATGAGGCGGTCGAGGCGCCGCTCGGCGACCGATCCCAGTTCGGCAACGGCCAGCCCCAACAAATCCATCGCCATGCCCAAACTCTGTCCATGCGGGTGGGCGTTGGAAATGACCCGGTACTTCTCCGGCGTGCCGATGACCAGCGGGTTGTCGGTGGCCGAACCAAGTTCCGTTTCGATCTGCCGGCGCACATGGTCGATCTGGTCACGCGTCGCCCCGTGGATCTGCGGGATGGAGCGAATGGAGAGTGCATCCTGCGTGCGGAAGCCTTGATGCTTGGCGACCATCTCGCTGTCCGCCAACAGGGCGCGCAATCGCTTGCCGACATGAATGAGGCCGGGATGCGGCTTCAAGGCCAGCATCGTCTCGTCATAGGCGGCGATCTGGCCCTTGAGTGCCTCGAAACTGAGCGCGCCGGTGACATCCGCCCAATCGGCGATCGGCTCTGCCTCGGCCAAGGCGAGGCACGCCAAGCCGGTGAGGCAACGCGTGCCGTTGACGAGACACAGGCCATCCTTGGCGCCGAGCGTGATGGGCGCCAGGCTGGCGGCCGCCAGCGCTTGCGCAGCCGGCATGCGCCGCCCGCCTACCATCACGTCACCCATGCCGATGAGCGCGAGGCCGATATGGGCACCATGGACGATGTAGCCGACCGATCCTTGCGACGGGACGACCGGCGTGATCTTGTGATTGAGCAGGCTGACCAGCTGCGTCACCACGGCGGGGCTGACGCCCGACTTGCCGTGACACAGATCGTTGACCAGCGAGGTCATGATGGCGCGCGTGGCGACGTCGGAGAGCGGCGCGCCGATGCCGCAGGCATGGCTCATCAGCGTGTTGCGCGAGAGCTCGGTCTGTTGCGCGCCGGTGAGGATGATCTCGCTCAAGGCACCCAGACCCGTGCTGATGCCATAGGCGCGCTCGCCACTGGCGATGATCTTCTCGACGATGGCGCGGCCGTTTTGCAACTGGGTCATGGCCGCCGGTCCGATGACCAATTCCGCTTGCGCCTTCGCCACGGCCACCAATTGCCGATAGCTGAGTGCCGCCGCGTCGCGCTCGATTTTGCCCATCGTCCTCATCCACATCCATCTTACCTATACCTGTATATACAGGTATGTGCCGCCGGACAAGAAGTCGGCCGATGAGCTTTCGGCAACGGGCGATGCCCCTGGCTACTTGGGGCGGGCGAAAGTGAGGAACGCCGCGGCGAGCGGCGATTGTCGCCCCTGCCCCAGATCGGCAATCACGACTCGCTGCGGGGCCAGTTTTTCGGTGATCGGCCGGCAGGCGATGGGGACACCATCATAGGAGCGGTCGCCCCAGGGCCGGGTACAGGAGAGGGCGATGCCCGCCCCATGCGCCACCAGCCCACGCTGCATCTCGAAGGTCTGGGTGTATTGGCTGACCGTGGGGTGCAGGCCATGGGCCCAGAACAGCGACATGAAATACTCGCGCGACTGCGCCATGTCCTCGAGGATCAGCGGCTCCTTGGCCAGCGCCTTCAGTGACACCTGGCGCTTCTTGGCCAGCACATGGCCTGCAGGTAGCAGAGCGTAAGGCGGCAGTTCGAGGAGCACCTGACGGCGGATATCGGCATCGATGCCCAGTTCGTAAGTGAGGGCCAATTCGCTGCGGCCGGAGAGCAGCGCTTCGCGCACGCCGGTAAAATCGCCCTCATAGAGGTCGACCACCGCCTCGGGATGCGCCTGGCGAAAACCGGCGAGCAACCGCGGCAATGTATAGGGGGCAAGGTCCTTGAAGCAGGCGATGGCAAGGCGCCCCTTGATCGGCCCGGCGGGATGGGTCGCGGCATGGGCCATCTGGCCCGCCAGCGCCAGGAGACCCCGCGCCTGATCGAGGAACTGGCGGCCGGCCGGGGTGAGCGTCAAGCCGTGCCCGGCGCGGCGATGGAACAGCTTTTCACCCAGCAGCCCTTCCAGCTGCGCGATGGCCATCGACATCGCCGGCTGCGCCACATGGCGTGCCCGCGCCGCGGCACTGACATTGCCGTGTTCGGCGATGGCGACGAAGTAATCCACCTGGCGGAAAGTGAATGGTATCATATTTTTCTTATACCTATCTATCAGCATCATCTATTTCTCATGATGCCTGGGTTGTGGCAAGAAAGAGCCATCGAAGGATTGAGGATCGCCCATCATGAAGATCACCGCCGCCGACATCGCCACCTATGCCGCCGACGGGGCGATCGTGCTGCGCGGCGCCTTCACCGATTGGGTGGAACCGTTGCGTGCCGGCGTCGAGCACAACATGGCGGAACCCGGCCCCTATGGCGCCGAGAATGTCCGCCCCGGCGAAGGTGGCGGCCGCTTCTTCGACGATTACTGCAATTGGGAGCGGATCCCGGAATTTGCCGATTTCGTCCGCCGTTCGCCGGCCGCTGAAATCGCCGGCCGGCTGATGGCGAGCCGCACGTCGCAGATCTTCCACGACCATGTGCTGGTGAAGGAACCGGGCACGGCGAAGAAAACGCCCTGGCACCAGGACATGCCCTATTACTGCGTCGATGGCATGCAGACCGCCAGCTATTGGATACCGCTCGATCCGGTCTCAAGCGCCAACACCTTGCGCCTCGTCCTCGGCTCGCATCTCTGGCCCAAGCTGCTGCGCCCGAAGCGCTGGGCGGGAGGCGAGGATTTCTATGCCGACCAGGAGCAGTTCATGGACCTGCCCGAGGTCGAGAATGGCGACTACCGCATCCTCGAGCCCGATCTTTCGCCGGGCGATGCGATTCTTTTCAACTACCGCACGGTGCATGGCGCCAACGGCAACACGGGTGCGGCGCGGCGGCGCGCCTTTTCCTGCCGCTTCCTGGGCGACGACGCCGTCTTCATCCAGCGCCCGGGCCGCACCTCGCCGCCTTATCCCGGCATCAACCAGCAAGACGGGCAGAAGCTGCGCGAAGACTGGTTCCCCACCATTTGGCGTGCGGCGGCCTGAGCGCTTGTGAGTGTCACAGCGATGGGGCAAGCTTCCTGAGGCAGAACCAATGCAGCGGGATCGCCTCGCATGATGAGCGGACGCAAACGATTCTCATTTCTGGGCGCTGCCACGCTGTGCCTGCTCGGCATCTGCGGCGCGCGAGCCGACGAACTCGCCTTGCGCCTCGGCTATTCGGACAAGGAATCGGCAATCTTCCTGGTGGGTGACGGCGCCACCATTCCGGAAAAGCCCGGCATCGCGGTGGAGATGGCCGAAGCCGCAGCCAGGAGCTGCCAAATCGCCGCGACCTTAGCCCGCTATCCCGGCGGGCGCCTTCTCGCCTTGGCGGGTGAGAACACCATCGACGGCGTGGTCATGCTGTCTTTCAACCATGAGCGTTTGGCCATCGCAGCCTATCCGATGAAGGGCGACGCCGCCGATCCCGACTTCCAGATCGCCAGCCTCTCTTACGCCTTCTATGTGCGGGCCGACAGCGGGATCACCTGGGACGGGATCGACGTCGGCGGCCTCACCAAGCCGATCGGCGCCAATTTCGGTTGGTCGATCGTCGAGGACCTCAAGAAGGAGGGGCTGCCGGTCGAACCCGCCAAGGACACCGCCAACAACTTCAACAAGCTGCTGGGCGGGCGGATCGATGCCGTCGCCACCCACACGACGATCGGCGATGCCTATGTGGCGCACCACCATCTCGCGGCACAGGTGAAGCGGCTGGAACCGCCGATATCCACCAAGCCCTATTATCTGGTGCTGAGCCGCGCCTGGCACGACAGCCACCCTGACGCGGCACAATGCCTGTGGCGCTCCATCGCCAAACAGCGCCGGCAGGACATGCCGGCGCTCATCGAGCGTTACCGGGACGCGATGAACTGAGGCCGAGCCGCCTGGATGACTGAACACGGCGCGACCGGGCTCAAGGCCGCGCGCAGATCGGCCGCGGCAATCTCCGTCACCATGTTGCTGGCGGCGAGCTTGAGGCCATGGTCGAGCCCCGCCGACACGTCATTGGCGGGGATCAGGACCTCGCCCTGCGGCATGTCGAAGAGCTTCAGGGCGCCTTCCGGCGTCAGGGTCCAGCGCGTCACTTCGTCGCTGCTGCGCACGAAGGCCAGCTCGCCCCGGTCCCAATCTTCGCGCCCGACCACGAAATGGCGGCAGACGAGCGGCAGGGTCTTGTACCCGGCCTTGCGGCCGGCCCGGGCCCGAAACGAGCTGATCTGCACGACATTCTGGGAAGCGGCATTCTGGGACTCAACAGGTGGTTCGGTGCCGGCAGTGGCCGGTGCCAAACGCTTGTTCTTCTGCACTGTGTTACCTCGCAAGGAACAGAAGGCCCGCCAAAAATGGCAGGCCCGAAGAAGTCACACGCCGGAACTTGGTATCATCGCCGCAAAAATGCGAGAGGGAATTTAAGCCCTGAGGATAAAGAAACGGTAAAATTGCCGTGAGCGTGCTGGTCGTCACGCTCCGCGCCGCCAGACGCGCTTTTTATGACAGCCCGGCAAAACTCATCTCGAATCTTTATGCCGCTCTCGCGATGCTGGAAATATCATGATTTCAGCCAGACGCAAGACGCCATGATCGACATTTTCTATACCGCCATCGCCGTCAGCCTGTTCGTTGCCGCCTGCGGCTACGCCTGGGCCTGCGCCAAGATCTAGCGCCCCGAGGCGGCACCCGTCGGCGCGGCCCCTGCGAGGGTCGTCCGGTAAAGCAGCCGGCGCTGGCCGTCATAATCGTTGATGGCAAGGTGCAGGGTGGAGCGGTTGTCCCACATCACCAGCATCCCATCCTGCCATTTGAGGCGGACCTGGAACTCCGGCCGGGTCGCATGGGCGTGGAGGAAGTCGAGCAGCGGCTTCGATTCCGCCGCCGTCATATCGGCAAAGCGCTGGGTGTAGACCGGATTGACGAAGAGCGCCTTGCGGCCCGTCACCGGATGGACGCGGACAACCGGATGCAGCACCTCCCTGTCCGCGCTAGCGTCGTTTCGCACCATCTTGATCGAGCGGCTGACCGCCGCATCCGGCCCCGGCCCCATCGTGCCGTGCGGCCAGCCGGTATGGACCGCCAGCAACGGGTCCAGCATCCGCTGCAGGCCGGGAGAGAGCGTCTCATAGGCCAGATACTGGTTGGCCCAGATCGTGTCACCGCCGACCGGCGGCAATTCGGCCGCTTGCAGCAGGGTGGCGTCCGGCGGCTGGGGGAGGAAGGAGAAGTCGGTGTGCCAGGTGCCGCCGAAGGTCGAGATGCGCTTTTCATCCGCCTCCTTGAGGACGGCGATGATGTCGGGGTGGCTGTCCATCCCCTTCACATAGGGAACGCGCAGGACCGTGCCGAAACGGCTGGTGACCGCCAGCAATTCGTCGGGCGTCAAATTCTGTTCGGGAAAAAACAGCACGCCATGCGCGGCGAAGGCCGCCTGCACCTCGCCCAGCATCGCGTCGGGCGCGTCCTTGAGATTGACCCCGCTGACCTCGGCGCCCAGATGCGGCGTCACGGGACGGATGTGCAGGTCATTGCGCATGATGATCCTCAAGCTTTCAGGGCGTCGAGATCATCATAAAGAGCCTGGGAGTGCTGATACAGCCGATTAAAGACCGGCTGCATGCGCTGATAGATATCCGCCCATGCAGGATCGGGAAGGGTCTCGCCCTTGTAATGGACGAAGGCCTCGGCCGCGTCCTCCGCCTTGGCAAAGCGCCCGGTCGCCGCGGCGGCGATGGCCGCGCAGCCGACGACACCGCATTCCGCTTCCTCCGGCACCAGGATCGGGATGTTGTAGGCGCTGGCCTTGATCTTGAGCCACAGCGGCGTCTTGGCGCCGCCCCCTGAGGCGATGACGCGCTCCAGCTTGCGCCCCGAAGCCTGTTCCATGATCCGCATCTGGCGGGTGACGGCAAAGGCCACCCCCTCCATCACCGCGCGGTGGAGGTGACCCATCCCATGCTCCGCCGTGATGCCGAAGAACTGGGCGCGGGAATTGCGGTGCGCGCCAAAGCGTTCGCCGGTGAGATAGGGCAGGAAGAAGAGGCGCTCGGACCCGGGCGGTGCCGTTTCGGCCTTCGCCACGATCTCCTCATAGGAGAGCGCCTTCTCATGGAAGGCCCGCCTCGCCCAGCGCATGGAATCACCCCCCGATTCCAGGAGCACAAAGCCGCCCCAGCCGCCCTCGACCGTGCCGATATTGGAAATCTCCGGATCGAGCAGCGGCTTCTCCGCGACGACGGTGATGATGGCCGAGGTACCGGTGACATCCGAACATAGCCCGGCGCGGCTGACACCCGAACCCAGCAGCGCCACCGGGAAATCGCCGCCGCCGATCATGACCGGCACGCCGACGGGCAGGCCCGTTTCCGCCGCCGCCGCCTTGCTGACCGCGCCCAAGATGTCCGTGGGCTGGCGGATGGCGACCAGCTTGCGGATATCGAGGCCAAGCATATCGCACATATGCGGCGACCAGGCACCGCTCGCCGGGTCCATCAGGAACGAGCAAGCGGCCTCCGTCCGGTCCATGGCGATCTCGCCGGTCAAGCGAAAGTTGACGTAGTCCTTCGGCATCACCACGGCGCGCGCCGCGTCATAGGCGGCGGCGTCTTCATCACGCAGCCACTGCAGTTTGAAACCGGGCCAGGCCGGTGTCGCCGGGTTGGCGGATTGGGCGAGGTAATCGGCCGGCTGGTATGTGGCCTCGAACGCTTTGACCAGCGCTGCCGTGCGCTTGTCGTTCCAGAGCGGCACGGCATCGCGGGTGAGTTCGCCGTTCGCGTCCAGCAGCACCGTGCCATGCATCTGCCCGCAGGCGCAGATGGCGGCGATGCGGGCCGCAGTTCCCGGATCCTTCGCCAGCAGCTGCCGGATCGAGGAGACGACGCCCGCCCACCAATCCAGCGGCCGCTGCTCGGACCAGCCATATTGCGGAACGATTTGGTCGTATTCCTGCGCGGCGATCGCCTGGATGCGGCCGGAAAAATCGACCAGGGCCGCGCGGGCGCTGCCGGTGCCGATATCAATGGCGAGATAGAGATCCTGGGCCAAGGCCTGTTCCTGACTTGCGCGGCGTTTTCAGTAGCATAATTACCATAATTCTGGCGTCAATCTGGGAAAACCCCCGAAAATAGTGCATTGCAGCATATAAATACCATCCTCCTTGCGACTCCCCCGCCTAACCGGTAGCATTACTACATATTTGGAGGATTGCGATGACACTGTTCGAACCCGCCGCCTGCCAGGTCGATGTGGCTGCCGGCACCATGTCGGGCGCCACCGGGCGCTACCAGAAGCGCCTCGCCGATCTGGTCGGCCTTTACGCCGACGATGCCGCCTTCCAGGCAGCGCTTTCGATGAGCAACAACCCGGTCGTCTACGACGTCGCCGATTTCCGCCCGAGCGCCAAGAGCGGCGATCTCATCTTCGGCATCACCCGCATGTCACCGGGCCTCATCGGCGAGGAGTTCTACCTGACGCGCGGACACATCCATGCCGTCGCTGACCGGCCGGAGATCTATTACGGGCAGGCAGGCCAAGGGCTGATGCTGATGGAATCGCCCGACGGCGAAACACGCGTGGTGGAGATGCAGGCACAGACCATCTGCTACGTGCCGCCCTATTGGATTCACCGCTCGGTCAATACCGGGACCACCGATTTCGTCATGGTCTTCTCCTATCCCGCCGATTCCGGCCAGGATTACGGCATCATCGAAAAATCGAGCGGCATGCGTCACCGTGTGCTGCGCGGTGGGCCCAATGGCTGGCAGTTGGCCGAGAACAAGGATTACCAGCCGCGCAGCAGCGCTGCCATCGCCGCGGTGATGACATCATGATCTATCAGCCGGCAACGCAGCCGACGCTCTATTTTATCGGCGTCACCACAGCCAAAAGCTCCATCATGCCGGTCTTCCCGAAATGGGCGGCGCATCTGGGGCTCGAACGCGCCGTCATCAAGGGTATGGACTTCCCGGTCCATGCCGACCCTGTCTCTTATCGGGAAGCCGTCGCCTTCATCAAACGCGATCCGCTGTCGCTGGGCGCCCTGGTCACCACGCATAAGATCGATCTATACGCCGCCGCCAAGGACCTCTTCGACGACATCGACAGCTATGCCGGCTTGATGCACGAAACCTCCTGCCTCTCGAAGCAGGACGGCAAGCTCGTCTGCCATGCCAAGGACCCGATCTCGGCCGGCCTCACCCTCGACAACTTCCTGCCGCAGGATCACTTCGCCAAGACCGGTGCCGAGATGTTCTCGATCGGCGCCGGCGGCTCCACCATCGCCCATACCTGGCATCTGGCGCAGAAATCGCGCGGTGCCAATCGGCCGAGCCGCATTGTCGTGGCCGACCGCGACCAGGGCCGCCTTGATGAGATCCAGGCGATTCACAAGACCTTCGCGCTCGATGTGCCGGTCGACTATGTGAAGGTCGCCGACGCCCACGGCAACGATGCGATTCTCGCAAAGCTGAAGCCTCGCGCGCTCGTCATTAACGCGACCGGCCTCGGCAAGGATGCGCCGGGCTCGCCGCTCACCGATGCCGCGCGCTTCCCCGAACGCGCCATCGTATGGGAACTCAACTATCGCGGCGACCTGGTCTTCCTCGATCAAGCCAAGCGTCAGCAGGCGGAAAGGCATCTCAATATCGAGAACGGGTGGACCTATTTCATCCATGGCTGGACCCAGGTCATTGCCGAAGTCTTCCACATCGACATTCCCACGCGCGGTCCCGGCTTCGATGCCCTCTCCCGCATCGCCGCCGACGCTGCAAAGGCCTGACGTCATGAACCGCATTCTCATCACGCCGCGTTCCCTCACCTCCGGCCCGCATCCGCAGATCGACCGGCTGCGCGATGTCGGTTTTGAAATCATCACCTCGACGCCCAATGCCTTGCCGAGCGAAGCCGAGCTCATCTCGCTCCTGCCCGGCTGCGTCGGCTGGCTGGCCGGCATCGAACCGGTTTCGCCGCAGGTGATCGCGGCGGCGCGCGATCTCCGGATCATCAGCCGCAACGGCACCGGCATCGACAATCTGCCATTGGACGATCTGCGCAAAAGGAACATCGCGGTGGCAACCGCTGGCGGCGCCAATGCCGGCGGTGTGGCCGAACTCGCCGTGGCGCTCATCTTCAGTGCGCTGCGCCACGTGCCGGCGGCCGATGCCGGCATCAAGCAAGGCGGCTGGCCGCGCCGGCGCGGCCGCGAGCTGCGCGGCCGCCATGTCGCGGTGATCGGCTGCGGCGCCATCGGCGGCGAGGTGGTGCGCATGCTCTCGGCGCTTGGCGCGCGGGTCCTCGCTTACGACCCCGCGCAGCCGGATCTGCGCATCGGTGCGGATCGTTTCACCTGGATGGATCTCGGCACGGCGCTTCGCGAAGCCGATATCATTACCTTCCACTGCCCCTTGCAGAAGACCGGCAAGCCGATCCTCGATGCCGCGACCATCGCGACCCTGCGGCCGGGCGTCCTCATCGTCAACACAGCGCGCGCGGCACTGGTGGATGAAGGCGCCATACTCGCCGGCCTAAACAGCGGCGCCATCGAAAGCTATGCGACCGACGTCTTCGACGAGGAGCCGCCCAAGGATCTGACGCTGGCACGCCATCCGCGCGTCATTGCCACCAGCCATATCGGCGGCTTCACAGATGAAAGCGTCGAGCGCGCCACCTCCGTCGCCATCGACCATCTGCTGGCAGCCCTCCGGCCCATGGCCAAGGCCCACGTTGGTTGAATATGTCGGCTGAACTCACCGCCCTGCCCTTCACGGAATCGCTGCAAGCACGGCTCGCTCAGCCGGCGGCAAAGGGCCTGTCGCTCTATTGGCTGGGACAGGCAGGTTTCGTCATCGATGCTGGGGGCTATCGGCTGGTGATCGACCCCTATCTCTCGGATTCCTTGGCCGAGAAATATCGCGGCCGCCTCTATCCGCATCAGCGCATGATGTCGGCACCCGTCACGACCGATGGCCTGGGCGATGTCGATCTGGTGTTGAGCACCCATCAACACACCGATCACATGGACCCGCAAACCCTGCAGCCGCTTCTCGGCAGCCGGCCGGCGGTCAAGCTGGTGGCACCCCGCGCGGCAGAGGAAGAAGCCCTCAAGCGATCTGGCATCGGCCGGGATCGGCTGTTGCTGCTGGATGCCGGCGACCGCATCGAACCCTTGCCCGGCGTTTCCGTGACCGCGACACGCTCGGCGCATGAGACGCTGGAGCGTGACGCCGCCGGTCATTACAAGTTCCTCGGCTATGTCATCGAGATCGGTGGCGTGCGCCTGTGGCATTCGGGCGATACCATTCCCTATGACGGCATGGTCGCGGAAGTGGCGGCACTCCAACCCGACATCGCCTTGCTGCCGGTCAATGGTCGCTCGGCAGAGCTGCTTGCCAATGGCGTGCCCGGCAACCTGGCGCTGGCCGAAGCCATCGACATCGCGAAGGCCATCGGCGCCAAGGCGCTGGTGGCACATCATTTCGGCATGTTTGACTTCAACACGGTGGATCCTGCCGAGATCGACCGCGCCGCGTCGCAGGTCGCGGGTCCGCGCCTGCTGCGCGCCGCACTCCAAACCGTCTATCGCTGGGGATAAGAGCCATGTCGGTCGAAACCAGCCATCAGAACATCCTGGAAATCGTGCGCGTGACGCGCGACGCCCTGCGCAAATCGGACCGCAAGGTCGCCGATGCGATCCTCGTCGATCCCCGGCGCTATCTCACCGCGACGGTGGCCGAGACCGCGATCCTCGCCGATGTCAGCCAGCCAACCGTCATCCGCTTCTGCGCCGCCATCGGCTGCGGCGGTTTCCAGGATTTCAAGCTGCGCCTCGCACAATCGCTGGCGCTGGGCACACCCGCCACGCATTCGGCGCTCGAAGACGGCGATGGGCCAGAGACGGTCTTCGACAAGATCTTCGATTACACCATCACCAGCCTCGATTGGGCGCGCAACCGCATCGACAAGGCCTTGTTGGCCCGCGCGGTTGATGTCCTCGCTGGCGCACGTCGTATCGAGTTCTTCGGCTTCGGCGCTTCCGGCATCGTGGCACAGGATGCCGCACAGAAATTCCCGCTCTTCGGCGTCCCCTGCGGCGCCCAGATGGACGCCCATCAACAAATCATGACGGCGAGCCTTTTGGGGCCCGAGGACGTCGCCGTTATCATCTCCAATACCGGCTCGACCAAATCGCTGTTCGACATCGCCGATATCGCGCGGGGGAACGGCACCAAGGTCATTGGCCTCATCGGCAATACGGCGCCGTTGATGGCGCATTGCGATGTCTCGATCCTCATCGAGACATTGGACAATACCGACGTCTACACGCCGACCATTTCCCGCATCGCGGCGCTCACCGTCATCGACGTGCTCTCGACCGCCGTCGCCATGCGCCGCGACCCCACCCATCGCAGCCGCGTCGCCGCCATGAAGGAAATGCTGCGCGAATTGCGGAGTGCTTGAAAGGCCTAGCATCTTTCGATCGGCACGCGCATTCTTGATTGTCATCCCCGCGAAAGCGGGGATCCATGGGTCGTCTGCATCGGGTTTCTGCACGTTCGATGGATCCCCGCTTTCGCGGGGATGACAGCAATATTTAAAGCCCAGCCAATTCCTTGAGCAGCTCATCGGTCGAGCGCTGGCGGCAATAGCCCTTGATGGCGGCTTCAGAGAAGGTCTGGCGTTCCGGCGTATAGGTAGCGCAGGCATCGGGGACCAGCGTCACCAGATAGCCGAGATCGCCGCCGCCGCGCACCGTGTTCTCGACGCATTGGTCGGAGAGGACGCCGAACACGATCAGATATTCGAAACCCATATTGCGTAGGATGTAATCGAGATTGGTGGTACCCCACGGCCCCGACGCCGTCTTGCGCACGATGATGTCGTCATCGGCGGGCTTCACCTCGTCGATCACCTGCGCTTCCCAGCTGCCGCGCGGATTGTTGATGAACGACGCCTTGTGGTCGATGCCGCGGTCGCGGCCATCCTTGGTGAGGCTTTCGATCGTCACATAGATATTCTCGATCCCCAGTTTCCGCGTCGCGGCATGCAGGCGCTGCTGGTTGGGAATGGCGAGCGTGTCGAGCCGATCATAGAAGTAGCGATACTTGGCGCTCTCTGGTGTGTTGGCGTGGCGTTTCACGGCGGCACAATCGGCATTCTGCATGTCGACGCTGATGAGCGCGGTCTTGCCCGGCACGATGGCGCGCTGGCGATAGGCTGGGCCGAGGATTTCTGGACGGTCGGTCATCTGTTATCCTTCGCATCAGTTTGGGCCAGAGCGAGAATCGCCGGGCGCAAGCGGTGAAAAAGTTCCGTCAATCGGTCGCCCCAGCGGGCAATCCCCGCGGCATCGCCCAGTGTGTCCTGGCGGATCTCCACCAGCACATGCGGCAGGCCGCGCTGCTCGCCATGCACGGGGATGGCATAGTCGCTCTCATCCTCGACCGCATAAGGGAGATTGTCGCCGACGATGATACCCGGTTCCTGCAAGCCGTCGATGAGCAGCCCGGCCAAGCGCCGGTCGCGCTGATATCCGAAATCCACATGCCAGGGTCGCGTCTCGCCGGGATAATCGGGGGTGAAGCTGTGAATGGCGAAAAGCGCCGTCGGTACGCCGCGCGCTGCTCGTCGGTCGAGATGCGCCCCGATCGCTTGTTGATAGGGATGAAACAGCACGTCCTGGCGCTGGCGCTTTTCGGCCGTGGTGAGATGGCGATTGGCGGCGATCTCGATGCCGGCGCTGCTCGCGGGGATCGATCCGTCGCTGGTCAAAGGCCGGTTGCAATCGATCACCAGCCGCGAATAGCCGCTCAGGAACAGTGGCGCCTGAAAGGCGGCGGCAAGGCGCCGCGCGAGATCGGCGGCACCGATATCCCAGCCGATATGCGTCCGCCGCACCTCCTCGGCAAGGCCGAGATCCCCGAGGCGCCGCGGGATGCGGTGACTGGCGTGATCGCAGACGAAGACGAACAGGGCATCGCTGTCGCCATTGACGATCTCCACGGCCGGCGGTTCGTCGGCATTCAGCAAAGGTGGCAGGGCGGTGGTATTCATGATGTCTGGAAACTGGCTTTACGGCCGCACGCTATGCGCGGCACCAAACAGCCCTTGCGGGCGGTAGAGCAGTACCAAGACCACCAGGCTCAAGGCAATGGCGTCGCGGAAGGGCTGCACCGATTCCGGCAGCACGGCCTGGAGGCCGATCTCGATGGCCCCTAGGAAGAACCCGCCGATGACAGCGCCGGTCAGATTGCCGATGCCACCCAGGATCGCAGCGATGAAGGCCTTAAGGACGGGCAGGAAACCCATCAAGGGATCGACCGAGCCACGCTGGGCGACCCACAGCAGGCCAGAAACGCCCGCGAGCAGGCCGGAAATGGCAAAGGCCGCCAGGATGACGCGGTTGGCGCGCAGACCCATGAGGCGCGTCGTCGGAAAATCGACGGCGGCCGCCCGGATGGCGATGCCGAGCATCGTCCGCTTCAGAAAGAGAGTGAGCAGCCCCACCATCGCGAAGGTCGCGAAGATGGAGAGACTCTGAATGACGCCGACATGGAACGGGCCGATGTTGAAAGCCCCCGTGAGCGATGCCGGGATCGGCACCGGACGCGGCCGGGTCGAGATCAGATTCTGGAACAGCATCTGCAGGATGCCGGAAACGGCAAAGCTGGTGATGAGCAAGGTTGTGCCATTGGCGCCGCGCAAGGGGCGAAAGGCGATGCGCTCCATCAACGCGGCGGTCGCCATGGCGACGATCAAAGCCAGCGGTATGATGAGGATCGGCGGCACATTGCCGATGATGGCAAAATAGACCGTGTAGCCGGCAATGGTCAGGATCTCGCCATGGGCGAAATTGATCATGCCGAGCACGCTGAAGACGACAGCAAGGCCCAGCGCCAGCAGCGCATAGGTGCCGCCGAGGCTCAGTGCATTGACGCATTGCTGAATGAGGATTTCCATTTCAGCCCATTCCCATCTCACCCATGCCCCATATAGGCTTTTTGTACGTCGGGCGAGGTCTTCAGCTCCGCTGCCGTCCCGGAGAGAACGACCGACCCGCCTCTCACCACATAACCGCGATCGGCGATGTCGAGGGCCTGGTGGACGTTCTGCTCGACCACCAGGATGGTGATGCCGAGCCCGCGCAGGCGCTTGATGAGGTCGAAGATGAGCTCGACGACGATGGGGGCAAGGCCCAGCGACGGCTCGTCGAGCAACAGGAGCTTGGGTCTCGACATCAGCGAGCGGGCGATGGCGAGCTGCTGTTGCTCGCCGCCCGAGAGCGTCCCGGCCAATTGCTTGCGGCGGGTGGCGAGGATGGGAAAGAGCTCCATCATCTGGTCCCAGAGGGCTGCCATATCGCCACCCTTCCCTTGCGTCGCCGCACCGATGCGCAGGTTCTCCTCGACCGTGAGCGGCGCGAAGATGCGCCGTCCTTCCGGCGTCAGCGTCAGGCCCCGGCGCACGATGCGCTCGGTGCTTTCGCCGGTGATGTCATGTCCATCGAAACGCACCCGCCCCTGCTGGACCGGCAGCAGGCCGACAATGGCCTGCAGGCTCGTCGACTTGCCGGCGCCATTGGCACCCAGCACGGTGACGATCTCGCCGCTCTCGACGGTCAGGCCGACATTGCGGACCGCTTTGATCGGTCCGTAACTGACGGCGAGACTCTCGACTTCCAACAGGGGCATGGGCGTGTCGCTGCGTCTTAGAGCTTGGGCGCCGGGACGAGGGCCGGATCCGGCGCCTCCTGCAGCACCAGTTCGCGGTTGCCTTTGACGACCTTCACCAGCGCCACCTGGCGCAGCGGCACGCCGTCGGTGCCCTTATAGGTGATGGTCGATGTGGCACCCTGGACATTCTCCAACTCGCGCACCGCCGCCCAGACTTTTTCACGCTCGACCGAATCCGCCTTCAGCACGGCGGCTTCCAGCACTTTGATGAGGTCATAGCCGATGGCGATATAGATGGTGTCGGGATCAGACCCCGTCGCCGCCTTGTACTTGTTGTTGAAGGCTTCGAGCGGGCTGCCCGGCGCCGCAAAGCCGGCGGTCGAGAACACCACACCTTCGGCGACGTCACCCAGCGCAAAGGTCGTCGGCGAATCGATGCCGTCCGAACCGATCACCGGCGCCGTGATGCCGGCCGCGCGCAGCTGCTTGATGAAGGCCGGGAAGTCCGGCTCATAGGCGCCGGTCATGATGACGTCGGCGGCCGGCGACAGCGATTTGATCTTGGTGACCTGGGCGCTGAAATCCTGCTGGCCCATGGAGTAATTGTCTTCCCCCACCACCTTGCCGCCCAGCTTCTCGAACACCGTCTTGAAGTAGTTCGGCAGCATCGTATAGGAGGTGTCCGGCGACATCAGCAGATAGGCATTCTTGTAACCGCTATCGATCGCGTATTTCGCCGAGACGGTGGTCTGGACGTTGTCGCCGGGGAAATTGGTGAACATGTGATCGCCCACCGCCAGCGGCAGGCTGGGCGACGAGGCGCAGGTCGAGAAGGCGGCGACACCCGCCGCTTGCGCCATCTGGCCGGCACCGATGGAAGGGTCGGCATCGCAGGGTGTCACAAGGACCGAAGCGCCGTCATCGATCAGCTCCTGTGCCGCGACGGAGGTCTGCGCCGGGTCGGAGCGCGAATCCTTCAGCCTCAGCTCGATCTTGTACTTGCCGCCGATGCCGCCGGCGGCATTGATCTCGTCGATCGCCAGCTGCATGCCCTTTTGCGCCGGCACGTCGGCATAGGCGAGACCGCCGGTGAGGCTGATCGCGGCACCGACGACCAGATCGTCGGCAAGCGCCGGCACGGTGGTGAGACCGACAAGACCGGCAAGGCCTGCCGCTAGGATATGGGTGGGAACTCGCTTCATGACACGCTCCTCTCCCATGCAGATGGGTGGGCGGAATGGGCGCGGCCGATATAGGCCTCGATGACGATGGGGTCGTTCTGCACGTCGGCCGGTGTGCCGGCGGCGATCATCTGCCCCTTGTTGAGGACGACGATGCGGTCGCACAGACGCATGACCAATTCCAGATGATGCTCGACCAGCAGCAGGCCGAGACCGTATTTGTCGCGAATCTGCCGGAGCAAGGTCATCAGCGCCTGGGTCTCGGCGGAATTCATGCCTGCCGCTGGCTCATCCAGCATCAGATAACGCGGCTTCAGGGCAAGTGCCCGGGCGATCTCGACGCGGCGCTGCTCGCCATAGGCCAGGGCCCCAGCGCGGCGTTCGGCGAGATGCGCGACACTCAGTTCCTCTAGCGCTGCCATCGCCTCGGCACGGATATCGCCACCTCTGCCGCTGGCCGAAACCGCGACCTCGACATTCTCAAGCACGGTCATTTCCTTGAACAGGCGGATGTTCTGGAAGGACCGCCCCAGACCCAGCCGCGCGATGCGGAAGGCCGGCTTTCCCGCGACCGCCACACCATCCAGCGTGACCGACCCGCTGCTCGGCGGCACCGCGCCGGAAATGGCATTGAGCATGGTGGTCTTGCCGGACCCGTTGGGGCCGATGAGCCCCACGATCTCACCCGGCCGCAATTCGAGCGACACGGTATCGAGCGCCTTGAGGCCGGAGAAATTCTTCGAGACGTTCTCGACCACCAGCGCGCCGTCGCGCTTTTCGCTGACGAAGCTGGTGATCTTCGCGGCCGCCCTGGTGAAGCGATGCTTGAACCAATCGTCGACTTCCGCGAGACCCAGCATGCCGCCGGGGCGCTTATACATGACGAACAGAATGCCAAGCCCCAGCGCCAATTGCGTGAGACCGAACACCTGCGGCAGGCCCAGCGAGGGCAGGATCGGGCTTTCTTCCAGGCGCCTGGCCAGTTCCATCACCACGGTCACGACGCCCGTGCCGACGACGGCCCCGGTCACTGACCCGATGCCGCCGATGATCAGCATGGCAAGGATGGCAAAGGTATCGACGAAGAAGAACTTCTTCGGGCTGAAGGCGCCGAGGAAATGGCCGATCATGGCGCCGGCCACACCCATCATCATCGCCGAGATGACCCAGGCGATGAGGCGACGCCGGGCGATGTTGACGCCCATAGCCTGCGCCGCCAGCTCGTCTTCGCGTGCCGCGCGGATTTCGAGACCCGCCGGCAGGTCGCGGAAGATGCGCGCCGCCAGAATGGTGAGCGCCACCCAGAACAGCAGCGAGGGCAAGGTCACCAGCCGGTCGACACCGAAGAAGGTCTGGCTGCCGCGGGTGAAATCGGTGGCGCCATTGAGGATGCTGTGAACGATGACCAGGAAGGCCAGCGTCGCGATCGAGGCGGCCGATCCGGTAAGGCGCGAGATCGGCGTGCCGACAACCAGCGCAAAAATCCCGATGACGACAAGGGTGACGAGGCAGGCCTCATTGAGGCCCATATGCGCCTGCGCCAGGAAGTCCGGCAGGTTGGGCAGGGTCATCGCCTTTTTCTCAGGCGTCATGGTGAGAATGGCCGAGAGATAGGCGCCAACGCCCATGAAACCCAGATGACCGAAGCTCATGATGCCGGAATTGCCGGAATAGAGCCCGTTCGCCACCACCGCGATGAGATTGATGAGGAAGATGATGGCGATGCGCTGCTCGGCCGAGCCCAGCAGATTGCCGGCCACCAGCGCCAGCAGCGCCACCGGCACGATCAGCACCAGCGCGCCGGCAAAGGCCGGCCGCGTGCGATTGAGCGCTGCAAGATCAACGAGTGGTGTGATCGCCCGTCTCCCGATCCAAACCTGTGAAAGCCATCCCATGCAGCCTGTGCCGGCCGCTTGGCCTGTATAGTAGGATTTTCATTCTTGCTGTCAATTGCCGTTTCTGTAGTATTCACTACGACGCGTTCCGGGAGGCGGAAACTGAAAAAACAACCAGCACATCCCATCACGATCGAACAGCGCATCCGCGCCCTGCTGCCGCAATTGACGCCCGGCGAAAAGCGCGCGGCGCGTGCCCTGCTCGCCGCCTATCCCATTGCAGCCCTTGGCACCATCGCCGAACTGACAGCGCTCTCGGACGCTTCCGCGCCGACGATCCTGCGCCTCACCGCCAAGCTCGGTTTCGACGGCTACTCGCATTTCCAGCGCGCGGTGCGCGCGGAAGTGCAGGAGAAGATGCAATCCCCCTTGTCGCTGATGGACAGCGCGCCGCGTGTGCCGACGGCCAAAAGCGGCTTCTTCGGCGGCTTCATCAACGACATCACCGCCGCCCTGCAGCGCACCCAGCGGCTGCTCGACAACGACGTGCTGGAAGATGCCATCGCCACCCTGGCCGACACCAGCAAGCGCATCCACGCGCTGGGCGGCCGCTCCAGCCATGTGCTGGCAAAGCACCTCGTCTTCCACCTGCACCAGTTGCGCCCCAGCGTCCACGAGATCGCGGCCGGTTCCGTGCCGGTCTACCACCAGGCGGCGGATATGGGCCGCTCCAGCGTCATCGTCGCCTTCGACTTCCGCCGCTATGAACGCCAGAGCATCGACTTCTGCCAGCAGGCAGCGCGTGAAGGCGCCCGCATCATCCTGGTGACCGACCCCTGGCTCTCCCCCATCGCCGAGGTGGCGCAATGGGTGCTGCCGGTCGAGGTCGACGTCCCCTCGCCCTTCGATTCATCGCTTGCCGCCATGGCGGTGGTCGAGGCGATGCTGGCCGGCACGCTTGCCCGGCTCGGCCCCACCGCCCGCGAGCGCATGCTGCGCCTGGAACAGGGGGCGGGCATTGATAAGGTGATCGGCAGCGCCGAGAATACGGCGGGCGAAAAAGCGCCCCAGAAGAATAATCGGCAGAAGAAACCACAACAGCGGAGACCGTCGCGGTGAGCCATCCATCCGACCTTGCCATCTTCCTCACCAATGATCTGACCGGCATCAGCCGCGGCCGCGCCTTTCCGGCTGCCGATCTAAAAGCGCGGATGCGCGCCGGCGTGGGCTGGGTCCCGGCCAACCTCGCCCTCACCCCCTTCGGCGTCATCGGTGCCAATCCATTCGGGCCCTTGGGCGATCTCAGGCTGCAGCCGGACAAGGATGCCGTGGGCTTCGACATGACCGGCCTCGACGGCGAACCCGACCTCAAAGCCTTCCTCTGCGACATCGTCGAGACGGATGGCTCGCCTTGGGGCGGCTGTCCCCGCGGCTTTGCCAAGAAGGCGCTGGGTGAACTCGAGCGCGAATTCGGCCTCACCGTCAAAGGTTCGTTCGAGCACGAGTTCTTCCTGCTCGGCGATAACGAGATCGGCGACGCCGCCTTCACCTTGCAGGATTTCCGCAGCCAGCAGGAATTCCTGGGCACCGTCATCGCCGCCTTGACCCGCGCCGGTGTCGAGCCGGAAATGATCCTGCGCGAATACGGCCCCAAGCAATTCGAAGTGACGATGAAGCCATCGCGCGGCCTTGCCGTCGCAGACCGCGCCGTGATCCTGCGCGAGATCACCCGCGACATCGCCCGCCAGTTCGGCCAACGCGCCTGTTTCGCGCCGATCATCGACCCCACCTCCGTCGGCAGCGGCGTTCATGTGCATTTCAGCCTGGAGACCCTCGACGGCAAGCCGGTGACCCATGACGCGAACCAGCCCGGCGGCATCTCTGCGCAAGTCGCGAGCTTCATCGCCGGTGTGCTCAAACACATGCCGGCGCTCTGCGCCCTCACCGCGCCCAGTGTCATTTCCTATCTGCGCCTGACACCGCATCGCTGGAGTGCCGGCTATAACAGCTATGGCTTCCGCAACCGCGAGGCGAGTGTGCGCATCTGCCCGGTCGACGACACGCCCGGCAACGATATCTCCCGCCAGGTCCATCTCGAATTCCGCGCCAGCGATGCTACCGCCAGCCCCTATATGGTGCTGGGCGCCCTGCTCCGCGCCGGGCTCGAGGGCCTGCGCGCCAAGATGTCGGCACCGCCGCTGGTCGAGGGCGATCCGGCCGATCTGTCGGACGCCGAACTCAAGGCGCTCAACGTGCGTCGCCTGCCGGATTCGCTTTCCGCAGCCTTGGCCGAGCTCGATGCCGACCAGGTGGTTTCCGGCTGGCTCCCGGCGCCATTGCGCCAGGGTTATCAGGCATTGAAGACCGCGGAAATGGAACGCGTCGCCAAGCTCGAGCCCCAGGCGCAATGTGATCTTTATGCCGGCTATTACTAATCAAGGCCTCATCGCCCGCGATGCCGCGTCGGTTGCCGGCATCGAGAAGCTGCGCTTCGGACCCTTCGCCATTCAATCGGGCGAGGGCAACACCCTCATCACCGAGGATGGCCGGCGCCTCATCGACTTCTCCGCCTCTTGGGGTGCGGCGAGCCTCGGTCATGGCCATCCGGCCATCGTCGAGGCGGTGACGCGCACGGTACGGCACATGCCCAGTGCCAGTATCCTCTCGACGACGCATGAACCCGGCGTGGCGCTGGCCGAGAAACTCCTCTCCCTCACGCCGGGGGGCGAGGATCGCCGCGTCTGGTTCGGCCATTCCGGATCGGATGCCAACGAGACCATCATTCGCGCTGTCGAAGCCGCGACCGGCAAGAAGCGCGTCATCGCCTTCATCGGCGCCTATCACGGCGGCACGGCGCTTTCGATGTCGGTCTCCGGCCACACTGCACAATCGCATGCGGCGCCGCGGCCGGGGTTGTTCCTGCTGCCATACCCCAACATCTACCGGCCGCATTTCCCCGGCCATGTTGGCGAGGTGGCGCTGGCGCAGCTCGATTATCTGCTGGCGACCGTCTGCCCGCCGCATGACACGGCGGCGATCATCTTCGAGGCCATCCAGGCCGATGGCGGCCTGCTCGTCCCGCCGCCCGGCTTTATCGCTGCCATCGCCGAACGCGCCCAGCGCCACGGCATTCTGCTGGTCTGCGACGAGGTGAAGGTGGGCCTCGCCCGCACCGGCATGATGCATGCGTTTGACGCCGATGGCATCACACCGGACCTCATCAGCTTCGGCAAGGGCCTCGGCGGCGGTCTGCCGCTCTCGGCCGTCGTCGGACCCGCCAGCATCCTTGACCGTACCACCGCCTTTGCGATGCAGACCCTCTGCGGCAATCCGGTCAGCTGTTCCGCGGGCCTCGCAGTTCTGGAAACGATCGAGCGCGAGAAGCTCGCCGGCAACACGGCCGCACGCGGCAAACAGATCATGGACGGCCTGAAGAAGCTGGCCGAGAAACATCCCCTCATCGGCGATATTCGCGGCCGCGGCCTCGCCATCGGTGTCGAGCTGGTGGCCAACCGCACGACCAAGGAACCGGCGGGGAAGGCCTGCCAGAAGATCGTCTACCGCTGCTTCGAGCTCGGCCTGCTCGTCTTCTATGTCGGCATGAAATCGAACGTGCTGGAACTGACCCCGCCTTTGACCCTGACGGAGGCCGAGGCGGCAGCGGGGCTTGCCATTCTCGACCAGGCCATTGACGACGTCACCCAAGACCGCGTACCGGATGCGGCGATCGCCGCCTATGCCGGCTGGTAAAGAATAGCCGTTAAGCCAAACGCCAAAGCAAAACGAAAGTAGCCATGTCCGTTCTCACCTCCCTGCCGCCCGCCTTCCCCGTCGATAAGGTCGAGGCAATCGTCGACAGTCTTTATGGCTTGAACGGCAGCTTCGCGCCGCTCGACAGCGAGCGCGATCAGAACTTCCGCCTCACGGAAGCGAATGGCCAGAGCTGGGTGGTGAAGATCGCCAATCAGGCAGAGGATGTGCAGGCGCTCGATTTCCAGGCAGCACTCCTGCGTCACGTCGCCGAGCTTGATCCCGCCTTGCCCTTGCCGCACCTGAAACCCACCCTCAATGGCGAGATCCTCGGGCGCTGCACCAGCGCTGAAGGCACGCCGCATTTCGTGCGCGTCGTCGGCTGGCTGCCGGGCAAACCCTTCGCCAAAGGCCACAAATCCACGGCGCTTTTTGCCAGCTTCGGCGAAACACTGGGTCGCCTCACCAAGGCGCTGCAAGGCTTCGGCCATCCGGGTGCCGCGCGCGATTTCGATTGGGACGTGGCCCAGGCCGGAAAATCCCGCGCGCGTCTTGCTTATATCGATGAACCCGAACAGCGCGACATCGTCGAATACTTCCTCGACCGGTTCGACGCGCATGTGGCGCCGCGCCTCAAGCGCTGCCGCGCCCAGGTCATCCACGGCGATGCCAATGACTATAACGTGCTGGTGGACAGCGCGACGGGTGAGCAGATCGCCGGCATCATCGATTATGGCGATGCCATTCATTCGCCGCTCATCAACGAGCTCGCCGTCGCCGCCGCCTATGCCATCATGGACCGCGATGCGCCGATCGATGATGCCGGCACGATGGCAGCGGCCTTCCACCGCGCCAACCCGCTGCAAGCGGAAGAAATCGATCTGCTCTTCGATCTCATCGCCGCGCGGCTGGTCATCAGCGTCACCATGTCGGCCTCACGCAAGGACCGCTCGAAGGACAACGCCTATCTCTCGATCAGCGAGGCGCCGGCCTGGAACCTGCTGAAGCGCCTGCGCGCCATGGACCCGATCATCGCCACCGGCCTGCTGCGCCAGGCTTGCGGTTTCGAAGCCGTGGCCGGTGCTAAGGCTGTCATCGCCTGGCTGCAGGATAATCGCCGCAGCTTTGCCCCGGTCCTTGACCAGGCACCGGCGACGATGCGCAAGGGCCTGGTGCCCTTCGGCGACAAGACGCATCAGATCGCCATCGCCTCAGCGGCGCGCCGCCCGCTGGAAGCCGAGAAGCTCTGGGCCGAGATCATGGCCAAGGACGGCATAGATCTCGGCGTCGGACCGTGGGGCGAGGACCGCCCGGTCTATACGGCGGACGCCTTCGCCTCGACCTTGAGCACGGGCCAGCGTCGCTCGCTCCATCTCGGCCTCGATCTCTTCCTCGACGCCGGCGCCAATGTGCGTACGCCGCTGCCGGGCAAGGTCGTCGATATCTATGTCTCCGACCTGCCGCTCGATTACGGCCATGCCATCCTGCTGGAACACACTCCGGCGCCCGGCATCACCTTCTGCAGCCTGTGGGGGCATTTGAGTGCGGAGAGCGCCAAGGCGGTGAAAATCGGCGACGAGATGAAGGCCGGCGCTGTCGTGGGCCAGATGGGACCGAACACCGAGAATGGCGGCTGGCAGCCGCATGTGCATCTGCAGCTCATCGCCTATCGCCCAGAGAAGGCCGCCGATGTGATCGGTGCCGGCGAACCGGGCTATGCCAAGGTCTGGGCCGAGCTCTTCCCCAGCCCCGCAGCGTTTGCCGATCTCCCCGCTGAAACCTTCACCAAGGCCGGCCGCGCAGCGGACGATCTTCTCAAAGTCCGCAAGGAGAAGCTGGTTCGCAACCTCTCCATCTCCTACAAGACGCCGATGAAGATTGTGCGGGGTGAGGGCGTCCATCTCATCGACGATCGCGGCCGCGCCTATCTCGATTGCTACAACAACGTGGCGCAATTGGGCCATGCCAACCCTGAGATCGTCGAGGTGCTGGCGCGTCAGGCGGCGCTCCTCAACACCAATACCCGCTACCTCCACGACAACATCATCGCCTATGCCGAAAAGCTCACCGCGACCTTGCCAAAGAACCTCACCGTCGCCGGTTTCGTGTGCAGCGGATCGGAGGCGAACGACCTCGCCTTGCGTCTCGCGCGCAACTATACGCAGGCGCAAGGGACGGTGGCGCTCGACTGGGCCTATCATGGCCATCTGTCGTCGCTGATCGAGATCAGCCCCTACAAGTATAAACGCAAGGGCGGCAAGGGCCGGCCGGCAACGACCGGCGAAGCGATGCTGCCCGACGCCTACCGGGCGCCGGCCGATTGGCCCAAGGCGGAGATCGCCGCGCGCTATGCCGCCAGTGTCACCACGGCCATCGACCAGTTGGCGCAAGCCGGCCATAAGCCCGCGGCCTTCATCGCCGAATCCCTGCCAAGCTCCGCCGGGCAGATCGTGCTGCCGCAAGGCTATCTCAAGGCAGCCTACGCCGCGGCGCGCAAAGCCGGTGCGGTCATCATCGCCGACGAAGTGCAGATCGGCTTCGGCCGTGTGGGCTCGCATATGTGGGCCTTCGATTCCCATGATGCCGTGCCGGACATCGTCACCATGGGCAAGCCCATCGGCAACGGCCACCCCATGGCGGCGATGGTGACGACGCGCGAGATCGCCGACGCCTTCTTCAACGGCATGGAATATTTCAACACCTTCGGCGGCAATCCCGTGTCATGTGCCGTGGGCTTGAAGGTGCTGGAGATTCTGGAACGCGATCGCCTCCTCGCCAACGCGACTCGTCTGGGGCAAAGCCTGATCGCGCGCATGTCAAAGCTGATGGACCGCCACGACCGCATCGGCGACGTGCGCGGCCAGGGCCTCATGCTGGGCATCGAACTGGTCGAGGACCGCATGACCAAGGTGCCGGCCACCGATTATGCCGGCCGCATCGTCGAAAAATGCCGCCAGCTCGGCGTGCTGCTCGGCACCGACGGCCCCCATGACAACGTCATCAAGATGCGCCCCGGCATGATCTTCACCGACACCAACGCCGATTTCCTGATGCAGGTGCTGGAAACTGCCTTCGCCGAGGTCGCGTGAGGGGCGATGCCCCTCACCCCTTCGGGATCATGATGCAATAGTACTTCTTCACATATTCGGTGTTGTGCCATTCGACATTGGCGCCCATCGGTACAAAGAAGGTGTCGCCGGCACGATAGGTCTCGTGCCAGCCGTCGGGCGTCGACAATGTCACTGAGCCTTCCAGCAGATGCATCAGCTCGTGGCGCGGAAACGGAATGGCCTTGCGGCGATAGGGCGTCGAATCCCAGACACCCATGGTCCATTGGCCGGTCGCGTCCTCGATCCAGTTGCGCCCGGTCTGCGTCGGATTGGGGCTGAGCAGCAATTCGGGTGCCGGCGAGGGGCTGGGCTCACGCGCCGCATTGATATCGATCTTCAGGATCTTCTGCGCACTGGCCTTGGCGGGATCCGCGCCCGAGGCGTCGTCGAAGATCACGTAGTACTTCTTCATATAACCGGACTGCCGCCATTGGCAGACCGTGCCCTTGGGGATGGCGAAAGCCTCGCCGGCACCGATCGTGGTCTCGAGGCCGCCCGGTTCGACCATGGTGACGCTGCCTTCGAGGACGATCATGAACTCGTTGACCGGATAGGGAGCCATCTTGGTCGTGAAGGCCGTACAATCCCAAAGACCGGCACTGAGGCCGATTTTCGGGTCATTGAAAAATTCGACGCCGCGCTGCACCGGATTGCCGGCAGTGAGTTCGTCCGCCGGAATGGCCGGCCACACGGCCAGACCTTCACCATTGTTACCGTCGAGGTTGAACTTGATCACCGGATTGCTTGGCACGTCGATCCCCACAATTTTTTGTCCGCGCGCATTTGACTGAAGATTGCGGCGCGGATCAACCTATCGCGTTCGCCATTTCACCGACACCCGCTTATAATGCTGCCTTCGCTGTTCAAGGAGAGGAAGATGGATCGTCCCCCGCTGCCGCCCTTCACGGAGGAAACCGCTGCACAAAAGGCGCGGCTTGCCGAAGATGCTTGGAACAGCCGCGATCCCGCGCGTGTGGCGCTCGCCTACACGCCGGACAGCCAGTGGCGCAACCGTGCCGAATTCATCCGCGGCCGGGCCGAGATCGAAGCTTTCCTGACCCGCAAATGGCAGCGCGAGCTCGACTATCGCCTGATCAAGGAACTTTGGGCCTTCCACGGCAACCGCATTGCCGTCCGCTTTGCCTATGAATGGCATGACGATAGCGGCCAATGGTTCCGCTCCTATGGCAACGAGAACTGGGAGTTCGACGCCCATGGCCTGATGCAGCGGCGCATCGCCAGCATCAACGACGGCCCGATCAAGGAAAGCGACCGCCGCTTTCATTGGCCACTCGGCCGCCGGCCGGATGATCACCCGGCTTTGACCGAACTCGGTTTCTAAGCGGCTCTTAAACGTCTTTGCGACAAGGATAATTATCCCATTTAGCTCTTGGAATCCATTCGCGGTCGAGCGATTCCTCCGAATTTTCCCTTTTTGGTCAGGCGCCTAGAAGGCTTTGACGCGACTCGGCTTTTAAGGTTAATAGTTCGTTAAGGGGATTACGCAGCCCTATCACGATGGGGTAGTCGCATCGGCAGGCTGCGTCGACAACGGACATCACCACGTCGCATGAGTACAGCGCGCAGGTATTGGCTCGTCGTAATGGTCGTCGGCAGCTTCCTGCTGGCGATCGGCCTCAGCGTGCAAATCCTGGTCAGCAGCGCCCTTGATGCCCATCGCAGCTTGAAGAATGTGGCATGGGCCGCAGCCCAGCTTGAAATCGAATACCTGCAATTCAAGCACGCCTTCAACGGCTATGCCGGCCTCACGCAATCTGTGCCAGCGAGTTTCCTCGAGACGCGCTTCTCGGTTTTCCAGACTCGCATCCGCGTGCTGAAGCAGGAAACCGATCCGACCGAATTGGCGAGCGACGCCAGCTACGACAAGCTGATCGCCGATCTCGACGCGCTGACGGCACAGGATTCGTCGGTGAAGCAGGCCATGGCGACCAAGGATGAAGACACGCGCAAGGCGGCCTTCAACCAGCTGGCGCTGCTCGACTCACCCATCCGCTCCTGGGTGCAGGACGTCATGCTGCACAGCAATCCCGACCGGCAGAAGGAAGAACTGGTCGAGGCACAATTGAAAGCCGCCGGCGTCATGGCGGTCGCCATCCTCTCCGGCATCGCGCTCATCGGCCTTCTGCTGCGCAACATCAAGCAGATCGAAGCATCCCGCGAGCGCGAGCGCGAAGCCCGATTGCGCGTCGATCAGGCGAGCCGTGTCAAAGACACGTTCCTCGCCGTCGTGACACATGAACTGCGCACGCCGCTCAATGCGGTGATCGGTTTTTCGGAACTGATGAGATCGCGCGCCGGCAAGACTCACGACCACGAACTCACGGCATGGACGGATGAAGTCCTGGAAGCGGGCAAGCATCTCCTCACCTTGGTCAACCAGACCATCGACATGTCGAAGATCTCGGCCGGGAAGCTTGCCTTATCGCCAGCCGAGTTCGACCTGCGCCTGCTGGTGGCTGACAGCGTCACCAGCATCAAGCGGCAGATCAATCACGACGCGAAATCCGGTGTGCGGCAGGAACTGACCACCACCCTGCCCGCGCAGGATGTGATGATCTGTGCCGACGAGGCTTGGCTGCGGCAGGCACTGTTCAACACCATCCTGCATGGGCGCAAGAAACTCTCGGGCGAGAAGCCAATTGAGATCGCCGTCAGCCATCGCGGCGGCCGCGCGCATATCACGATCGGCCACCGGGATCATGCCCTGGTCGATCAGCTGGTCCCGGCCAGTAACGATGCCGCAGCGACCACGCCGGCCCTCGATCCCTTCGTGCAGGGGGAACTGGGCCTCAGCCGCGTCGCCCACGGTCTGGGCCTCGAAATGCCCATCGCCAAGGCGATCGTCGAGGCCCATGACGGATCGCTGCATTACGAAGCATCCTCGAACTCCTTCCGGGTGCTGATCGACCTTCCGGTCAACATCGCCGCCTGATCGCCCCCAGAACGATTGAGCTATCGCGGGCGCCTTTCTATGATGGCGCCTTCAACATGCGTTTCTGTCACGTGAGGATTCCCGATGCCCTATGTTGCCGCCGAAAACCGCTACGAGCCCACACTCTATCGCCGCACGGGCAAGAGCGGGCTGAAGCTGCCGGCGATCTCGCTGGGGCTGTGGCAGAATTTTGGCGGTGTCGATGCCCTGGAAACACAGCGCGCCGTCTTGCGCCGCGCCTTCGATCTCGGTGTCACCCATTTCGATCTTGCCAACAATTACGGGCCGCCGCCGGGTTCGGCGGAGGAGAATTTCGGCAGGATATTCGCCGATGACTTCAGCCCCTATCGCGACGAGATCGTCGTCTCGACCAAGGCCGGCTATCTGATGTGGCCTGGACCTTATGGCGAATGGGGCTCGCGCAAATATGTGCTGGGCAGCCTCGATCAGAGCCTGAAGCGCATGGGCCTCGATTACGTCGACATCTTCTATTCGCACCGGCTTGATCCTGAAACGCCGCTCGAGGAGACGATGCTGGCGCTCGACCACGCCGTCCGTTCCGGCAAGGCGCTCTATGTCGGGATCTCCTCCTACTCGCCCGAGGCGACCAGGAAGGCGCAGGCGATATTGAAGGATCTGGGGACACCCTGCCTCATCCATCAGCCAAGCTATTCGCTGCTCAACCGCTGGGTCGAGGACGGGTTGCTGGCGACGCTTCAGGAACTGGGCATGGGCTGTATCGCCTTCTCGCCGCTGGCACAGGGCATGCTGACCAACAAATATCTCAAAGGCGTGCCCGCGGATTCGCGGGCGGCGCTCAACGGGTCGTTGCAGCAGGGTTTCCTCAATGAGGAGAATCTCAAGCGCATCCGCGGCCTCAATGCGATTGCCGAGAAGCGCGGGCAGAGCCTGGCGCAAATGGCGATCGCCTGGGTGCTCAAAGACCCGCGCATCACCTCGGCCCTCATCGGCGCCCGCAATGTGGCGCAGCTGGAAGACTCGCTGGGTGCCCTTAAGAATCTCAGCTTCAGTGCCGGCGACCTCAAGGAGATCGACGCCCTCGCCACGGATGGCGGCATCGATCTCTGGCGCAAGGGGTCCGGCGACAAACCTCTCTAACTGTATTCGATGACCAGATCGCCACCCATGGCCCAGACGAAATCCTGCGTCGAGGTGATCTGCGGTCCGGTCCAGCCGGTCAGGGTGGCAACGACATTGTCACCCTGATAGATCGTCAGGCTCGCGCCGGCGCTGATCGCGTGAATGTCCGCGGCCAGCAGGTCCTGCAGTCCATCGCCGGCGCCGTCGAAGATGTCGGCAAAGACCAGCTTGTCCTCCCCGGCTTTGAAATCGGCAATGGTGTCGTTATCCATTTCGTACATCCGGAGGACGAATTCGTCGGCCCCGGCGCCGCCGGTCAATTTGTCGACACCCAGTCCAGCTTCCAGATGATCGTTGCCATCGCTACCGACGAGGACGTCGTTGCCGTCGCCACCCAGCAGGACGTCGTTGCCGAGGCCGCCGGTCAGGCTGTCGCTATGGGCCCCACCTTCCAGATGGTCATTGCCATCGCCGCCGGTCAGCGTGTCGTTGTTGTCGCCACCATAGAGTTCGTCATTGCCGATCCCGCCATCGAGGGTATCGTTGCCGGCCTCGCCTTCGAGAATGTCGTTGCCGTCCTCGCCCTTCAGCGAGTCATTGCCGATGCCCCCAGAAAGCGTGTCGTCGTTCAATCCGCCGAGCAACGTGTCGTTGCCGTCTTCCCCGCTCAGCACATCATCGCCGGCACCGCCGGTCAGCGAGTCGTTATCGGCACCGCCGGTGAGGGTGTCGATGCCCAGGCCGCCCAGCAGCGTATCGTTGCCGGCGCCGCCGAAGAGTTGGTCATTGCCCTCCCCGCCATCGAGCTTGTCATTTCCGCCCTCGCCGTAAAGCTTGTCATTGCCGGCGCCGCCATCCAGCGCGTCGCCGTCATCGCCACCCCACATCATATCGTTGCCGAGACCGCCGGTCAGCGTGTCCGCACCGGCCTCGCCCAAGAGCTGGTCGTTGCCTTCGCGCCCGTCCAGGATATCGGCCCCCAAGCCTCCATAGAACTGATCGGCGCCGGTGGAACCATAGAATTTGTCGGCCAGCAACGATCCTTCAAAGGTCTCAATCGCGCTGTAGGTATCGCCAAGGGCAAAGCCGGTGTTGGCAGCGGCATTGGCGAGGTCCATCGTCACGCCGACCGTCGATAGCTGAAATGATACGCGGTCGGACGTGCCGTTGCCGCCGTTGATCTTGTCGGCACCGGCATCGGCATAGAAGACGTCGTCATCCTTGCCGCCGGTCATCGTGTCATTGCCGGCACCACCGTAGAATTGATTGCTGCCGTCGCCACCGACGATCGTGTCGTTGCCGTCGCCACCAAAGATGTAGTCATTGCTGGCACCACCGGTGATGACGTCGTTGCCCTTGCCACCGCGCAAGCCGCCCACACCCGAGACATCCCCGTTGGTGATGATGTCGTCGCCCTGGGTGCCCTCGATGAGTTCGATGCCGTCATAGGTATCGCCCTTGGCGTCACCTGTGCTGTTCGCGGCATTGGCAAGATCAATGGTGATTCCCACCAGGAGGTTGCCATAGCTGGCGATATCGGCATATCCATCGCCACCGAACAAGGCGTCGGCGTCAGCGCCACCGATCAGAATGTCATTGCCGTCGCCGCCATACAGGGCATCCTTGCCCGCGCCACCCTCCAGCGTGTCGTCACCGATTTCGCCATAGAGGTCATCATCGCCCAGTCCGCCGGAAACGGCGTCATTGCCCGAGCCGCCGCTGAGCGTATTGTCCGCCGTGTCGCCGATCAGCGTGTCGTTGAAATTGCTGCCGGCGATCCATTCGATCAGCGTATAGGTATCGCCCTTGGCATCACCCAGATTCTTGCTGAGATCGCCCAGATTTACCGTCACCGCGGCCAGCGCATCTATATAGCTGGCACTGTCGACATCCGCGCCACCATCGAGTTTGTCGGCCCCCGCACCGCCGATCAGCGTATCAATGCCGGCGCCACCGGACAGAATGTCATTTGCGGCGCCGCCGGAAAGAGTGTTGGCATTGGCATTGCCGGTGAGCGTATCGGCGAATTTACTGCCCGCCAGAGCTTCGACCGTGGTGTAGCTGTCGCCTTGAGCCTCGCCCGTGTTGTTGGCCGCGATCATCAGATCAGCGATCACGGCTGCCGTGGCGTTGCGGTAGGTAACGGTGTCGAAACCACCGCCGCCAATGAAGGTATCCGCGCCAATACCGCCTTCGAGCAGATCATCGTTGTTGCCGCCGTTCAGGGTATCGTCGCCCTTCCCGCCGAGCAGAACATCGTCACCATCATTGCCGGACAGGGTGTCGACACCGTCGCCGCCATCCAGATAGTCGTCGCCCGTATTGCCGACCAATGTGTCGTCATCAACGCCACCCAGCAGCTTGTCATTGCCGGTCCCGCCGTCCAATGCGTCCTTGCCAGCGCCGCCATCGAGCTGGTCGTCTTCCGAACCCCCGTTCAGCGTGTCGTCGCCGATACCGCCAAGGAGCGCATCATTGCCGCTGCCGCCATTCAGTTCATCCACCCCGTCGCCGCCATCCAGCGTGTCGTCATTGCCGTCGCCGTAGAGCGTGTCGTTACCAAGCCCCCCCAGCAGCTTGTCGTTGCCGCCGCTGCCCAGCAGTTCGTCATTGTCGGCCCCGCCCTCCAGCAAATCATCATCCGCGCCACCTACCAGCGTATCGCTGCCAACGCCGCCATAGAGCTTGTCGTTGCCGGTTCCGCCCTTCAGCACATCGTCGCCATCGCCACCTTCGAGATTGTCATCATCAGCGTCGCCGTTGAGGTCGTCATTGCCGACTCCACCCAGCAGCTTGTCCTTGCCGCTACCGCCATAGAGGATATCATTGCCGGCATCGCCAGAGAGCTGATCGTCGCCGGCTTCCCCATCCAGCGTATCGTTGTCGTCACCGCCCGACAGAATATCGTTACCCTCGCCGCCACCGGCGGCATCCTCGCCCTTGCCACCGGCGAAATTGTCGATGCCACCCTGGCCAAAGAAGACGTTGGCGCCGTCGTCACCGGTGAACTTGTCGGCGAAATTGGAACCGACAATCTTCTCGATCTCGATATAGGTATCGCCCTTGGCGTCACCCGTGCTGAGTGCTGCATTGAGAAGATTGATGGTGACACCTGCCGTTGCACTTTCGTAGCTGGCCAGATCGTCACCGGCTTCGCCGTCCAGCAGATCGGCGCCGGCGCCGCCATCGAGAACGTCGGCCTCGGTGCCGCCATAGAGCTTGTCGTTGCCAAGACCGCCATAGAGCTTGTCGATACCGGCGCTACCCGAGAGCTGGTCGTCGCCGGCTTCGCCATAGATCAGGTCGGCACCGCCGCCGCCGGAGCTTTGGTCGTTGCCGGCGCCGCCATAGATCACATCATCGAGATTGCCGCCCATGAGCGAGTCGTCGAATTTGGAGCCGATCAGACCTTCGATGTCGGTATAGATGTCGCCGTCAGCTTCGCCAGAATTGAGGACCGGGGCACCCAGCCAAGCCGATACCGCAGCCAGGGCATTTCGATAGCTGGCGAAATCGAGTTCGGTCGTGCCGCCACCGATCAATTGGTCGGCGCCAGCGCCACCCTCCAGTTCGTTTCTGCCCAGGCCGCCTTCAAGCGTGTCATTGCCGGCACCGCCCTTGATGACGTCGTTGCCGTCACCGCCATCGATCGCATCGTTGCCGGCGCCGCCATCAATCTGGTCGTCGCCATCGTCGCCGGCAATCACATCCTTGGCGGACCCACCAGTGATCGTGTCGTTGCCGCCGCCGCCAGCCACGTTGCTACCGAAATTGCTGGCTGTGATGACGTCGCTGAAGCTCGATGCGACGAATTTCTCGACCTGCACGTAGCTGTCATCCTTGGCGTCACCGGTGCTTTTGCTGGTATCGGCGAGGTTGAGAACGATGCCGGCCTTCGAATCCGAATAGGAGACGGTATCGGTATCCGCACCACCCATGAAGACGTCGGCGCCGGCACCACCCCACATCTGGTCAGCGCCAATACCGCCGTCCAGCGTATCGTTGCCCAGACCGCCGTAGAGCTGATCGTTACCATCTTCGCCGGACAGCGTGTCGTTGCCGGCGCCACCGTCCAAGTTGTTCTTGGTATTGTTGCCGAGGATGAGATCGTTGAAAGCGCTGCCGACCACGTTTTCGATGTCATCCAGGATATCACCGGCCGCGCCGCCCGAATTGTTGGCTGAGTCCGAGAGATCGACAGTGACGCCGATCTTGGAGGCGGCATATGTCACGGTATCGACGCCAGCGCCTCCCTCGATCTTGTCCGCGCCGACGCCACCGTCCAGCATGTCGTCCTTGTCACCGCCAATGAGCCAATCATTGCCTGCGCCGCCAATCAGGTGGTTGCCGGAAAACTGTTGACCGACGATTTTGTCCTGACCGTCACCGCCATCGACAACGGTGAAGCCGCTGGCGTTGGCATCCAGTCCAAAATCGCCGCCCGCGGTGATGAAATCGTCATATGCCGTGCCGAGATGGACGCCGGCCTTGTCGGGGGTGGTTGTCGTGACCGGAAACAGCTCGATCGTGAGTGTCGCAGTGTCGTTGGCCCCGTTCTTGTCGGTCAAGGTATAGGTAAAGGTATCGACATCGCCGATATCAGGAGCACCCGCATTGTAGATGTCGGCTTCATAGCGCGCATAGGTGTAGCTGCCATCTGGGTTGATATGCAGGGTTCCGAACAAGCCGTTGATGTCGACGCCCCCCGCCACGACGCTGGCCATCGTTGCTTCATATTGAATCTTGGTGATCAGATTGGGGGCGACGCCAGGGCTGTCCTTGCCAGCATTGGCGCTGAGCGTACCCGCGCCCGTGATCACGTTGCCGGCTGCAGCGCCGTGAGCAACCCGGTCGAGATCCTTCAATGCATCGATCGCCATCGTCCGTCTCCTGAGCACATGTCACCGATCTCCCGGATGGGCCGGAAGCGGCTTGGTCATCGAAGGTCGCGTTGGTGGGTAGCTTGACGCCCCGCGGCGATGTCCCCGATTGCCGATTGGGCGTTGGCGGGAGGCATTAGGTTCAAATTCGCAGCGGCTGGAAGTGGCTATTTGCCGGAAAAGCGCAGACGCGGAGGTTTCGCCAGAATTTTTGGCGTTTGGGGGCGATCGGGAGGGTCTATTCCGGAATTTTTCCGGTCGGAACGGGCGCTATTTTTGCAGTCGCTCGATCAAGGCCATTGCGGCGGCGGGGTTCAGGACCTTGTGGCCGCTGATGACATAGAGAAAGACATCGCCCGGACCTTTGCGCCCGGGCTTGTTGCTGGCCGTTTCCAGTCCGTCCGGCACCTCGCCCTTGACCAGCGCCTTGGCACGCGCCGCCCAGAGATCGAGTGCCTTCTTGGCATAGCCCAGCTTCTCGCCCTCCGTCGTCCCCATGATGCGTAGGTACGCGAAGGGTGCGGTGAGATCGGCAATCTGCGGATAATCGCCATCGGCCGCGGTGATCACGGCGACCTTGTAGCTGCGGGCAAGGTCGATGAATTCCGGCACCTTGAAGCTGTCATGGCGCACTTCGATGGCGTGGCGCAGCTTGATGCCGTCATGGCTGTCGGGGAGCAGTTTAAGGAAGCCTTCGAAATCGGCGGGATCGAACTTCTTCGTCCCCATGAACTGCCAGTTGATGGGCCCAAGCTTGTTCTTGAGACGGGTGATGCCGCTGGAGAGGAACTTCTCGATCGACGAACCGGCCTCGGCCAGCACGCGGCGATTGGTGGCAAAGCGCGGACCCTTGAGCGCGAAAACAAAATCGTCCGGCGTCTCGTCATGCCATTTGGCAAAGCTCTCCGGCTTTTGCGAACCGTAATAGGTGCCGTTGATTTCGATCGAAGTCAGCTTGCCGCTGGCATATTCCAACTCGCGCTTCTGCGCCAAGCCTGCCGGATAAAAGGGCCCACGCCAGGGTTCGAAGGTCCAGCCACCGATGCCGATGCGAATTTGCCCGTCCTGCTTTGCCACGATCCAATCCTTTTGCGAGTTCGCGGATCAGACTTTAGCATCCTCATCGGCGCGGCCCAGCAGCAAATAGCGCATCAGGCGCGGCAGTTCGGCGAGCACGGCGTCCCGGGGCAGATTCGGGTTTCGGATCATCCGCATCTCGAGCCCATCGAAGATCGCGCCGATCAATTCCATCCGCGCATCAAGGGTCGCCGCATCGGCCGGCATATGCCCGCTTTTTGCGATCGTGTCGCGGACGATGCCGTGCACTTTCTTGTCAGCCTCCTCCAACACCTTGCGCACGGTGGCATTGCGCGAGGCCTCGGCGAAAATCTCGGCCGAGAGCGAGGGGCCTTTGCCATCCAACTGGCGCCGCACAACCGCGCCGGCATGCTCGATCATCCCGGCGATGATGTCGGATCCCCGGCCGATCTCGGCGAAGTCGTCGGCGATGTGCTGCACGCCCTGCTCGATGATGGCGGCGATGATCGCATCCTTGTTCTGGAAGTAGTGATAGATGTGGCCGACGCTCATCCCGGCCGCCGCCGATATCTCGGCCATGCTGGCGCCGTGAAAGCCGCGGCGGAGAAAACAATCCTGTGCCGCTTCCAGCACCTGCTGGCGCCGTGCAGCGTTGCGTTCCTCCCGCGCCGGGCGCGGCATCTCCTTGTCTTTGCTCATGAACTCCCCCCAATCGGGCCGATTCCCAGCGCGACGCGCCGCACTGTTGCAGAGCGCCATGCAAAAAAGTAGCTGGAAATTAGAGCAATCATTCTATATTTTCTAGTTCGAACGCTCATTCTAAATTATGTCGATAGATGTCTGGCCTTGCAAGGCCTGTGACACTGGAGAGAAAGAATTATGAATTTCAATGCTTTAATGCTTTCGATGGGGATGGCGCTCGTGCTTGCGGCCTGTGACCAACCGAGCGCCAACGTGCCCACCGAGGTGCCGCCACCCGCCGTCGGCGTGCAAACCCTGGCACCGCAGAATGTGGCGGTGCAGGTCGAATTGTCCGGCCGGACCTCCGCCTTCCTGGTTTCGGAAGTGCGGCCCCAGGTCGGCGGCATCATCGAGAAACGCCTCTTCACCGAGGGCGGCGATGTCGCGCAAGGCGACGTGCTTTACCAGATCGACCCCGCCACCTATCAGGCCTCGCTCGACAGCGCCCGCGCCTCGCTCGCTAAGGCCAAGGCGAACGTCGTCTCGCTGCAGTCGAAGGCCAAGCGCTATGACGAACTGGTCGGCATCAACGCCGTCGCCAAGCAGGATTACGACGACGCCGTCGCCTCGCTGAAGGCAGCGCAGGCGGATATCGCGCTCAACGCCGCCGCCGTGAAGACGGCGGAGATCAACCTGGCCTATACCAAGATCACAGCACCAATTTCCGGCCGTATCGGCAAATCGAGCGTCACCGAAGGTGCCTTGGTGACCGCCAGCCAGACCACGGCGCTCGCCACCATCCAGGATCTCGACCAGATCTATGTCGATGTGACGCAGACCAGCGCCGAATATCTGCGCCTGAAGCGCGATCTGGCCGAGGGCCGGATCACGCATAGCGGCGACAACCAGGCGGATGTGACGCTGCTGCTGGAAGACGGCAGCACCTATGCCGAGAAGGGCACTCTGCAATTCTCGGATGTCACGGTCGACCAGAGCACCGGCAGCATCACGCTGCGCGCCATCTTCCCCAATCCGCAGCATGACCTGCTGCCCGGCATGTATGTGCGCGCCATCCTGGACGAGGGCAGCAACGACCAGGCGATCCTGGCACCGCAACAGGCGGTGATGCGCGATGCCAAGGGTGAGCCTTATGCCTATGTCGTCGGCAACGGCGAGAAGGTCGAGCAGCGCGCGGTGAAGACCGAGCGCACGATCGGCGACCAATGGCTGGTCGGCAGCGGCTTGCAGGCCGGTGACCGCCTCATCATCGATGGTTTTCAGAACATCAAGCCGGGTATCGCGGTCAAGGCCATCGATGCCGCCGCCGCATCGCCCGTGGCACAGTAAGGGAGCGACATCATGGCTCGTTTCTTTATCGACCGGCCGATCTTTGCCTGGGTCATCGCCATCGTCATCATGCTGGGTGGCGGATTGGCCATCCTGAAACTGCCGGTGATGCAATACCCGCAGATCGCCCTGCCCTCGGTCTCGATCAGCGCCAGCTATCCCGGTGCTTCGGCACAGACGCTGGAGGACACGGTCACCCAGGTGATCGAGCAGAAGATGAAGGGGATCGACAACCTCATCTATATGTCCTCGACCAGCGGGTCCGATGGCAGCGCCAATATCCGCCTGACTTTCGCCGCCGGCACGGATGCCGATATCGCCCAGGTGCAGGTGCAAAATAAGCTGCAGTTGGCGACGTCGCTGCTGCCCAGCGCGGTGCAGCAGCAGGGCATCACGGTGGCCAAGGCCGCCAATAACTTCCTGATGGTGATCGGCCTGGTTTCCAGCAGCGATGAGCTGACCCAGGCCGACCTGTCCGACTATGCCGCGGCCAATCTGCAGGACCAGATCGCCCGCGTCGATGGTGTGGGCGACGTGCAGTTGTTTGGCGCGCAATATGCCATGCGCATCTGGCTTGATCCGGACAAGCTCAACAGTTTCAAACTGACGCCGGATGATGTCAGCACCGCCATCGAGGCGCAGAACGCGCAAGTTGCGGCCGGCCAGATCGGTGGTACGCCCTATGTGAAGGGACAGCAGCTCAACGCCACCATCACGGCGCAGTCGCGCCTGCAGACGCCGGAACAGTTTCGCAACATCCTGCTCCGCACCAATACCGACGGTTCCACGGTGCGGATCGGCGATGTGGCGCGGGTTGAGCTTGGTTCCGAAAGCTATGACGTCGTCTCGCGCTTTAACGGACGCGCGGCCACCGGCCTTGCCATCAAGCTGGCGACCGGCGCCAATGCGCTGGAGACGGCCAGTGCCGTGAAGGCGCGGATTGCCGAGCTTTCCGCCTTCTTCCCGGCCGGCATGTCGACGGTCTATCCTTATGACACGACACCCTTCGTCACGGTCTCGATCGAGGAAGTGGTGAAGACCTTGCTCGAAGCCATCGCCCTGGTCTTCGTCGTGATGTTTGTCTTCCTGCAGAATTTCCGCGCGACTTTGATCCCCACCATCACGGTCCCGGTGGTGCTGCTCGGCACGTTCGGGATCCTCGCCGTCTTCGGCTATTCGATCAACACGCTCACCATGTTCGCCATGGTGCTGGCGATCGGCCTGCTGGTCGACGACGCTATTGTCGTCGTTGAGAATGTCGAGCGCGTGATGGCAGAGGAAGGATTGCCGCCGCGCGAAGCCACGCGCAAGTCCATGAGCCAGATCACGGGCGCTCTTATTGGCATCGCGCTGGTGCTCTCCGCCGTCTTCGTGCCGATGGCCTTCTTCGGCGGTTCGACGGGTGTCATTTACCGGCAGTTCTCGGTCACCATCGTGGCGGCCATGGCCTTGTCGGTCATGACGGCGATGATCCTGACGCCGGCGCTGTGTGCCACATTGTTGAAGCCGGCAACCCACACCACGCCGACAGAGCGGGGCGGACCGTTCGGCTGGTTCAACCGCGCCTTCGAGGCCGGTACCCATGGCTATCAGGGGGCGGTCGGGGGAATCTTGAACCGGGGCAAGCGCTTCCTGGTCATCTATCTGGCGATCGGCGCGGCGATGGCGGCACTGTTCGTAACCCTGCCGACATCGTTCCTGCCCGAGGAAGACCAAGGCATCCTCTTTGCCCAGGTGCAATTGCCGGCGGGCGCCACGCAGGAACGGACCCTGGCGGTGCTGAAGCAGGTGGAAGAACACTTCCTGAAGGCGGAGAAGGACAGCGTCAATTCGGTCTTCGCCGTTGCCGGCTTCGGCTTCGGCGGCAGCGGCCAGAACACCGGCACCGTCTTCATCAGCCTCAAAGACTGGGACGAACGCAGCAGCGTAGCGCTGAAAGCCCCGGCGATCATCGGCCGGGCCATGGCGGCCTTCGCACAGATCCGCGACGGCAAGGTCTTCGTCTTCGCCCCGCCGGCCGTGCAGGAACTGGGCAATGCCACCGGCTTCGATCTGCAATTGCAGGACCGTGGCGGTTTGGGGCACGACGCCCTCATCGCCGCGCGCAATCAGTTCCTGGGCCTGGCAGCCCAGGAACCCGCGTTGGCAGCCGTCCGGCCCAATGGCCAAGACGACACGCCGGAATTCCGCCTTGATGTCGATCTTGCCAAGGCCGGTGCCTTGGGCGTTTCGTCGGCCGATATCAACGACGCGATCAGCACGGCTTGGGGCGGCAGCTATGTCGACGACTTCCTTGATCGCGGCCGCGTCAAGAAGGTCTATGTGCAGGCCGATGCCCCTTTCCGCATGGCACCTGAAGATGTCGCCAAGTGGTATGTGCGCAACAGCACAGACGAGATGGTGCCCTTCTCGGCCTTTGCCACGGCACATTGGACATATGGCTCGCCACGCCTTGAACGGTATAACGGCATGTCCTCGCTGGAAATCCAGGGACAGGCGGCCCCCGGCTATTCGTCGGGCGAGGCCATGGCGGCGGCCGAACGCGTGGCCGAGAAACTGCCCGTCGGCATCGGCTACGAATGGACCGGTCTCTCCTATCAGGAAAAGCTGACCGGGTCGCAGGCGCCGGCACTCTATGCGATTTCACTGCTGGTGGTCTTCCTGTGTCTCGCCGCTCTCTACGAGAGCTGGTCGATTCCGGCGGCCGTAATGCTGGTGGTGCCGCTCGGCGTCTTCGGCGCCCTGGCGGCGGCCAAGCTTGCCGGCCTGTCCAACGACATCTATTTCCAGGTCGGCCTGCTGACGACCATTGGCCTCTCGGCGAAGAACGCGATCCTCATCGTCGAATTCGCCAAGGAACTGCATGACGGCGGCAAGGAACTGGTGGCGGCGACATTGGAGGCCGTGCGCTTGCGTCTGCGGCCGATCCTGATGACGTCGCTGGCTTTCATCCTCGGCGTCTTTCCGCTGGCGGTCAGCAATGGCGCCGGCTCCGGCAGCCAGAACGCCATCGGCATCGGTGTCGTCGGCGGTACGTTGTCGGCGACCGTCCTTGGCATTTTCTTCATCCCCCTCTTCTTCGTGATCATTCGCCGTGTCTTCAAAGGCAAGCCAGCGCAACAGCGCTTAGCAAACGCCGAAGCGGCGAGCGACGGAGTCCACTGACATGAAACACCTTGCATCCCTTGCCGTCATCGCCGCTTTGCTCGGCGGCTGCTCGCTGATCCCTGACTACGATCAGCCAGCAGCCCCGGTGGCGAACACCTGGCCGACAGGCCCCGCTTATCTTCCGGCATCGACCAGCAGCCAGCGGGCCTTGGCCGACATTGCCTGGCAGGACTACTTCGTCGACGACAAACTGCGCCAGGTGATCGAACTGGCGCTGCGCAACAACCGCGACCTGCGCATCGCGACGCTCAACATCGAGAAGGCGCAGGCCGAGTACCGCGTGTCGGTGGCAGATTTGCTGCCGACCGTGAATGCCAATGCCAATGCCGACATCACCCGTACCGGACGCCGCAATTCCGCGACCGGCGTTGCCACAACGACCAAGTCCTATGCCGCACAGGTGACCATCAGCGCCTATGAGTTGGATCTTTTCGGCCGCATCCGCAGCCTCAACGAACAGGCGTTGGAACAGTATTTCTCGACCGTCGAGACGATGCACGCAGCCCAGATCAGCCTCATCGCCGAGGTGGCGACTGCCTATCTGACGTTACAGGCCGATCAGGAGCAGTTGAAGCTGGCCGAGGACACGTTGGCCAGCCAGCAGAACTCACTCGACCTCACCAAGCGAACGTTCGAAAGCGGCATTGCCTCGGAGCTCGACGTCCACCAGGCCGAGACCAGCGTCGACACGGCGCGGCTCGACATCGCCCAGTATACGACGGCGGTGGCCCAGGATTTGAACGCGCTCACCTTGCTGCTGGGTGCCGCGGTGCCGGCGGATGCCTTGCCAGACGGCGGCATCAGTCCCGTGACGGCGATGACCGACATTCCAGGCGGTCTGCCCTCCGACGTGCTGCTGCGCCGGCCGGATGTGGTCGCGGCCGAACACGATTTGAAGGCTGCCAATGCGAATATCGGTGCCGCGCGCGCCGCCTTCTTCCCCAAGATCACGCTGACGGCGAGTTCGGGCAGTGTGAGCGATGCCATGTCGACGCTGTTCAAGGCCGGGACCGGCGGCTGGGGCTTTGCCCCCGACATCATTCTGCCGATCTTCGACATGGGCGCCAACCAGGCCAATCTCGATGCCGCCAAGACGGACAAGAAGATCGAGGTCGCGACCTATGAGAAGACGATCCAGACCGCCTTTCGCGAAGTGGCGGATGCCCTGGCGCAGCGCGGCACGATCGATGCGCAGCTGGATGCCCAGCAATCGCTCGTCCACTCGACCGAGGCCAGCTACAACCTGTCGAGCGAACGCTACAAAAAGGGTGTCTCGAGCTATCTCGACGTGCTGGATTCGCAGCGCTCGATGTATACGGCCGAGCAGAATCTGATCGCGACCCGGCTCGACAAGGCCGCCAACCTCATCACCTTATATAAAGTGTTGGGCGGCGGCTGGTCCGAAGGGAGCAAACCCGCCCTGGCCGCAACCGATTGAGAGCCGCCTCCGTGCTCGGAAAATCCTGCCACGCCAAGACGTTGCCGTTCTGATTGTGAGGCATCCGGCGCTACGTTAGACTGGCCGCCTGCCGGTGAAGACGCCCAGACTAGGGTGCATTCCCATCGCCCTGATGCGCCAGTGCTTCGGCGCATGATCGCCTGGGGAAACCGGCCGAACGGAGGAAGGTACCGGTGGTTCCAGCACACGCGCCATGGCTTGTCGCACTATCACTGCTGGTGGCGTTCCAGGGAAGCTATGTCGGGCTTCATCTGGCGCGCCAGATCGGTAACGCGCGGGCGCGCTCGCAGCGCGCCCTCATCACCGGGTCGGCCCTCACCTTGGCACTCGGCATCTGGACCATGCATTTCGTTGGCATGCTGGCGCTTGAATTGCCGGTCGCCATCGATTTCCTGGTGCTGCCGACCCTGATCTCGTTCCTGGTCTGTGTGCTGGTGGTGGGGTTCGCGGTATTCGCGGTCGGCACGCTGTCGCCGAGCCGCATGCACGCGGCCCTCGCCTCGCTCTTCATGGGCGGCGGCATCGTCACCATGCATTATCTCGGCATGTATGCGCTCCATACCAGCGCGCATATGACCCATGACCCGTTTTTCGTGGCGGCATCGGTCGTGATTGGCATCGGCGCTTCCGGTACCGCGCTGTGGTTCGGCTTCGGCCCCGGCGCCAAGCGCTCGGTCCTCTTGTCAGCCGTGCTGATGGCGCTGGCCATTTCCGCGATGCATTACACCGCCATGGCCGGATTGCGGCTGCAGATTCACGACGCCATGTCGCCGGCCGACATGCCGGCTTTGTCGCCGGGGCTGCTCGCCATCGTGGTATCGGTGGTGGCTTTCGTCGTATCCGGCCTCTTTCTGCTGACCCTCGTTCCCAGCCGTGCCGAGGTCGCGGTGACGGGGCCGGTTGCCGTGGTGACGGAGCTTGCCCAGGAGCCAGCCGCCGAGAGTCATCCCGCACCGCAACACAAAACCCTTCCTGTGGAAAAAGACGGCCGGCGGCTGCAGCTCGACATCGCCCGGCTGGTCGCAGTCCAGGCGCAGGCGCATTACACCAGCCTCTTCGACGGCGAGCTCTCCTGGTTCTGCCCCCTGCCGATTTCCGAGGTCGAGGCACAGCTCGATCCCACGGTCTTCGCCCGCGTGCATCGCAGCCACATCGTCAATCTCGATCGGATCGCTGCAATTAAAAAGACGGCCGATTCCGACATCGTCGCGATGATGGCGAAGATTCCCTATCAGGCGCCGGTCAGCCGATCGCGCCGCTCCTGGCTGAAGCAGCGCCTGGATGGGCGCGAAACCGCGGCCTAAGTCAGTTTTTCTGACGCAGTTCATTCAGAGAGCCTGCCGTTCGTGCACGGAACGGCCCGTTTGTGCACGCCGCGTTGAGGCGGCCGAGGCGGGGTTTCTATCGTTGGAACAACAAGAAGAGTTGCTACCCAATCGGCAGCCGTTCCACGGAGGAGACAACCTTGATCCCGGGACCCTTTACCTATCACCGGCCGGCAAACCTGTCTGAGGCGCTGGCCGTGCTCAAAGCCCATGGCGATGAGGCCCGGCCCTTGGCCGGCGGACACAGCCTGATCCCCATGATGAAACTGCGCATGGCAGCGCCGGAGCATCTCATCGACCTTGCCGGCATCGCCGACCTCAAAGGTATTCGTGAAGAGGGAGGCGAGATCGTCATCGGGGCCACCACCACCCAGGCGGAACTCATCAAATCCGATCTGCTGGCCGCGAAGTTGCCGATCATCCGCGAGACAGCGCTGCAGATCGCCGATCCGCAGATTCGCTATAAAGGGACGCTGGGCGGCAATGTCGCCAATGGCGATCCCGGCAATGACATGCCGGCGGTGATGCAGGCATTGGGCGCCACCTATGTCGTGCAAGGGAGCGGTGGCGAACGCCGGATCCCGGCGCGTGACTTCTATGAAGGCGCCTATTTTACCGCATTGCAGCAGGACGAGATCCTGATCGCGGTGCGCATCCCTGCGCCGCCGGCCGGCCACGGCTATGCCTATGAGAAGCTGAAGCGCAAGATCGGCGATTACGCGACGGCCGCTGCCGCCGTGATCCTCACGGTCAGCGGCGGCAAGGTGGCGAGTGCCGCCATCACGCTCACCAATGTGGCATCCACCCCGCTCTTTGCCGCCGATGCCGCCAAGCTCGTCATCGGCACGGCGCTTGATGCCGCGAGCGTGAAACGCGCTGCCGAGGCTGCTAAGGCCATCACCGATCCAGCGACCGACGGGCGCGGCACGGCCGAGTATCGCCGCGAGATGGCGGGCGTCATGACCGCCCGGGCCCTCGCCAAAGCCTTCGCCCGCGCCAAGGGAGTTTGACCATGAGTGAGACGACAATCGATCAGGTGCCGGTGAACCTCACCGTCAATGGCAAGAAGGTGCAGCGCTTCGTCGACCCGCGCATGCTGCTCATTCACTTCCTGCGCGAGGAAATGAACCTGACCGGCGCCCATATCGGCTGCGAAACAAGCCATTGCGGCGCCTGCACGGTGGAACTCGACGGCCTCTCGGTCAAATCCTGCACCGTTTTTGCGGTGCAGGCGAGCGGCACCACGGTCAACACGGTGGAGAGCCTTGCCAATGCCGACGGTACCCTGCATGCGCTGCAGGAAGGTTTTCGCCAGATGCATGGCCTGCAATGCGGCTTCTGTACGCCCGGCATGCTGATGCGGGCCAAGGGTCTGCTGGCCGAGAATCCGGACCCATCGGAAAGTGAGATTCGCCACGGCATTGCTGGCAATCTTTGCCGCTGCACCGGCTATCAGAACATCGTCAAAGCCATTCAATACGCCGCCGCCAAGCTCAATGGGCGCACCTATCAGGAGGCCGCGGAATGAACGACATGACCCCCACCAAAGAGCAGCGCGAAGCCAAGCTCGAAGGCATCGGCTGTAAACGCAAGCGCGTCGAAGACATCCGCTTCACGCAGGGCAAGGGCAATTATGTCGACGACATCAAGATGCCCGGCATGCTGCATGGCGATTTCGTGCGTTCGCAATACGCCCATGCCAAGATCAAGAAGATCGATGCGAGCCGCGCCAAGGCGCTGCCCGGCGTCATCGCCGTCATCACGGCGGAAGAGCTGAAGCCGCTGGGTCTGCATTGGATGCCGACGCTGGCCGGTGACGTTCAGGCGGTGCTGGCCGATGGCCGTGTCTCGTTCCAGAATCAGGAAATCGCTTTCGTCATCGCCGAAAACCGCTACATCACCGATGACGCCATCCAGCTGATCGATGTGGAGTATGAAGAGCTCCCCGTCATCGTCGACCCGTTCAAGTCAATGGCCCCGGATGCGCCGGTGCTGCGACCGGACCTTGAGGGGAAGACAACGGGCGCCCATGGTCCGCGCAAGCATCACAACCACATCTTCGAATGGACCGTCGGCGACAAGGAAGCGACCGATGTGGCATTTCAAAAGGCCGAGGTGACGATCAAGGAGATGATCTCCTATCACCGCACGCATCCCTCGCCCCTGGAAACCTGCCAGTGCCTCGCCTCCTTCGACAAGATCAAGGGTGAGCTGACCGTCTACGGCACCTTCCAGGCGCCGCATGTCATCCGCACGGTGGCGTCGCTGCTCTCGAAGATTCCGGAACACAAGATCCACGTCATCGCCCCCGATATCGGCGGCGGCTTCGGCAACAAGGTCGGCGCCTATGCCGGCTATATCTGCGCCATCGTCGCGTCGATTGTGACCGGCCAACCGGTGAAATGGGTCGAGGACAGGATCGAGAATCTGTCGACCACCTCTTTTGCGCGCGACTATCACATGACGACCGAGATCGCCGCCACCAAGGACGGCAAGGTCACCGGCCTGCGGGTGCATGTGCTGGCCGATCACGGCGCCTTCGATTCCTGCGCCGATCCGTCGAAATGGCCGGCAGGCTTCATGAACATCGTCACCGGTTCCTATGATTTTCCGGTGGCGCATCTCTCCGTCGACGGCGTCTATACCAACAAGGCGCCGGGTGGTGTCGCCTATCGCTGTTCGTTCCGTGTCACGGAAGCCGCTTATTGCATCGAGCGCGCCATGGACATCCTGGCGCAGAAACTGGGCATGGACCCGGCCGATCTGCGCCTCAAAAACTTCGTGCGGCGCGAGCAGTTCCCCTACCAATCGGCTTTGGGCTGGGAATATGACAGCGGCGATTATCATCTGGCCATGCAGAAGGCCATGGATGCGATCGGCTATCGTGAACTCCGCGCCGAGCAGAAGGCCAAGCAAGCGGCCTTCAAGCGCGGCGAAACGCGCGAGATCATGGGGATCGGCGTCACCTTCTTCACCGAAATCGTCGGCGCCGGCCCGTCGAAGAATTGCGACATCTTAGGCGTCGCCATGTTCGACTCAGCCGAGATCCGCATCCATCCCACGGGGTCGATCATCGCCCGCATGGGCTCGAAGAGCCAGGGCCAGGGACATGAGACGACCTGGGCGCAGATCATCGCCACCGAACTTGGCATCCCTGCCGACGACATCATGATCGAGGAAGGCAATACCGACACGGCGCCCTATGGTCTCGGCACCTATGGCTCGCGCTCGACGCCGGTTGCCGGTGCCGCCATCGCCATGGCGGCGCGCAAGATCAAGAATAAGGCGCAGATGATCGCCGCACATCTCCTTGAGGTGTCGGAATACGATCTCGAATGGGATGTCGACGGCTTCCGCGTGAAGGGCAATCCGGAACGGTCGAAGTCGATGAAGGAAATCGCCTGGGCGTCTTATAACTCACCACCGCCCGGCCTGGAGCCGGGGTTGGAAGCGGTCAATTACTACGATCCGCCCAACATGACCTATCCCTTCGGCGCCTATTTCTGCGTCATGGATATCGATGTCGATACCGGTGTCGCCAGTATCCGGCGCTTCTATGCCCTGGACGATTGCGGCACGCGCATCAACCCGATGATCATCGAAGGCCAGGTGCATGGTGGGCTGACCGAAGCCTTTGCCATCGCCATGGGGCAGGAGATCAAATACGACGCCATGGGCAATGTGGTCGGCGCGTCCTTCATGGATTTCTTCCTGCCGACCGCTGTCGAGACGCCGAAATGGGAGACCGATTTCACCGTCACCCCGTCGCCGCATCACCCGATTGGTGCCAAGGGTGTCGGCGAAAGCCCGAATGTGGGTGGTGTTCCCTGCTTCTCGAATGCCGTCAACGATGCGTTCCAGTTCTTAGGCAGCACGCATATCCAGATGCCGCATGACGCGTGGCGCATCTGGGAAACGGGTCGCAAGCTCGGCGCCTGATTGCTCGAGATATGGATCGCAAGCAGGACATCGCGGATCGCCTCGCCGCCATCGGCTATATCGCCGATGGCGAGCTGGCGATGGCGCTCGTCCTCATGGACATGCTGAAGCGGCCCCTGCTGGTCGAAGGGCCGGCCGGTGTCGGCAAGACCGAAATCGCCAAGGCGCTTGCCACGCTCAATGGCTCTCCGCTCATTCGCCTGCAATGCCATGAGGGGCTGGACCGCAACGACACGCTCTATGAATGGAACTATCAGCGCCAGCTGCTGGCGATCAAGGCGCGCGAGGGCCAGGATGCCGATGCCGTCGAGGCGCAGGTTTTTTCGGAAAGCTATCTCCTCGAACGGCCGCTGCTGAAAGCGATCCGGCAGCCGGTGGCGCCGGTCCTGCTCATCGACGAGATCGACCGGGCCGATGAGGAGTTCGAGGCCTTCCTTCTGGAAGTCCTGTCGGATTTCCAGGTGTCGATCCCCGAGCTTGGCACCGTGACGGCGACCACGATCCCACGCGTGGTCTTGACTTCCAATGACACGCGCGAGCTTTCCGACGCCTTGCGGCGGCGCTGTCTCTATCACGCGCTCGACTTTCCGGATGTGGACCGGGAGGCGCGCATCCTGCTCGCCCGCCAGCCAGGTATCGACACGACGCTCGCCCTGCAGATCGCCCGCCTGATGCAGGAGATCCGCCGGCAGGAACTGACCAAGGTACCGGGCATCGCCGAGACGCTCGACTGGGCCGCGGCACTGGTGGGATTGGGCATCAGCCGCCTGGAGGAGGACCGCAAGGCGGTCTATGAAACCCTGGCCTGCGTGCTGAAGACCCGCGAAGACCGCGCCCGGATGTCGCCGGAAGTGACCGACCGGCTGATCGGCAAGGTCGCCTGATGAGCGCCGCCGCCATACCCGATCTGGGTGTCGCCCTGCGCCGGCGCGTCGCTGGTTTCGCACGCACCTTGCGCGACAACGGCTATAAGATCGGCCTTGCCGAAAGCGCCGACGCGCTGCGCGTGATCGCGGCCGAAGGCGTTGATCGTCCGGCTGCGGCACGGTCCGCCTTGAAGGCGCTGCTATGCGGGCGCCGCTCCGATTGGGAAGGCTTCGACGCTCTGTTCGATGCCTATTGGCTGGGCCGCCGCGTCAAGACCCGCGTTGCGACCAGCAACCAGGCGGCGCTGGCGACGCAGAGTACGCAGCGCCTGCTCGGCCCTGCCACCGCGTCATCCGGCGGGCAGGATCTGGCGACCGATGTTGCGCGCGGGCCGGGAAACGATGCGGACAACGCAGCGCCGCAAGGCAGGCGCGAAGGCGCCAGCCGTTTTGAGACGCTGGCGCGAACGGATTTCCGCAAGATCGCCGATCCGGACGAATTGGCCAAGGCGCATGCCTTGGCCGAGCGCTTGTCGCGGCGCATGCGCGCAAACCTGACGCGGCGAACGCGCAATGCCCGCAAAGGCACCCGCATCGATCTGCGCCGCACGATCCATGCGAGCCTGGGGAGCGGCGGGACACCGCTCGATCTCGTTCACCGTCTGCCGAAGAAGCGGCCGCTGCGTCTGGTGCTGCTGGTCGACGCCTCCGGCTCGATGAGCCTTTATACCGGCATCTTCCTGCGCTTCGTCCATGGCCTCCTCGATCATTTCCGTGAGGCCGAGGCGTTTCTGTTCCACACGCGCCTGGTTCACGTCTCCGACGCCTTGCGCGAGAAGGACACGATGCGCGCCTTGGACAGATTGGGACTGATGGCCGAGGGTGTGGGGGGAGGAACGCGGGCCGGCGACGCCTTGGCGACGTTCAATCGCTGGCACGCCGCCCGCGTGCTACATTCGCGGACCTGCGTCGTCATCTTTTCCGATGGCTACGACACCAGCCCGCCGGAACTGCTGGGGGCGGAAATGCAGCGCCTGCGCCGCCGCTGCCGGCGCATCGTCTGGCTCAATCCACTGATCGGCTGGGAGGGTTACGCACCGACCGCGCGCGGGATGGCCGCCGCCCTCCCTTATATCGACCTGTTCGCGCCGGCGCATAATCTGGCAAGCCTCGCCGCCCTCGAACCCTATCTCATTCGTCTGTGACACGGGAGATGATGATGCCGGCACACACGGAAATCATCGAACTGGTCGCCAGCCTCAAGGCCAAGGGCGAGGCCTTTGTCCTGGCGACCGTGGTGCGGACAGTCTCCGTCACCGCTGCCAAGGCCGGCGCCAAGGCCGTCATCCGCGCCGATGGCGCCATTTCCGATGGCTGGATCGGTGGCGGCTGCGCCCGGGCGGCGGTGTTGAAGGCGGCGCGCGAAGCGCTTGCCGACGGGCAGCCGCGCCTGGTCTCGATCCAGCCGCGCGATCTGCTGGCGGAACAGGGCGTGCGGCCGGGCGAGGAGCGCGACGGCATCCGCTTTGCCAAGAATGCCTGCCCCAGCCAAGGGAGCATGGATGTGTTCGTCGAACCGATGCTGCCGCGCCCCGACCTCGTCGTCATGGGGGCGAGCCCCGTGGCCATTGCGCTGGCCGAGATGGCGCCGCGTTTTGGCTTTCACCTCACCGTCTGCGCAGCGCCGGAGGAGCAACATCGCTTTGCCGAAGCCGATCAGCGCCGCGATGATTTCACGGTGCCGGCCAGCAACGCAGCGCAGCGTTGGATCGTGGTCTCGACGCAGGGGCGCGATGACGAAGCGGCATTGAAAGCCGCGGTCTTGAGCGATATTCCTTGGGTGAGCTTTGTCGGCAGCCGGCGCAAGCTGGCGGCCATCACCGAGACCCTCGTCGCCGAGGGCGTTGAGACGGATCGGCTGGCGCGGATCAAAGGGCCGGCCGGCCTCGACATCGGCGCCATCACCGCCGATGAGATCGCCCTTTCCATTCTTGCCGAGATCATTTCCCAGCGGCGCAGACCCGCACCCGCCGATCACCCGAAGTAAGGACAGCATCATGCAGATGACCGACAGCCAACGCATCCCCGCCCCGCGCGACAAAGTCTGGGCGGCGCTCAACGACCCGGCGGTGCTGATGGCCTGCATTCCCGGTTGCGAGTCGCTGGAGATGAGCGCCCCCAACGAAATGACGGCCAAGGTGACGCTGAAGGTGGGGCCGGTGAAGGCGAGCTTCGGCGGCAAGGTGACGTTGAGCGAGATCGATGCGCCGAACGGCTACCGCATCACCGGCGAAGGCTCGGGCGGTGTTGCGGGCTTTGCCAAGGGCGGCGCCGTGATCAAGCTGGAGAGTGATGGCGAGGACGCCACGGTCCTCCATTACACAGCCGATGCGCAGATCGGCGGCAAGCTGGCGCAGCTCGGCAGCCGCCTCATCGATTCCACGGCCCAGAAGCTTGCCGGCGATTTCTTCACCAGCTTTGCCGCTGCCCTGGCGCCAGCCGCACCCGCGCCGGAGGCAGCGGCGGCCGACGACGCGGCACCGGCCGAAGAGGGCGAGAAGAAGGGCTGGTTCAAGAATCTGTTCAGCAAGACGGAAACGACGGCATCGCTGATTGCCGTGGCGGCCTTGGGGCTCCTGGCCGCCCATGCCTGCTGCCTGGAACCCGCCCATGCCGGCATGGATTTCCCGATTTGCAGCGCCGGGTCGGCCACCTGATATCTGCCTGGGGGGCGGCTTTACCGCCATTGACGGGTTCGCTATAGCTTCGGGTCGGCGAATTCATCAACGATCCCCGGGAAAACATCATGTCCGTTGCGGCACGCCTTGATCAGGTGCTGAAGACCCTTCCGCAAACCTATGCCGGCCCTGGCGGGGCGGTCGCCGTCGTCAAGGACGGCAAGCCGATCCTGCGCCATGCCTGGGGCTTTGCCAATGCCGAGCGGCGCATCCCCTTCACGCCGCAGACGCTCTTTCGCATCTGCTCGATCACCAAGCATTTCACCTGCGGCCTGATCGTCGACGCTTTTCCGAATGTGGGCGCGCTTGATGCCGATGTGCGCGCAAGGCTGCCGCAGTTGGGCGCCCGCGCGCCCAAGGCGCTCCACCTCCTGCACAATCAATCGGGCCTGCAGGATTATTGGGCGGTGGCGATGCTGCACGGGGCGCTGGCCGAGACGCCCTTCGGCAATCGCGAGGCGGCGCGCCTCATCGGCAATACCCGGTCGCTGCAGTTCACGCCGGGCACGCGCTATTCCTACGCCAACCAGAATTTCCGCATTCTCTCCGATATTCTGGAGGCGCGCACCGGCCGGCCCTATGCCGAATTGGTGCGCGAGCGCATCTTCGACCCGGTCGGCATGAAGACGGCCTTTATCGCCGCCGATACCCGCTCGATGCCCGATGGCGCCGAAGGGTATGAAGGCACGGTTGAGGGCGGGTTCCGACCGGCGGCCAATGGCATGTTCTGGGCCGGCGGTGACGCCTCGATCGGCGCGACGCTCGACGACATGATCGCCTGGGAAGTGTTCATTGACGCGACACGTGATGATGCGAACGGCCTCTATCGCCGCATCTCGGCGCCCGTTCATTTCAGCGACGGCACACCCGCCGCCTATGGTTTCGGTCTGGCGCGCGAGACGATGTTTGGCCGCCACGTCACGCGTCACGGCGGGGCGTTGCGCGGCTGGCGCAGCCAGCGGCTGCACATGGCGGCGGAGCGGCTGTCGGTCGTCGTGATGTTCAACCACAATGCGAGCCCGGGCGACGCCGCCAAGGAATTAGTGGCGGCCGTCCTCGATATCAAAGAGCCGGCCATCACAGGCGAGCTACCCGCCCCCGCCTGGTTCGGCACCTATATCGAGCCGGAGACTGGCCTTTCAGTGCGTGTTGGCGGGAAGGGCCGCACCGTGACCGTCCAATATCTCAATGGCCCCGTCGACCTGGTGCTGCAGCCCGATGGCAGCGCCATCGAAGAAGGCGGCACCATGCGCTTGCGCCCCGACTCCGGCGGCTTGTGGTTCGATATCCCTGAAGACAATCAGAGCTCGCGCCTGGTGCCAGCCAATGGCGTGCCGAAGGCCGATATTGCCGGCACCTATCATTGCCCCGATCTCGATGCGCTGCTGACCATTGCAGATGCCGGCGGCGCGCTCTATGGCGCCTGTTCCGGTGTGCTGGGCGACGGCCGCATGGAATTGCTGCAGCCGATCGGTGCCGATCTCTGGGCCATGCCCTGCCCGCGCGGCGTCGATCATTTTCCACCGGGCGACTGGACGCTTGCCGTGCAGCGCGAGGGAAAACGCCTCACCGGCATACGTGTCGGCTGCTGGCTGGCGCGGCAGTTTCTTTACGTGCCCATCGCGTAAGTCTGAGGACCGGCCCCCCGACTAAAGTATGAGCCGCAGTCGGGCGGTTTGCCCTTGTGAGCCCTTGGGCCCACCGTTAGCCTTCCCTGAAAGCGCTTACATTTTTACAAAACGATAAAAGCGCTGATCCGGGAGGTTTAATGGCGGCCGTCGACATCCGCGACGTGCGCAAGGCTTTCGGCCCTGCGCAGATTCTCCACGGCGTTTCCCTTGATATCGCGGATGGCGAATTCGTCATTCTCGTCGGTCCGTCGGGTTGCGGCAAATCCACCTTGCTGCGCATGATCGCAGGGCTTGAAAGCGTCACCGCGGGCGAGATCGCCATCGGTGGGCGCGTCGTCAACGACGTGCCGCCCAAAGAACGCGACATTGCCATGGTCTTTCAGAACTATGCGCTCTATCCGCATATGACGGTGGCGGACAATATGGGCTTTTCGCTGAAGCTCAAGAAAGCGCCGCAAGCCGAGATCGCCGAGCGCGTCCAGAAAGCGGCCGGCATCCTGGGGCTTACACCCTATCTCGACAGATATCCGCGCCAGCTTTCCGGCGGGCAGCGCCAGCGCGTCGCCATGGGCCGCGCCATCGTGCGCGATCCGCAGGTGTTCCTCTTCGACGAGCCGCTTTCGAACCTCGATGCCAAGCTGCGCGTTGCCATGCGCGCCGAGGTGAAGGAACTGCACCAGCGTCTTAAGACCACGACCGTCTATGTCACCCATGACCAGATCGAGGCCATGACCATGGCCGACAAGATCGTCGTGATGCATGACGGCAAGGTCGAGCAGATCGGCCAGCCGTTGGAACTCTATGATCGGCCGCAGAACCAGTTCGTCGCCGGTTTCATCGGCTCGCCGGCCATGAACTTCATTCCCGGCCGCATCGACGGCAGCGCCCTGGTCGGTTCCGACAGCTTGCGCGTGGCATTGGATGCCGATGTTTCGCGCCATCAGGGGCGGGATGTCGTTCTTGGCGTGCGCCCCGAGCATCTGACGCTGGACGCTGGCGGTTTTACGGCGGAGGTCGTGGTCGTCGAGCCGACGGGATCGGAAATTCAGATCAATGCGCGTCTTGCCGGCGGCGAAGAGATCGTCGCCGTCTTCCGCGAGCGCCATGCCTTCAAGCCCGGCGAGAAGATCGGGCTCAAACCGCTGCCGGGCCTCATTCATCTCTTTGACGGAGCCACCGGACAGCGTCTCTGAGAACGCGGGAGAACTGCCAGAAGCGTTTCACAAGAAGCGAACCAGACGGAGGAAGAGACCATGAGTTTCACCAGACGCGATCTTTTGAAAACGACGGCCGGCCTGGGCGCCGCCAGCATGGCGCCGAGCCTGCTGGGTGGTCGTCCGGCATTTGCGGAAGACCTTAAATATACGCCTGAAGAAGGCGCCAAGCTGCGCCTGCTGCGCTGGTCGCCCTTCGTGAAGGGCGATGAGGAACAGTGGCTGGCCAACACCAAGAAGTTCACCGAGGCGACCGGCGTTGAAGTCCGCGTCGACAAGGAAAGCTGGGAAGACATCCGCCCCAAAGCGGCGGTCGCCGCCAATGTCGGCTCCGGGCCCGACCTGATGATGGTCTGGTTCGACGATCCGCACCAATATCCGGACAAGCTGCTCGACGTGACGGATCTTGCCAACTATCTCGGCGGTAAATATGGCGGCTGGTATGACGGGCCGAAAGACTATGCCAGCAAGGGAAACCAGTTCATTGGCATTCCGACGGCCACCATCGGCAACGCCATCGTCTACCGCGAAAGCTGGGTGAAGGCCGCGGGCTGGTCGCAGTTCCCGACCAAGACCGACGATTTCCTGGAGCTCTGCAAGGCGATGCAGAAGAGCGGCCATCCGGTCGGCTTCACCCATGGCCATGGTGTGGGCGACGGCAACAACTATGCCCATTGGCTGCTGTGGAGTCATGGCGGGCAGATGGTCGACAAGGACGGCAACTGCACCATCAACAGCCCGGAGACGATGAAGGCGATCGAATACGCCCAGGCGCTCTACAAGACCTTCATCCCCGGCACCGAGGGCTGGCTCGACGTCAACAACAACCGCGCCTTCCTGGCCGGCGAGCTGTCCATCATCGCCAACGGCATCTCAGCCTATTACACGCCCAAGAACGATCCGGCGCAGGCCGAGCTCGCGGCCGACATCCGCACGACCAACCTGCCGATTGGCCCCGTGGGCAAGTCGATCGAGCTTTACCAGGTCACCAGCACGGTCATCTTCAAATACACCAAATACCCGAACGCGGCGCGCGAGTATCTGCGCTTCATGTTCGAGGCCGAGCAGATGAACCAGTGGATCGAGAAGTCGGCCGGCTATTGCTGCCAGACCTTGAAGTCCTATGCAGAGAATCCGGTGTGGAAGGCGGATCCCAACAACGCGCCTTACGCCAAGGCGTCGGAGACGTTGCGCCCCAATGGCTATGCCGGGCCGCTCGGCTATGCCTCGGCCGCGGTCATGGCCGATTACGTCCTGGTCGATATGTTCGCCGAAGCTGTTACCGGTGCGGCATCGCCGAAGGATGCCATCGAAAAGGCCGAAAAGCGCATCAACCGTTACTACCGCGTCTGACGCGTCGCAACGGCCGGCGGCACGTCGCCGCCGGCCGCTCTTTTTCCGGCAGGTTCATGGCAAGCAGCGCTCCCGCATCCCGCTCCCTTCTCGCCCGGCTCGAACAGAGCCGGATGGGACTTGGCATTCTCTTCATGCTGCCGGCAGCGGTATTGCTGCTCCTTTTCCTGACCTATCCGCTGGGGCTCGGCATCTGGCTGGGATTCACGGATGAGAAGATCGGCCGGCCCGGCATCTTCATCGGCCTGGAGAATTACGCCTATCTGCTCGACGACAGCGTCTTCTGGCTGTCGGTCTATAATACCGTACTCTATACGACCGTGGCCTCGGCCTTGAAATTCGGTCTGGGGCTATGGCTTGCCTTGCTGCTCAACGAACATCTGCCGTTCAAGGCATTTTTCCGCGCCATCGTGCTGCTGCCCTGGGTCGTGCCGACGGTCCTCTCGGCCATCGCCTTCTGGTGGATCTATGATGCGCAGTTCTCGATCGTCTCCTGGGTGCTGATGCAAATTGGCATCATCGACACGCCGATCAATTTCCTGGGCGATCCCAACAATGCGCGGGCGTCGGTCATTGCCGCCAATGTCTGGCGCGGCATTCCCTTCGTCGCGATCACCTTGCTGGCCGGCCTGCAGACCATCCCGCCCTCGCTTTACGAAGCGGCGACACTCGACGGTGCGGGATCGTGGCAACGCTTCCGCTTTGTCACCTTCCCCTTGCTGACGCCGATCATCGCCATCGTGATGACGTTCTCGGTCCTCTTCACCTTCACCGATTTCCAGCTGATCTATGTGCTGACGCGCGGCGGACCGGTCAACGCCACGCATCTGATGGCGACCTTGAGCTTCCAGCGCGGCATTTCGGGCGGCAATCTGGGCGAGGGTGCGGCAATTGCCGTTGCCATGATCCCCTTCCTGCTGGCCGCGATCCTGTTCAGCTATTTCGGCCTGCAACGCCGGCGCTGGCAGCAGGGAGGAGACAACTGATGGCCGGCAGCAAGGCATTCGCGCAGATGGGTGAGGTGAAATCCGGCGATGACGGCGGCATGAATTATCTGTCACGCCTGCCGCGCCGCATCGTCACCATCTATGTGCCGCTCGCCGTCTTTGTTTTCGTGCTGCTGTTTCCGTTCTACTGGATGGCGATCACGGCGGTGAAGCCCAACCAGGAACTGACCGATTACAAGAATTACAGCCCGTTCTGGGTGGTCGAGCCGACGCTTGACCACATCAAATACCTGCTGTTCGAGACGTCCTATCCCGGCTGGCTCTGGAACACGATCCTGGTATCGGTGACAGCCACGCTGCTGTCGCTCGTCGCGTCCGTCTTCGCGGCCTATGCGATCGAGCGTCTGCGCTTTCAGGGCGCCAAGCAGGTCGGCCTTGCCATTTTCATGGCCTATCTGGTGCCGCCGTCGATCCTTTTCATTCCGCTGGCGGTGATGGTCTTCAATCTTGGCCTCTACGACACGCGGTTCGCCCTGATCCTGACCTACCCGACCTTCCTCATTCCCTTCTGCACCTGGCTGCTGATGGGCTATTTCCGCTCCATCCCCTATGAGTTGGAGGAATGCGCGCTGATCGATGGCGCCACGCGCTGGCAGATCCTGACCCGGATCGTCTTGCCGCTGGCCGTGCCCGGTCTCATTTCCGCCGGCATCTTTGCCTTCACCCTGTCCTGGAACGAGTTCATCTATGCGCTGACCTTCATCCAGTCGTCGGAGATGAAGACCGTGCCCGTCGGCGTGCTGACCGAGCTTGTCCGCTCCGACGTCTATGAATGGGGCTCGCTGATGGCGGGCGCCCTTATCGGCTCGCTGCCGGTCGTGATCCTCTATTCATTCTTCGTCGAGCATTACGTCTCGTCGATGACCGGCGCCGTCAAGGAATAGGCGTTCCACCGCGCGGCGGACAGCACGGCCCAGCGCGGCCTGCAGGCGGCGATCAATCATTGATCACGGCGTGGCACCGCCATCGCTCGGCGCTGGCGTCAGGTTTTGCCGCGGCGGCGCGAGCTCCCCGGCCGGTTTGGTCGATGGCCGCAGGCGCTCGCGTATCGCCTGGAAGGTGACGTAGAGCAGCGGGATGACGAAGATGCCGATGAAGGATGCGGCGATCATGCCGCCGAAGACCGGCGTGCCGACATCGCGCCGCGCCAGTTCGGAGGCACCCGTCGCCACCACCAGGGGATAGAGACCGAGGATGAAGGCGAAGGACGTCATCATCACCGGGCGGAAGCGAAGCCTGGCACCCTCGGCTGCGGCTTGGAGCAGGGGATAGCCCTTGGCGCGCAATTCCTTGGCGAACTCGACAATGAGAATGCCGTTCTTGGCCGCGAGGCCAATCAGCACGACGAGGCCGATCTGGGCGTAGAGGTCGAAGACGAGCCCCGCCAGCAGCACGGAACCCACCGCACCGAGGACGCCGATCGTGACCGAGAGCAGGACGGGAACCGGGATGCTCCAGCTTTCATAGAGAGCCACCAGAAAGAGGTAAGCAAAGAGCACGGCCATGCCCATGATGAAGGCGGTCTTGCCTTCGGCCCGCTTCTCCTGGAAGGCGGTGTCGGTCCATTCGCCGGCAAAGCCTGCCGGCAAGGTCTTGGCGGCGACGTCCTCCATGACGTTGAGTGCCTGGCCCGAGGAAATGCCGGGTGCCGGCGCGCCTTGAATCGTCACGGCGCGGGTATTGTTGTAGCGGATGATGCCCGGCGGGCCGGTCACCACGCGCACCTCGAGCAGGCTGCGCAGCGGCACCATCTTGCCGTCCTTGTTGCGCACATTGATGCGATAGATGTCGTCGACCCGCGAGCGGTCGAGGGCTTCGGCCTGGATCTGCACCTGCCACGTGCGACCAAAGAGATTGACGTCGTTGACGTAATAGCCGCCGAGATAGGCCTGCAACGCCTGAAAGACGTCGTTGAGGGCGACCCCAAGGACCTGGACCTTGTCGCGGTCGATATCGAGGAAGACGGACGGACTGGTCGCCGAGAAGGTGGTGAAGACACCGCTCAGCTGCTTCTCCTGATTGGCGGCGACGACAAGGCCGCGGAGGACTTGCGCCAGAACCTTGGGATCGCCGCCGCTCAGATCCTTGAGCACATAGGTAAAGCCGCCGCCGGTGCCGAGGCCGATGATCGGCGGTGGCGCCAGCGGTACAACGACGCCACCCCGGATCTGGCGGAATTTCGGCCCCAGCCGTTTGATGACCGCATCAGCCACCAGCGCGCGGTCCTTGCGCTCCTCGAAGGATTTGAGGGTGACGACGATAAAAGCGGCATTCGCCTGGGAATAATTGTCGATGAAATTGAGGCCGACGACCGAAGTGTAATCGGCGACGGCTTCTTCCGTTTTCAGCAGCTTCTCGGCCTCGGCGATGACGTTCTGGGTTCGCTGCAGAGAGGCACCTTCGGGCAACTGCACCACCACGAAGAAGGCGCCCTGGTCGTCCTCGGGCAGGAACCCGGTCGGCGTCACCTTGAACAGGGCGGCTGTCCCCGCACCGGCGGCAATCGACAGCACCAGACCGATGATGGAGAGGCGCAGAAGTCTGGCGACCACATCGCCGTAGCGGTCGCGGACCCAATCGATTCCTCCCATGATCTTGGCCATGACGCCGCGCTTGTGCCCCTTATGGTGGCGCAGGAGGACGCCGCACAAGGCCGGCGACAGTGTCAGGGCATTGATCGCCGAGAGCAACATGCCGACGGCGACCGTAATCGCAAACTGGCGAAACAATTCGCCGGAGATGCCGGGAATGAAGGCCACGGGCACGAAGACCGACAGCAGCACGAGGGTGATGGCGACGATCGGCGCGGTGATCTCGGCCATCGCCTTCTTGGTCGCCTCGGCCGGCGACAGTTCCGGATGTTCAGCCATCACGCGCTCGACATTCTCGACGACCACGATGGCATCATCGACGACAATGCCGATGGCGAGCACGATCGCCAGCAGGGAGACGGAATTGGCGGAATAGCCGATCGCCAACAGAAAAATGAACGTGCCAATGAGACTGACCGGCACGGCGAGCAGCGGAATGAGTGTCGCGCGCACGGAGCCTAAGAACAGGAACACGACGATGACGACGAGGATGAAGGCCTCAATCAGCGTCTTCTGAACTTCGTGAACCGTGGCCTTCACGAAAGTGGTCGGATCGTATGTCACCTTCCAGGTGAGGTCGTCCGGGAAATTCTTCTGCAGCTCGTCGAGCTTCGCCTCGACCCCTTGCAGAGTCGTGATGGCATTGGCGCCGGGTGCCTGGTAGATCGCGATCACCGAGGCGGCGGCGCCGTTGAAGCGCGTCTCGCGGTCGAGATTGGCAGCGCCCAGTTCCAGCCGGGCGATGTCACCGAGGCGCAGGACCGAGCCGTCCGAATTGGTACGGATGACAATCTTCTCGAACTGCTCAGGCGAGGTCAGGCGACCGGTCGTCTGGATGTTGAGCTGGAACTGCTGCTCATTCGAGATCGGCTGCGCGCCGATGCGGCCGACCGCCGCCTGCACGTTCTGCGCCTGGATGGCGGAGATCACATCGCCAGCGGTAAGGCCGAGGCCGGTGAGGCGATCGGTGCGCAGCCAGGCGCGCATGGCATAGTCCTGCGGCCCCCACAGCGCGGCATCACCGACGCCGGGCGTGCTCTTGATCGTATCGAGGAGATTGATGGTGACGTAATTCGAGATGAACAGCGGATCATGGGTGCCCTTGGGCGAATAGACCGCGATGACACCCAGCAGTGCCGATGATTTCTTCTTTACCGTGACACCCTGGCGTTGCACTTCCTGTGGCAGCTTGGAAAGTGCCACCTGGACGCGGTTGTTGAGGTTCACCGTGTTGATGTCTGGATCGGTACCGAGCTCGAACGACGCGGTCAGCGAATAGCTGCCGTCATTGCCGCTGATGCTCTTCATATACATCATCTTGTCGACGCCGACCGCCTGCGCCTCGATCGGCTGTGCGACGGTTGCATCGACGATGGCTGCGGCGGCACCAGGATAACTGGTGGTGACCGAGACCTGCGGCGGCACGATGTCGGGATATTGCGCGACGGGGATGACAAAGAGCGAGAGGACACCGGCAATGACCGTAACGATGGCAATGACGATGGCAAGGCGCGGTCGGTCGACGAAGACAGCGGACAGCATGGGCGTCAGCTCGGATTGGCGGCAGAGATTGGCGCCGCCTGCACCGGCATGTCGGGCCGGACGAATTGCAGGCCTTCAACGATCACCCATTCGCCACCAGTCAAGCCTTCGCTGACGACGATGTTGGGGCCATGCTCGCCGCCCGGCTTGATTCGCTTGACGACGGCCTTGTTGTCTTCGACCACGAATACATACGTGCCCTGTTGATCAGCGAGCAACGCCGATTGCGGCACCACAACGACTTCCTCCGGCTTGGCACTTTCCAGCACGACATTGACGAACTGGCCATCGACCAGCGTACCTGCTGGGTTGGGGAAGGTGGCGCGCACCGTGATCGTGTCGGTCGTCTTGTCGGTCGTGACGTCAACGAAATTGATCTTGCCCGTATCGGCATAGACCGTCCCGTCGGAAAAGCTGATCTTGACCAGCAGGCCGTTCGTGCCGGTCCCTGTGCTCCCCATGCCCGCCCGCAGGAAATCGCGCTGGCTGACGGGGAAGGTGACATACATGGGGTCCTGGCTGACGATGGTCGTCAGCACGCCGCTATTGGGACCGACGACATTTCCCCTGGTGACCGCCGTGCGGCCGATCTTGCCGGCGATCGGCGAGGTGATCTCGGTATAAGAGAGGTTGATCTGGGCCGTGCGGACCGCCGCTTCGCTCATCGCCTGATCGGCCTGGGCCTGCTGCTGTTCGGCGACGCGTTGATCCATCGTCATCTTGCTGGCGACGTCCTTCGACAGCAGCTCCTGCGTGCGGCCTTTCTGCTGCTTGGCCAGCAGCACGCCCGCCTTGGCGCTTTCGACGCTGGCCTGCGCTTGCTGCACGGCTGCTTCGTAGAGGCTCTTTTCAAGCGTGTAGAGCGGATCGCCGGCCTTGACCATGCCACCTTCGGTGAAATGGATCTGGTCCAGATAGCCGGATACGCGCGCCACCACCTCGACCCTTTCTACCGCCTCGACACGACCGACGAAGCTTTGCGACTTGGCGACGGCCTGCTTGGCGGCGGCAATCGTACCCACTGTCAGCGCCTGGGGGGCTGCCGGCGCGTCGTCGGCCCGGGCCGCGACCGCCAGAAGTGGCTGTGTCGCAACGAGGAGGCAGGCCGTTATGAATGCGGGCTTCAACATGATGATGCACTGCCTCCCTGCCATGTCATCGATCCCAGCCGCGAAGGCGCGCTGTGCCTCGACCCTCAAGAGAATCCGGCCAGTCATGCTTCGGGTTGTTGATGCGTCCGCGGCGATCATGGCAGGAACTCCCCGGAAACGACAATACCTCTATCTGCCGTGACGGCTATCCGGTGCGTGACGTCGGATCAGTGCATGTCGGTGCCGGCAGGGGTATTGTTCAGGCCAAGCGGTCTGAATAGGTCGGCAATCCGCTTGCCGCTGTTGCACCGCGACATTTCCGGGGCCGGGTCTGCAGGGGGCCCGTACTTTTTCCGCCTGCAATCTTTCCCTGCGCGCGCTTTTCCGAGGTCTATGATGAGCGGACCATTGCCAAGCTGTTCCATGACGTTTGTGACAGGAGACAAATCCCACGGTGTTGCAACAGGCGCTCTGTAAGACCCTCGCCACCGGGCTCGGCATGTCGATGCCATGAAGCTTCTTGGCCTGATATTTCTTTGGATCGCCATCGTCGCCGGCGCTTGCTGGTCGTTCGCGGCCTTGGCGGTCGACATGCCGAACCCGCCGTTGCGGATCGGCGCCAGTTGCCTCCTTGCATTGACGCTCGGGGGGATTGTCTGGCGGGCCCGCAGTGGCTGGGTGAAGGCAGCGACGGCCGTTCTGCCGCTGCTGCTTGTGCTTGCCTGGTGGATTGGCCTGTCGCCGTCGAATGATCGGGTCTGGCAGGCGGATGTGGCGCAGCTCGCCACCGCCGATATCGCGGGCGATATCATCACCATCCACAACTTGCGCAATGCCGAATACCGGACGGAAACGGATTACACGCCGCATTGGGAAACGCGCCGCTATGATCTGCGGCAATTGCAGGGCATCGATCTCTTTATCACCTATTGGGGATCACCCTGGATTGCGCACCCCATCCTCAGCTTTGATTTCGGTGCCGGCGGGCATCTGGCGATCTCGGTCGAAACGCGCAAGGAGGTGGGGGAAGACTATTCGGCCCTGCTTGGCTTCTTCCGGCAGTATGAACTGATCTATGTGCTGGCGGATGAGCGCGATCTCATTCGCCTGCGCACGAATTATCGGGTGGGCGAGACGGTCTACCTCTATCACACCACCGCAACGCCGGAGGCGGCCCGCGCTGTATTGACCAGCTACCTGCAGACCGTCAACGCCATGGCCCGGCAGCCGGTCTGGTACAATGCCCTCACCAGCAATTGCACGACCGGGATCCGCATTCATACCGCCGGCATCGGCGCTGCCGGCACGGCCGACTGGAACTGGCGCCTGCTGCTCAACGGCAAAGCCGACGAGTATGCCTATGTGCATGGCCGGATCGCCGGGGATCTGCCCTTTGACGCCTTGAAGGCGCAGGCCGCGATCAACGCGGTCGCGCGAACGGCGGATGGTGCCGCGGATTTCTCAACCATCATCCGGCGCAACCGCGCCGGCTTTGCCGCGCGATAAGCCGCCGCGGCAAGGTTATTTCTTGCTGCGCAACGCCTGCCAATCCGCCGGCGACATGTGCTCGCCCACGAAATTGAACTGTCCGGCACCCTGCAGCCATTCGCCGCCATCGATCGTCACGACCTCACCATTGATGAAGCCCACGGCATCCGACATCAGGAAGGCAGCCAGATTGGCGAGTTCATCGTGCCGTCCAACCCGCTTCTGCGGATTCTGCGATTCGAAGATCGCAGCCAGTTCTGGCTTAGGCACCAGCCTTTCCCAGGCACCGGCTGTCGGAAACGGCCCCGGGGCGATCGCGTTGAGGCGGATCCCCCGCCCACCCCACTCCACCGCCAGCGATCTTGTCATCGCGAGCACGCCGGCCTTGGCCATGGCGGAGGGGACCACGAAGGCGGAACCGGTCCAGGCGTAAGTCGTGATGATGGAGAGCACGTTGCCGCGCTGGCCGGCGTCCAGCCACCGCTTGCCGCAGTTCAGCGTCATATAGGCCGAACCGTGCAGGACGATGTTAAGGACGGCATCAACCGCCCGGGGACTGAGTGTTTCGCTTTGCGCGATGAAGTTGCCGGCGGCATTGTTGACCAGCCCGGTGAGCGGTGCCTCGGCCCAGATCCAATCGCACAAGCCTTCGACCTGCGCCGCATCGCGAATGTCACATGGCTTGTACTGCACCTTTCCGCCCGTCGCGGCGGCAAGTTCCGTTGCCGTCTGCTCAAGAACCGCCTCACGCCGGCCGCAGATGACGATCTCGGCGCCGAGGGTGAGAAAGTGGTGTCCGATCGACCGGCCGATCCCGGTGCCACCACCGGTTATCAAGATGCGGTGCCCCGCCAGAAGGTCATTCTTGAACATCGTCTCTTCCCCAGAATGTCGGCCGTTCATAAAAGTCCGTGATCAGCGCAGGCGGCCACTGGCTTCGAGCTGATCGAGCAGGCGGTAATATTGGCTAAGCGCGTAAATGCCAAGGCGCCTCAGGCCATGCAGGGCGAAGGTATCCGGGACGGTGATGGGAAACGGCACATCGCCGGCCGACCGGCCGTCGGCCAGATCTGCCAGCAGCTGGCCCATCATGGTGCAGAGTCCGACGCCGCGGCCGTTGCAGCCCATGAACACATGAAGCCCAGGTGCCGGATGATGGATGTGCGGCAAGCGGTCCTTGGTGATGGCGACCTTCCCGCTCCAGACGAATTCAGGCTTCGGCAGGCCGAGTTCTGGAAAGAGGCCCTGGATCGCACGCTGCAGGGGAGCCGCATCAGCAAAGCGCGGATTGTCTTCGACCGGCGAGCGGCCACCCATGACCAAACGGCGCTGATGGTCGCGCCGGAAATAGAGCAGCAAGCGACGTGAATCCGTGACCCCCATGCCGACCGGCAGAATAGGGTCGAACCGCGCGTCCAGCGGGTAAGTCGCCATCTGGAAGCTGGTCACCGGAATCGCAGCGCGGGCCAGGCCGGGCCAGAGACCGTCGGTATAGGCGTTGGTCGCGATGACCACCTGACCGGCCCGAATCTCGGTGCCGTGGGCCGTCACCTGCCAGGCATTTCCGTCGCGCCGCAGGGCGGTTACCGGCGTGCGCGGCAGGATGTCGGCACCCTCCTGCAGGGCGGCGCGCGCTAGTTCCCGCGCGTAACTCAATGGCTGCAATACGCCGCCGCGCGGGTCGCGCCAAGCGGCATGATAGGGCGCTGAATCGACGCCCAGCGCCGCCGCCGTCTGATGTGCGTCGAGGAGCTGCGCGTCGACACCCAGAGCGCGCCACTGCTCGAAGCGCGGCACGATCGTTTCCTTGTAAGGCTTTTCGCCATGCGCCGCCTGCAGCCAGCCACCGCGTATGGCATGGCAGTTCATGCCATATCGATCGATCAGCGAGAAGACGAGCTCCGCCGAGCTGCCCATGTTGACGACCATGCGGCGCGCGCTGTCCTCGCCGAACAAGGGAGCGAGGTCGCCGATGGTCGCCTTCATGCCGGCAATCACCTGGCCACCATTGCGGCCCGAGGCGCCCCAGCCGGGTTCCGCCGCCTCCAGCACCACCGCTTTCCGACCTTTGCGCGCGAGATGCAGGGCGGTGCTGAGGCCGGTATAGCCACCACCGACCACAGCCACATCGGCCGTCAGCTGCGGCTTGGCCTGCGAATAGGCCGGCGCTGGGCAAGCCGTCGCCGCCCAAAGACTGCGCGGCAGGGCACGTGCTGGCATGTTCATCTTGGCTCCCCCGGCGAAACAGGGGCGACAGCCGGCCCCGTGTAACCGCTGCTATTCTTAATAGCCGCCAGATGGGGGCGAAAGGGGGATCGCGACGGTGGTGTTGCTTTTACCCGCGTTTGTGCAGCCAGCCCGGCAGGAAGCTATAGGGGTCCGAAGCACCGTCGCCACCGCATGTGATGCCGGCATCCGCCAGTTCTCGCTGCACCGTTCCTGCCTTCCAGGCGTCGAACAGGTCGGTGCAACCACCGATATGCCGGCCGGCGATGAAGATCTGCGGGATCGTTCGTTGATGGGTTGTGGCTGACAGCGCTACGCGAATTTTGCCGCCCCAATCGTCCTTCTGATACGCGACCGAATCGAGATCGACGGAACGAAAGGGAATCTGATGATGGGCGAACATCTTCCTCACGGACCAGCAGAACTCGCACCATTCAAGGGCAAACATGACGACGGCATTCTCCGGGTCGCTGGTCACCTCGGCCACGAAGGCCGCAGCTTCCGGCGAAACTGGCAGAACCTCTGGCGATGCCGTGGGCACTTTCGGCGATGAATGGGTGCCATCAAATCGCGCCAAGGGCGTTGAGCGTGAGATCGACAATTCTTCCGCCGTCATCTCGACCGGCACATCGGCAAAGAGCGGCGTGCTGAGATAGCGCTCGCCGGTATCGGGCAGCATGCACAGAATGCGGCTGCCCTTTGGCGCGCGCTCGGCCAGCGCTCTGGCTGCGGCCAGTGTCGCGCCGGCAGTGATACCGGCGAGGATACCCTCCTTGCCGGCCAAGTCCCGCGCCGCCGCCAGGGCATCATTGCCGGCAACCCCCACGATCTCGTCAATCAAGCCCAGATCGACTGAGTCCTCAACCAGGCGGCTGATGAAATCCGGCGTCCAGCCTTGCATGAGATGCGGCCGGAAGGCGGGATGCGCCCCGGCTTCGGCGCCGTCGCTGTGCCGCTTCGAGCGGATGCCGCTGCCGAGCAACGGCGAATTGTCCGGCTCGGCGACCACGATTTTCGTCTCCGGCCGCGCCTGGCGCAGGATGCGCGCCACACCTTTCAGCGTGCCGCCGGTGCCATACCCTGTGATCCAGAAATCGAGACGCTCGCCATCGAAATCCGCCAGGATCTCCTGGGCGGTGGTCCGCGCATGCATTTCGGCATTGGCTTCGTTGTCGAATTGTCGGGTGAGGAACCAGCCATGGGTCTTTGCCAGTTCCTGGGCCTTGGCGAGCATGCCACTGCCGCGTTCGGCAGCCGGCGTCAGCACAACCTTGGCCCCCAGGAAGCGCATCAGCTTGCGCCGCTCAATGCTGAAGTTCTCCGCCATCACGGCGACAAAGGGATAGCCGCGCTGGGCGCAGACCATCGCCAGGCTGATGCCGGTATTGCCGCTGGTCGCCTCGACCACCGTCTGGCCAGGCTTCAGCAGGCCGCGCCGCTCGGCATCTTCTACTGCCGCCAAGGCGAACCGGTCCTTGACCGAGCCCATGGGGTTGAAGGCTTCGATCTTGGCAAAAATGTCGACGCCTGCCGGCGCCAGGCGGGAGAGCTTCACGACCGGTGTCCGGCCGATGGTCTTGGTGATATCGGTGTATTTCCGATCCATTTTTCCGCTCTCCCGCTGCACCGTGTTTTATTCGGCGACGACGTCGCCGGAACCACCGAATTCCTTGGGGAAATCCTTCAGCTTCGGCAGGCCGTCCTTGATGCGCAGCACGGTCTCGCCGTAATTCACATGGACGCCGGGCTTGAAATCGAGGTCCGGCAGCATGGCCGCGAACACATCGACGAGACCGAGGCCCGGGTGGTCGGTCAGCACATGGCCGCCGCATTTGGTGCAGAATTTCCGCGTGCTGCCGGGCGTCTTGTTATAGCTGGCGAGGTTCTTGTCACCCTTGGTGACCTTGACGGAAGCCGGCTGCCACAACGTGAAGGCATTGACCGGCGAAGCCGACCATTCGCGGCACGAGGTGCAATGGCAAAAGCCCATCGCGGCGGGCTGGCCCGTCACCTCGATCTCCACCGAACCGCAGAAGCATTTACCCGAATGTGTGTCATGGGACATGATGTCGTCTCTCTCTCTCTCTCTCTTGCTGGTTGATTGCAGGGGGCATCCTGGTCCTCGCCGCATGGCCCGCGGATCAAGCTTGGCCTCCGGCGATGGAACAGGCCGACCCTTTGTGACCCGGCACGGAAACTATGTGCGCGGCGCCCAGGGCAAATCGGGAGTCCTCCCTATTTTTCGGCACATGGCGGCAGGGATGGCGCGCATAGGGACACAGGGCGGCCGCCGATCGAGCGACGGAGAGCGCGGCGTAACATACTGATTTATGGTCAATTTGGCGGATACGTCCGCGGGCATTCAAAGGCCCATCAGCCGATCCCTGATCCGCGGCGACGCGGTCGGCAGAATCGCGGCGTCAAAGGCGCTGGGGCCGCTTCTGGTTTAGGCGCAACGCTCCAGCAGCCGTCTTACCGTCGCCAGCGCGCCCTCTTGCAGCAATGAGATGTACTGGCGTTCGATTTCGGCGCGAAAGCCAGCGTGGTTCGGCAGGTCGGTTCCGAACACGTCGTGCATGGCCAGAACGCGGTCGAGGGCATCTGACGCCGCACTTGCAGACAGCGCCGTTTTGAGGCGCGCCGCCAGGGGATCGCGCACATCGATGACGTTGCCGTTTTCGTCCAGGCCGGTCGCATAGCGCAGCCAGGCAGCGACGCCCAGAATGGCGCGTTGGGCGGATAGCCCGGCCGCCAGCCGCGCGCGGATCGTGCTCAGCAGGCGTTGCGGCAGCTTCTGGCTCCCATCCATGGCGATTTGCCAGGTGCGATGCTTCAATGCGCTGTTGCCAAAGCGCTGCAGCAGCAAATCGCGATAGGCCGCCAGATCACCGAGGCACGGCGGCAGCGTCGGCATCACCTCCTCGGTCATGAAGCCGTGGATCAGTTGACGCAACTGCGGATTGGCAACTGCCTCGGCAACATGGGCATGGCCACTGAGATAGCCGAGATAGGCCAGGATCGAATGGCTGCCGTTGAGCATCCGCAGCTTCATCAGTTCGAACGGCCGCACATCCGCAACCATCTGCGCGCCGGCGCTTTCCCACGCCGGTCGCCCGGCCGGAAATCGATCCTCGATCACCCACTGGCTGAAGGGCTCGGTCACGACCGGCCAGGCGTCGTCAAAGCCCGTCTGCCGCGATACCTCCAGACGATCCAAATCGGTGGTGGCCGGGACGATCCGGTCCACCATGGTCGACGGAAAGGCGATCGCAACGGCGATATAGCGGGCAAGATCACTGTCGCGCAGGGCGGCAAAGCCGGTCACGACCCGCGCCGTGGTTTCGCCATTGGCCGGCAGGTTGTCGCAACAAAGGATCGCAATCGGCGCAGCCCCACGCGCGCGGCGCAGTTCCAGCGCCCGCACCAGCAGGCCGGGAACGCTGATCGGCGCCGCGGGGTTGGCGAGGTCGTGCCGAATGTCCGGGTGATCCGGATCGAGCCAACCGGTCGCCGGATCGTGGCAATAGCCCTTCTCCGTCACGGTCAGGGTGATGATCCGGATCCGCGGATCGACCATCGCCGCCAGCAGCGCGTCCCGCTGCGTCGTCGCGTCCAAGACATCAAGCAGCGCACCAACGATGCGCATCTGCGATGCATCGCCATCACGGATCGCCACGGTGTAGAGAAAGTCTTGTGGTTGCAGCGCCGCACGCGTGTCCGGTCGCCGCAGCGATGCGCCGACGATGCCCCAGGACGGATCCATTTTCAGTGTGTCGTCGGTATAGACGGCAAGATGGGCGCGTTGGAATGCGCCCACACCCAGATGAACGATGCCGGGCGTCACCGCCCTTCGGTCATAGGGCAGCCCAATGCCGGCGCCGGAGGCCGACAGCCGCCGCACGTTTCCTTCAGCCGTCAATTTCAACCAGCGCCTTGATGAGACCCGATTTCTGCATGGCCCAGAGGGGGATCGACTGGGCCGCGCCGGCCAGGCTGGTGCGATGCGTCACCAATTGGTCGACCTTGATAACGCCCGTGCCGATCGCTTGCATCACCCGGCGGAAGTCGTCATTGGTGGCATTGCGGCTGGCGAACAGAGTCATCTCCTTGCGATGAAAGTCGGGATCGGCGAACGATATCGTCTCGTTGACCAGGCTGATGAGGACATACCGGCCGCCATGGGCGACGAAATCGAAGCCGGCCTCCATCGAGGCGCGGTTGCCGGTTGCGTCCATCACCACATCGAAGCCATAGCCCCCCGTATGCCCCGCCATTTCAAGCTTCGGGTCGGCGATGGCGGTGGCACCAGACATTGCCGCCGCCGCCGCCGCGCGCGCCGTGTCGCGGTCGTGAACGAATGCATTGGCACCAGCCAGTCCGGCAAAGAGAACCGCGCCGAGCCCGATGGGGCCAGCGCCAATCACCAGGACATTGTCGCCGGCGGCGATCGCCCCCCGCCGCACCGCATGGGCCCCGATGGCCAGGAACTCGGTCGATGCGCAGGCATCCAAAGACAGCCCGCCGGCCGGGATCAGGTTCCGCTCCGGGATCGACACCAATCCCGTCATGCCGCCATCGCGGTGAACGCCGAGGACGGAGATATTGACGCAGCAGTTCGGGCGTGCCGCCCGGCAGGCGATACAGACGCCGCAGGAGACATAGGGGTTGACGACGCAGATGTCGCCAACGCGCAAGGCACTTCCCGACGGCGGCTCCACGACCTCGACCGCCATCTCATGCCCCATGATGCGCGGATACTGCAGATAGGGATGCTTGCCCTGATAGATGTGATAATCCGTGCCGCAAACACCGATCCGCCTGGGACGGACCAATGCTTCGCCCGGCATGACTGTCGGCACCGGCCGCCGGACAAGCGCCAACCGGCCCGGCTCGGCACAGACCAGCGCTTCAACGCTCGGCATCTCTGGCATCTAAATACTCATTCTTGATCACGTCGCTTCACCTTGAGAGAACGAGGGTCGGCTGGCTGCCGACCCTCGCCCAGCCTATCAGAAATTGGACATATTATCCTTGGTCACCAAAGCGGCGCCTGAGTCGATCAGGGATTCGACCTTCTCGCCGCGGATGGACCGGACCAGGGCATCGACGCCGAGTTCCGCCATCTTTGCCGGAAACTGAGCGACGGTTGCATCCTCGATCCCGGCCTGCAGCGCTTCCGCCTCGCCGCAGCAGAAATCGAAGCCAGCAAGAACGATCTTGTCATTGGCAATGCCGGCCTTCTTGATCGCCTGTGCGGCCCCCGCGGCGGGCGGGCCACAAGCCGCGAAGATCGACTTGATATCCGGATTCTTGGTGAGCAGATCTTCAGCGACGCTGAGCCCGAGTTCCTCGGTGCAGTTGGTTGCCCCCCGGCCGACGATCTTGACGTCGACACCCTTCAAGCCATCGAGCATGCCGTTGACGCGATCATCGAGCGACGGAACGCCGGGGACACCTTCGAGGATGCCCAGCGTGTCGCCGTCCTTCAGCACGGTCTTCAGGTATTCGCCCGCGATCTTGCCGGCATTGTAGTTGTTGGTGGTAGCCAGCGCGGTGCGGTTGTTCCAGTCGGGTATGTTGTTGTCCATCAGCACGATTTTCACGCCGGCGGCGACGGCCTTGTCGAGCGCCGGGGCGACTGTCGGATCAACCGGCGTCAGGGCAATACCCTGGACACCCTTGGTCACCATGGATTCGATGAGCGCGATCTGCCCTTCGATGTCCGTGGCAGCAGTTCCCTGGCCATAGATGATCTCGACCCCCGGATGGGCCTTGGCATAGGCCTTGGCGGCATCTTCCATCGTGGCAAAGAATGGCACCGGGAACTTGGTGATGAAGCCGAGCTTGACCGGGTCATCGGCCAGGGCCGGACCGGCGCTTGCGATCGCAAGTGCCAGCGCCCCCAACAGCAATCTTAGTCTCATGATCTTCCTCCTCCCATACGGACGGGTTCGGGGTGAATCCGCCCATCGCTTCGTCACCTCTTGCGGATGACGAATTTCCATCGCCCCAGCGCCTAGCCCTCGGCCCCGACAATCAGGGCAACCAGTTGCTGCTGGTTCTCACGGGCCGGCTTCAGCTCGCCCACCTTGTGACCTTGGCGCAGCACGACAGCCCGGTCGGCCAGTTCGATGACATGTTCCATGTTGTGCGTGATCAGGATGACGGCATTGCCCTCGGCGCGGAGCTGCGCCACGAGATCGAGCACTTTGCGCGATTCACGCAAACCCAGCGCTGCCGTCGGCTCATCGAGGATCACCAGCTTGCGGGCGAACACCGAGGCCCGGGCGACGGCAACGGCCTGTCGCTGGCCACCGGACATGAGTGCGACCGGCGCATCGAGTTTCGGCAGCTTGACCTTGAGGCGGTCGAGCACGGCGGCCGCCTCGCGGTCCATCTGACGACTACTGAGGAATCGCAAGCCCGCGGGCAGCCAGGACGGAAAGGCGATTTCCCGGCCGCAATAGAAATTCTGCGCCGGCGTCAGGTTGTCGAACAGTGCCAGGTCCTGATAGACGGTCTCGATGCCGGCGCGCCTCGCCGCTGCCGGCGAGGAAAGTGCGACCTGCTCGCCATCGAGCAGGATCTCTCCGGCGTCGAGCGCGTGGACGCCGCTGATGCATTTCACCAAGGTCGACTTGCCAGCGCCATTGTCGCCGAGCAATGCCAGCACTTCGCCGCGATAGGCTTCGAGGCTAACCCCTTTCAAGGCATGCACCGCGCCAAACCGTTTCTCGGCGCCCTTGATGGCGAGCACCGGGCTCTGTGCGGTGGCACTCATGATGCCCTCGCCGCTTGCACGACCCTTGCGCGCGCTTCCAGGTGGTTGCGCAGCACGTCTGCCTCGACCGCGATGACAATGATGAGGCCGATGGCGATCATCTGGAAGAAGACATCGACACCCAGCAGATTGAGCGCGTTGCGGATGACGCCGATCATCACGGCCCCCACCAGCGCGTGGCCGAGATGCCCGCGCCCGCCGAGGAAACTGGCACCGCCGATGATCACCGCGGCGATCGTGTCGAGTTCAAGCAGGTTGCCATAGAGCGGCGAGGCGGCTTCGGTTCGGCCGGCAAGGACCACCGCGCCGATCCCGGCGCAGAGGCCCGAGATGACATAGGTTGAGATCAGCACGCCCTTGACCGGTATGCCCATGCGGCGTGCAGCCTCCGGCTGGCCACCCACGGCATAGGTCCAACGCCCCCAGACCATCGCCTTGGCCATGACGAAGACCAGCAGCGCCACACCAATGACGATGAAGAACGCATTGGGAATGCCGAAGGAGGATGCACCGCCGACGCTGGCGATCGCTTCCGGCATGCCGCGCATCGTGGTGTGGCCGACCGCGAGTTCCAGCGCCAGGCCGCGGCAGATGCTGAGCATCGCGAGGGTTATGATGAAGGGGTGCGGCAGGCGCCCGAAGATATAGGCGATGCCATTGATGGCGCCGACCAGGCCACCGGTTGCCACCATCGCCAGCATGACCAGGAAAGCGGAATCGACCTCACGATAAAGCAGGCCGCCCATCACGGTTGCCAGTGCCAAATTGGCCCCGACCGACAGGTCGATGCCGCGTGTGAGGATCACCAGATGCTGGCCGATGGCAACAATGGCAATGACCGCGGTCTGCGAAACGATGTTGGCGATGTTGCCGGGCTTGAGGAAATCGGGCGTCAGCGTGGCAATGACGCCGACCAGCGCCAGCAGGATCAGCAAGGGGCCAATCCCCAGCAGGCGCAGGCCCCATGAAATCCAGGACAGGCCCTGATGCCCGCCGACATCCACACCCATCCCCGCCTTGACCGGCCGATTTTCCACGGCATCCACCACGCTGCGCTCCCAGGCCTGTTTTTTATTGATAAAAACTATCCGACAAACGTTGGTCAAATTGTTTTTTATGTACTAAAATACAACGCACGCAAAGAAAGGCGTCAGAAATGAAAAGTGATGCGGTCTTCAAACGGGCCTTCAACGATGCCCTCTCCCTGCTTGCGACTCTGCCGCCGACCGCGGCCTTCCCGTCGGAAAATCAGCTGAGCGGTCAGCTCCGGGTGAGCCGCACGACCGTCCGCAAGATCCTCGCCGCGATGAAGGAAATGGGATTCGCGCCGGATGGTGATCGCCGGCAATCGCTGGCGGCCATCCCGCGCTTTGCCGAGGCCGAGACCGTGACGACGTCGGAACAGGTCGAGACGCATTTCATGGAATGGATGCTGCGCGACAACACGCGCCCGGGCACCAGCATCAACGAACTTGAACTGGCCCGCCGCTTCGGCTTGGCGACCACCGGCATCCGCGAGTTCCTCAACCGGTTCCAGCGTTTCGGCCTGATTGAAAAGCGGCCCAATGCGGGCTGGGTGTTCAAGGGCTTCACGGCGAATTTTGCACTCGAGCTGTTCGAGATCCGCGAGATTTTCGAGCTGCGTTCAGCGCTTGCCTTCGCGGCCTTGCCGCCCGCCTCACCGCTCTGGCAACGGCTTGAAACGCTGCGCCAACAGCATGTCCAGCTGCTGACGGAGATCGACGGGCGCTATCACGATTTTTCGGATCTCGACAGCCGCTTCCACCGGCTGGTCAATGCGGCCGCACCGAACCGCTTCATCGACGACTTCTTCGACATCATCACCCTGATCTTCCATTATCACTACCAATGGAACAAACAGGATGAAAGACAGCGCAACGAGGTGGCGATCAAGGAACACCTCACCTATATCGACGCGCTGCTCAGCCGCAACCCAGCCATCGTCGAACTCGCCTGCCGCGCCCATCTGGCATCGGCCAAAGAGACCTTGATGCGCTCGTCCACCCGCAAGCTATCCGACGCGGAAGAAGGGGATGGAGCCGCAGACTGGGCCGTCGCCGGAACCTAATTGCGACAGGCGCTCTCATCAGCGCCGTCACATTCCGGCACACCAGCCGACTGAACAAAGGAAAATGGCGGAGGGGATGGGATTCGAACCCACGATAGGGCTTAACACCCTATAACGGTTTAGCAAACCGTCGCCTTCAGCCACTCGGCCACCCCTCCGCGCTCGGCAAACTAACGAGTGGCGCGGTCTCACGACGTATGCGGGGCCTTTACTAAAGGGGCGCCAAGGGAATGTCAAACTATCGTCGCCCGCCCACCCAAATTGCCGGAAAGATATTCCTGATCAATATCTTAAATGAGGGCTACGAGCGCCGATCGAGCTGCTTGGCGCCGAACAGGATGTCCCGTTCCTGGGGGGTGAAAGGCTGCTTCCGGCTCCGTTCGACAAGGACCTGCAATCCCTTCTCGACCGCCGGGCGCTCGCCGATGGCCTCGAACCAGCGCTTAAGGTTGGGATGGGCGTTCATGTCCTGCCCCTGCCGGTCCCAATAGCGCAGCCACGGCCAGGTCGCGATATCGGCGATGCTGTAATCGCCGGCAAGATAGGCGACCTCGCCCAGGCGCTTGTCGAGCACCTGGTAGAGCCGCGTGGTCTCGTCGGTGTAGCGCTTGATGGCGTAAGGGTACTGCTCCGGCGCATAGGCGCGGAAGTGGTGGGTCTGACCCAGCATCGGCCCGACGCCACCCATCTGGAACATCAGCCATTGCAGCGTGATCGCACGCTGATAGGGATCGCTGGAGAGAAGCTGGCCCGTCTTCTCGGCGAGATAGATCAGCATCGCCCCGGATTCCATGAGGGCGATCGGCTGGCCATCGGGACCATCGGGATCGACCATGGCCGGAATCTTGTTGTTGGGGCTGATCTTCAGAAAGGCCGGCTGGAACTGGTCGCCGGCACCGATGTCAACCGCGTGGATGTTGTAGGGAAGGCCCATTTCCTCCAGCGCGATATGGATCTTGTGCCCATTGGGCGTGGGCCAGGTATAGAGGTCGATTGCTGTGGTCATGCGTCCTCTCCCTCACGCCGCTTTCAGCAGGGCGTTCAAGCCGCGCTGTACCGCCGGACGTTCGGCGATGGTGGCGATCCAGCGCGTCACGTTCGGGAAGTCGCGCATGTCCTGCCCGTATTTCTCGCTGCCTTTCACCCAGGGCCAGGCGGCGATATCGGCGATCGAGAATTCCTTGTCGCCGAGATAGGGGCTTTCCTTGAAACGCTGTTCCATCACGCGCAGGAGGCGCGTCACTTCATTGGTGTAGCGATCGACCGCGTAGGGAATGCGCTCTGGTGCCACGGATCGGAAATGCCAGGCCTGGCCATACATCGGTCCGATCGAGCCCATCTGGAACATCAGCCATTGCAGCACGTCATAGCGGCGGCGCTTGTCGGCCGGCAGGAACTTGCCGGTCTTCTCGGCCAGATAGATGAGGATGGCGCCGGATTCAAACAGCGTGATCGGCTTGCCGCCGGGGCCGTCCTGGTCGACGATCGCCGGAATCTTGTTGTTGGGGTTGATGGCCAGGAACTCGGGCCGGAACTGCTCGCCCTTGCCGATATCCACCTTGTGCAGGCGGTAGGGGAGACCCGTCTCCTCCAGCATGATATGGGCCTTGTGCCCGTTGGGCGTCGCCCAGGAATAGAGATCAATCATCCGTTCCAACCCGTCTTGTCGCCACGGTCCCATCCGACCGGGGCACCCCATGAAAAACCGCGGAAAACCGCCGCTTGCCCGCACTGTCGCGGGAAAAGCCGCGCGGCGCAAGGGGCGCTTTGCCCCCAGCACTTTACCCTTGCGGCACAAACGGGCAGTGTGGCGTGAAATCTATCCGCCTACCCAACTCGCGGGCGGCTTCTAGCAACGTTTTGTGACGGATCGGTGATGGAAAGACCCTATAGCGGCTATGCCGAATTGATCGGCTATGAATTGATCGACAAGGCCAAGGATTTCGCCCGCCTGCAATTGCATCTCGAGCCCCGCCACCTCAACCGCATGGAAGTGCCGCATGGCGGTGTCATGGCAACCTTGCTGGACAGTGCCACCGGCTTTGCCGTGGCCTTCGCGGCGGGGCCGGAGCGGGTCTTGCGGGCCGTCACCGTCTCTATGAACGTGCAGTTCATGGGTCAGGGCAAGGTCGGCGAAACGGTGATCGTCGATGGCCATCGCACCGGCGGCGGCAAGACCGTGGCCTTTGCAACGGCCGAAGTGAAAAACCCGGCCGGGCAGGTGCTGGCGCGCGGTGACGCGGTCTACCGCTTTCTCGAGAAGTGGTGAGAGCCGGGCTTATTCCGCGGGTTGGCTCTGCCGGCGCGGTGCCGCAGCGCCGAGACCCAGGCGCGCATACTCGGCGCCGATACCACCGGTGATGGCCAGCCAGCACATCCTGAGATCGGCGAGCGCCCCATAAAAGGCGTTGACCTTGATCAAGGGCTGGTTGTGCTCGACCCACCAATGCGACGTCACCGCCATCACCACGGCAAAGACGATACCGGCGGCACAGAACAGCGGCTGCTGATGATAGATCGCCAGCAGCGTCGCGATGATGCCGACCGTCGTCGCCGAATAATGCATGCCACGCGTGAGCGGGTGCCGGTGGACATCGAGATAGAGACGCCAGAATTCCTGGAACGTCATCTGCACGCCATCGCGGAAAGTCTTATCGGTTGTGACGCCGCGGGGTCGACCGTTTCGTGCCGCCCATTTCGCTGCCATGAGCCTCTCCCGTCCATTGGGGGCCATGCCGGCCCCTCACCTCATCCCACAATGATCTTAACGCTCTTTTCTGACGGCTGTCTAACATTCCGATAAGTATCTGCCGCTCACCTGCCTCAGACGGTCGATCCAATCAGTTGCCGACAAATTGTGGCGGCCTTTTGCCCAGGAAAGCAGCGATCCCCTCCCGGTAGTCGGCGCTGTCGACAGCGGCGTAGCCTTGCGCGATCTCGGCGTCCGTCAGTGGCTGCGGCTCGAGACAGCGCCGGGTGAATTTTTTGTGATTGCGGTGGCTGATGGGGGCACCAGCCGCGATGCGGGCGGCGAGGGCAGCCACGGCATCTTCCAACTCGGATACGGGGACCACGCGCGTAACAAGACCTTTCTGCTGTGCCCAGGCGCTGTCAAAAACCTCACCGGTCAGCAAAAGTTCCAACATCGTCGGCCGGCCCAGCAGATCGACCAGCGCCGCAAGCTCGGGATAGGGCATGGTGATGCCGACCTTCTGGATCGGGATGCCGAACTTGGCATCCTCGGCCGCGACCCTGAGGTCGCACATCGCGGCAACCTCCAATCCGCCGCCCATGCAATTGCCCTCGACCCGGGCGATGGTCGGCACGGGGAAATCGCGCAAGGCCCAAAGTGCCGCCAGCATGATCTCGCCATAGGCCCGCGCGCCTGCCGGCGTCGCCCGCAATTGGGCAAACTCCGCCATGTCGGCACCGGCCGCAAAATGCCCACCCGCGCCCCGCAGGACGAGGCAGCGCAGATCCGCCCGCGCCGACAGCCTGTGCAGTTCCGCAGCCAGCCCACGCCACAGATCGGCGTTGAGCGCATTGCGCTTTTCCGGCCGGTTGAGGGTCAAGGTGGCGACCGCATTGTCGCAGGAAACATGGATCAGTTCGGTCGTCGTCATCATGCGTGCCCCATCCTTGGCCGTGCGTCATCGATTCTGCGCAAGCCCGAGCCTAGTCGAGCGCTTTCGCCCCGTCAGCCCTGCAACCAGAGCAAGGGGGCTATGGTTAACATTCGCGTGACGCGACTTGCCCAAAAGGGGCGATTCCAGCATGTTGGCGCCGACGCCGCGGGAGGAGTTGCGGCGCATGCAGCAACAATGCAGATCGACGCCATGACCACCAGCAAGCCCACCCTCACCCTCAGCCAGCCTGGCCCAGCCCGCACCGTCGATCCGCGCCTTCTCGTCGGCGATCCGGCGCCCTGGTTTCAATGCGCCAGCAACGTCAATCCCAGTTTCGATTTCTCGACGGCGGCGGGGCGCTATGTCGTGCTGACCTTCTTCGGCTCGACCGCCCATCCGGTCGGCAAGAGCTTGATCGAGAGCTTCTTTGCCGCAGCCGAGATATTCGCCGATCCCGATTTCTATTGCTTTGGCGTCTCGGTCGATCCGGCCGATCGCGCGCGCGCCGATCTCACGCAAACCCGTCCCGGCTTCGACATCTTCTGGGATGCCGAGCGCAAGGTCGCACAGCGCTATTATTTTGCGGGCGCGGATACGCCGATCACGGCTCTGCAGCCGGTGACCTATCTGCTCGATCCCAATCTGCACGTGGTCGGCATCTTCGCCACCAATGACGGGCGCCTGCAGGCCGATTCCGTGGTGCAGGTCCTAAAGCGCCTGCCCAAGCTGGGCAGCCCGCGCCCCAGCCAGATGCAGGCACCGGTCCTGGTCGTGCCCCATGTCCTGGAGCGCGATTTATGCCAGCGCCTGATCGAGGGATATCGGGGCGGCAACCCGGCGGAATCCGGCTTCATGGTCGAGCGCGACGGCAAGACCGTGCAGCAGCACGACCACCGCCACAAGCGGCGCAGCGACTGGACCATAACCGACCGCGCCTTGATCGAGACGGTGCAGGAGCGCTTCCGCCGCCGCCTGCTGCCCGAGATCAAGCGCGCCTTCGCCTTCGACGTGACGCGGATGGAGCGGCACATCGTCGCCTGCTACGACCAGAGCGGCGGCTATTTCCGGGCGCACCGGGACAACACCACCAAGGGCACCGCCCATCGTCGCTTCGCCGTGACCGTCAATCTCAACGCCGAGGATTATGTCGGTGGCGATCTGATGTTCCCGGAATTCGGCCGCGCCACTTACCGGGCACCGACCGGCGGCGCCGTGGTCTTTTCCTGCTCGCTCCTCCATGAGGCGCTGCCCATCATCCGCGGCCAGCGCTTTGCCTACCTGCCCTTCCTTTATGACGAGGCGGCGGCGGCGATCCGGCAGGCCAATAACAGCCATCTCGGCGAAGGGGTCCAGATCTACCAGATGCAGGGCCCGCGCCCGGCCCTTGCCCCCCAGGACAAGCCGCTGAGGAATGGGAATGGCGGCAAAGGCAGAAAGGACAGCCGACGGGGACCCAAGGGCGGCCCCGGCGGCAATCCGAATCGCCCCCGCTCGGGCAATCGTCCGCGCTAGAACCTTGGCAGTTGCGGCAGCGCCGCCCGCTCTCTAAAACGGCGGCAACCGATCCATTGCTGGGGGCTTAAGGACCATGGCGCAAACGACGAACATTTCCGGCCCGATCGTGGCGCGGATTCTCCTGGAGATCGCCGCCGTCCATTTCCGGCCGGACGAGCCCTTTACGCTGACCTCGGGCCGCAAGAGCCCGGTTTACATCGACTGCCGCAAGATCATCGCCTTCCCGCGGGCGCGCGCGAAGGTCACCGAGCTTGCCGCCGATCTGGTCGGGCGCGAGATCGGCTTTGAAAGCCTCGACGCCGTCGCTGGCGGCGAAACCGCCGGCATCCCCTACGCCGCTTGGCTGGCCGACAAGCTGGGCCTGCCGATGGCCTATATTCGCAAGAAGCCCAAGGGGTTCGGCCGTGGCGCCCAGATCGAGGGCGATATGAAGCCAGGCGCCCGCGCGCTGCTGGTCGAGGATCTGGCGACCGATGGTGGATCGAAGGTCAATTTCATCAACGCCATCCGCCAGGCGGAATGTCAGGTCGCCCATGCCCTGGTGGTCTTCCATTACGGCATCTTCCCGCAATCCCTGACGACATTGGGTGATCTGGGGGTGAAGCTGCACGGCCTCGCCACCTGGTGGGATGTGCTGGAAGCCGCCCGCGACACCGGGCGGCTCGATGCCAGCGAGACGGCCAAGATCCGCGCCTTCCTCGACGATCCCGAAGGCTGGTCGACGGCCCGCGGCGGATCCCTGAAAGAAGAATAGGTTGCTTGCTTGATCGATCCAGTTTGTTACTCTCAAAAGAGTAATCGATAGGATCGATCAATGAGACCACTCCCGACCCTGCGCCAGTTGCGTTATCTCGTGGCACTGGCCGAACATAAGCATTTCGGCCGGGCCGCCGAGGCCTGCTTCGCCACCCAATCGACGCTGTCTGCGGGCCTCCAGGAGCTTGAGAACCTGCTCGACGTCAAACTGGTCGAGCGCTCCAAGCGGCGCGTCATGCTCACGCCGCTCGGCGAAGCGATCGTCGCCCGTTCCCGCGTGGTGCTGCGCGAAGCCGAAGATATCGCCGACCTCGCTTATGCCTCGAAGGATCCGCTCTCCGGCGCGCTGCGCCTGGGGGTCATTCCGACCATCGGCCCCTATCTGCTGCCGCGCGTCCTGCCGCCCTTGCGCCAGAGCTATCCCAATCTGCGGCTCTATTTGCGCGAGGATCTCACGGCGCGTCTCCTTGAGGCGCTGAACGATGGCGACATCGACGTGGCGCTGATTGCACTCCCCTTCCAGACCGACGAGTTGGAGATGCGGTCTCTCGGCCACGATCCCTTCGAGCTTGCCTGCCGCCCCGACGACCCGCTGGCCAAGGGCGGCGCCATCGCCCTCAATGATATCCCTGAGGAGAAGCTGCTGTTGCTCGACGAAGGTCACTGCCTGCGCGAGCATGCGCTGGCGGCCTGCCGCCTGGAACCCTCGCGCCACCGTGACGATTTCCGCGCCACCAGCCTGCCGACCCTGGTGCAGATGGTGGCAAACCGGCTGGGCGTCACCTTGCTGCCCAAGATGGCGATCGATTCCGGCCTTCTGGGCGGCACCGGGCTGGTATCCAAGCCGCTTTCCGCCGACGCCCCAGCCCGCGAGATCGCGCTGGTGTGGCGGCCGACCACACCGCGCACCCTGGAATTCAACCTGCTTGCGGACGTGCTCGCGAGCTTTGCCGATACCCGCTCTTCGGCGGCTTAGCCATCGGCCGGCGTGTCGTCTGCGGCGGTGTAAAGATCGCGGTTGATCGAGAAGACCATGATCTTGTTGACCGTCCGGCCGTCATCCGAGAGCGGCACGAAGAGGTTTTCTTCGTTCACATAGCGGTCCGTGACCTGGAAATCGTCGATCTCGTAGAACGGCGCCCGCGTCCTGCACACGGTTTCATATTTCAGCATCACCGATTCGGCCGAGCGGCCGAAAAAGGCCTCGGGGATCGATTGCCCGGTCGGGTCGGCGCCGCGCAGTTCCACTTCCATCGTGCCGACCAGGCGATAGACGAAGCGCCGCTCATCGGGCACCACATCAACTAACGTGATATAGGGCAGGTAGCGGCTGATCTCGGCCGGGTCGATATCGCCACGTGCCGGCATCGCGCGCGCGCCGCATTTGCCCTGCCAGTAATCGAGAAACAGGCGGATATCGGGATGACAGGTCCGGGTCCAGTCACTCATCAGCGTGGTTCGGCATCTGGCTGAAAGAGATCTCGGCTGATCGAGAACACCAGCACCATATTGACTGTTTCACCATCATTCGACAGCGGCAGGAAAAGGTCCTCCTCGCCGACGAACCGGTCGACCGCCTGGAAGGGATCGGCGACGTAATGCGGCGCGCGCGTGCGTCTGGCAGCTTCGTAATGCTTCAGGGCCTCATCGGCGCTGGTCGCGAAATAGGCGTCGGCCACTGCCTTGCCGGTCGGATCGTAGCCGCGCAATTCGACCTCGGCCGTGCCGACCAGCCGATAGACAAAGCGGCGTTCGTCGCTCACCACATCGACCAGGGTGATGTGCGGCAGGAAATGTCGCAACTCGCTGGGCTCGATATCGCTGCGGGACGGCATGGCGCGGCGACCGCATTTGCGCTGCCAGTAATCCAGCATCTCGCGAATGTCCGGGTGACAGGTATCAACCCAATCCGTCATCGCTATTCCTGCCCATGAAGAGACTGCCAGAATGTTGACAGGCGCCCTCCCCGTCAATCGGGGATTGCACGGATCCGCCACCACTTGCTCCCATTCCGATGCCGATTTAAAGGGGGGCACTAGCGGTATTGAGGCGTTGTACCGCCGTGGCATCAAGGGTCAGTTGCGCCGCAGCAGTGAGTTCGGCCAGTTGCGCGGCGGAGGTGGCGCTGGCGATCGGCGCCGTCACCACGGGTTGCGCCAGCAGCCAGGCAATGGCCACCCGCGCCGGCGTCGCCTTGTACTGGGCCGCCACGTCGTCGAGGGCCGCGAGGATGCGCTGGCCGCGTGCGTCGAGATACTTCTCGACGTCGCTGCCGCGCGCACTCTTGCCGAGATCGGCTTTCGACCGGTACTTGCCGGTGAGGAAGCCGCCGGCCAACGAGAAATAGCTGATCACACCGATCTGGTTTGCGCTGCAAATGCCGGCCAGCTCGGACTCGAACACGGCGCGTTCACAGAGATTGTATTCCGGCTGCAGGCTTTCATAGCGCGGCAGGCCGTCACGCCGATGCGCTTCGAGTGCGGCCTTGAGGCGTTCCGGATTGAAATTGGAACAGCCCACGACCCTGACCTTGCCCGCCTTGATAAGCTCGGCATAGGCCGAGAGGGCCTCCTCGACCGGCACGCTCAAATCGTCCCAATGCGATTGGTAGAGGTCGATATAGTCGGTCTGAAGACGCTTCAACGACCGATCGACCGCGCGCAGGATATAGGCCTTGGAAAGGCCCTTCTCGTCGCCGCCCATGTCGGAACCGACCTTGGTGGCAATGACGATCTTGTCACGGTTGCCGCGGCTCTTCGCCCATGCCCCGATGATGGCCTCGGATTCGCCGCCCTTATTGCCGTCATGCCACTTGGAATAGACATCGGCGGTGTCGATGAAATTGAAGCCGGCGTCGACAAAACCGTCGAGCAGCCGGAAGGAGGTTGCCTCGTCGACCGTCCAGCCGAAGATATTGCCGCCGAAGCAAAGGCGGGAAACGCTGAGGTCAGATCGGCCGAGTTTAACGCGCTGTGTCATTCCATCCCCCGCTGGTATTGGCGCCGCGGGCGACACCAGCTGCGCGGCGATGGTCAAGCAGTTTCAGCAGCTGTCACAGCATCTTCTTCAGGGCAGCGCCATCCAGCCATGCGGTGTTGATGTCGCTGGCGAAGCGGAAGCCTTCCGCCACTTTGGCGGCACCGTCCTGGGCGAAGGAACGGCGGCTCCAGAAGGTGAAGACGGGCTCGATGACATAACGGTCTTCCAGTTCGACCGTCGAGCGGCTGTCATCCTCGGTGATCATCACTTCGTGCAGCTTTTCGCCCGGGCGGATGCCGACGATGCTGTGCGGGATGCCAGGGGCAAGGCAATTGGCGAGGTCGGTGACCTTCATCGACGGGATCTTCGGCACGAAAATCTCGCCGCCGCGCATGATCTGCATGCTGGACAGCACGAAGGCAACGCCCTGGTCGAGCGTGATCCAGAAGCGCGTCATGCGGTCATCGGTGATGGGGATGGTCTTGGCGCCCTTTTTCACCATGTCCTGAAAGACCGGCACCACGGACCCGCGCGAACCGATGACATTGCCATAGCGCACGACGGCGAAGATCGGGTCATGGCCGCCCGAGAGCGCATTGGCGGCGATGAAGATCTTGTCGGAGGCAAGCTTCGACGCGCCATAAAGATTGACCGGGTTGGCGGCCTTGTCGGTGGAAAGTGCAACGACGCGCTTCACCCTGTTCTTGATCGCCGCCTGCACCACGTTCTCGGCGCCGATGACGTTGGTGTGGATGCATTCAAACGGGTTGTACTCGGCGGCCGGCACCTGCTTCAGCGCCGCAGCATGGATGATGTAATCGACGTCCCGGGTCGCCATCTCCAGGCGCTGCGCATCGCGCACGTCGCCGATGAAATAGCGCATCGCCGGATACGTCTCGGTCGAGAGCTCCTGCTGCATTTCCCATTGCTTCAGCTCATCGCGCGAGAACACGATCAGGCGCTTGGGCTTCCAATCCTGGAGGATGCGGCGGATGAACGCCTTGCCGAAAGATCCCGTGCCCCCGGTGACGAGGATCGATTTCCCGTTCAGGTCGGGGAGCGCCGTCTCAAACATGGTCTGTTATCCCAATGGCTGCGCCTGGCGTGGCCTGGCAAAACTTAACAAGATCAGCGAGTTATGGGACATCGACCACGCCATGGCGGCGCCTTTACCCATCTCCGGATCACAAGGGTGGGGGTTAACAGCACCCCCCTCACTCTGTCAACCCGACGCCGGGCCGCAGATTTTAACCGAAAACCGGTTCCAGGAGGCCCGTATGGCCGGTTTTGACGGCAAACAGACTGCCGGCCAAGGGTGCCTTCTGCAGCGTCGCCGCGTCGAGCCCGACGGTCGCGGTGGTGATGTAGAGCGTATCCAACGCGTCGCCGGCGAAGGCGCAGGAGGTCACCAGCGGACAGGGTAGGCGGATCTCGCGGTCGATCTTGCCGCTGGGCAGGAAGCGCGTCACGCGCCAACCCTCCCAATGGCAGATCCAGATGCCGCCCTCAGCGTCGACCGTCATGCCGTCCGGCATGCCCTGCTCTTCCGAGAACTCGGTGAAGAGCCGCTGGTTGGCAAGGGCGCCGGTCTGGGTGTCGAGGTCATAGGCATAGACCTTGCGCACCATCGTGTCCGAGAAATAGAAAATCTTGCCATCCGGGCTGAAGCCCGGCCCATTGCCGCAGGCAAAGCCGCGATCCTGCACCTGGGTCTCGCCATCGGCCGTCACGCGGTAGATGCCGCCGATGGGCTCGGTCTCCTTGGTGTCCGAGGTGCAGAGCCACAGGCGCCCCTGGCGGTCGACCTTGCCGTCATTGAACATGGTGAGCGACGGCCGGTCGTTCGGGTCGAGCCATTTGGTGAGCTTGCGCGCCTTGACGTCGACCTTGTAGGCACCCTCGCGGCCGGTGAGTATGAAGCCCTCCTTCGCCCGCACCATGGTCCCCATCGGCACGTCGAGGTCGAGATGCCACACCTCGGCGGCCTGTGTGGCGGGGTCATAGATGTGGACGTCCGGTCCCTTCAGGTCGAGCCAATAGATCTTCTTGTCAACGGGGTGCCACAGCACCGATTCACCCAGCGCAGCCGGGGTTTTGACGACGCATTGCGGTTCGGCGGACATCGGCGATTCCTTTGGGAGGAGACTGAAGAATGGGGCGATTGTGCCGATCCCTTCGATAATAGCAATGCTGCAAAAGGAAACGGCGGCGCCTGGTGGCACCGCCGCTCCGCCCGGAGACCAGAATGTTGGGTATCAGCTGGCAAGCCGCATCGGCTCTGCCGCCGGCCGTTGGCCACGCTTCACTGTGCGAGCAGCACCATCGTCCGGCACGGGCATCGCCACGTCACCGGCCAGCATCCGCTCCAACTCGCGCCGCGCGCGGGCAAGGCGCGAACGCACGGTGCCGATCGGGCAACCGCAGATCCTGGCCGTCTCCTCATAGGATAGGTCCTGGCCCACCACCAGCAGCAGCACCTCGCGCTGGTCGGCATTGAGGCCGTCCATGGCGCGGAAGAGTTCCTTCAGCACCAGGACATGCTCCTGCGCTGGTGCCACACTGGCGAGGTTCGGCAGCAGGTCGTCGTCGACCTCGACCAGGCGGCTCCGTTGGCCTGCCCTGATATTGTTGACGTGGATGTTGCGCATGATGGTGAACAGCCAGGCCTTCAAATTCGTGCCCATGGTATAGAGGTCCTGCTTGCGCAAGGCGCGCAGCACCGTGTCGTTCACCAGATCGTCTGCCGATTGGCGGTTGCGGGTAAGCATAACCGCGAAAGCCTTCATGGCCGGCAGCAATGCGACGAGTTGGTTTTGGAAAGTATCGGCCATCGGTTGTCCTTTCGGTCGATTCAGTCTTGCGTCCAAACGTCGTTTCTAAAAAACGTGACGTCGGCAGGCCCCAGGAAGCGGGGCGGCGCCTCGGCTCATGCCCGTCTTTGGGCATTTGGCCTGGGGAAAAGATGGGCTGTTAGGGGTGACATGCCGAGCGACAAGACGGAGGAGAAGCTGTGACCTCCGACTTTCGTCCCAGGAATAAGATGCTGATCTGCGATTATTCGGTGACTTTACCTCGACCCGGGGGAAATGCCTGGCGGATAAGCTCCACCAGCTTCGGGTCGGCCGGCTCTTCACAGGCCGCGAACAAGGTCTGCATCTGGCGCTCGAGCCAGCGGTCAAATGCCGGAGAGGTCAGGATTTGTTCATCGGACCCAACAGTCCCGTCGGAAACGGTTGAAGCATCATTGGCGGCGATCGTCCCGCTGGCATGCAACCCCATCCCCTTGCGACTGTCCTTCATGATCGACGCAAAATCCTTCGTTCCGGGTCCCGAATAAGTCTGACGAAATGTGACACGGAATTGCTAACGAGCCGTTGCCGCGACTAGTTCCACACTGTGTGGAATCGGCCACCGTTTTTGGGCGTTTGCGGGGAGGCCGCGGGGCAATCCTCGCTCAGGTCCGGGCGAGGACCTGCCGCAGAACCTGCTGGATCAAGGCGTGATCAAGCTCGGGGCGCGTTTCCAGGATAAAGCCGGCGGCCCCGGCGCCCAGCATGGCGCCCAGCGGATCTGCCTTCACCGCTTGCCCGGCGATGTCGCTTGCCATCGCCATGAGATTGGGGCCGAGCGCTGCGGCCGGCGCTGCGCTCGCAGGCACGTTGGCGGGCTCCTTGGTCGCACTGAAGCGCGCGAGGAGGAGAGCGCTGATAAGCAGCACCAGAGCGACGATGAGGAGCGCTGCCGGAACCGTCATCCAAAGGATGAGCCAGTAATAGAGCGATGCCGAAGCGACCCCAATAGCTGCGAGGCCGAGGCAGCCGGCCAGGAACAACAGAACGACCCGCCTTATGACGCGGTCGGCCATTCCATCCATGAGTCGATTGATGGATCCAAACATGCCTCGGCCCCCAATATCTTAATGTGCTGCGGTTAACGCTGGGTCATCTTGCCGAGCAAGATGCCGACGCCGAACGCCACCAGCAGGCTGGTCAGCGGGCGCGCGGTGACTTGTTCTTCCAGCACGTCGACGCCGGCCTGAACGCGGGCCTTGCCGTTATCGACCGCTTCGTTGAGCTGCGTCTGGCCTTTCTTGGCGAGCAGCTTGGCGATGGTCGAGACGTCTTCCTTCAACGTGCCCAGATCGTTCTTGAGGACATCGAATTCCTTTTCCAGGCTGCGATCTGCCATAGCGACATTTCCTTCCTTCATGATGCGATTTCCTTTCTGCGGTTAGACGTAGCCGGCGACGAGCGAGACCAGAAACAGCACGATGAAGATCAGAAACAGGATCTTCGCGATTCCAGTTGCCGCCTGCGAAATGCCGCCGAAGCCGAAGATGCCGGCAATGATGGCGACCACGAGAAAGACCACGGCCCAATAGAGCATGCTGTTTTTCCTTCCTGCCCAAGATCAATTGACGAACGAACAACATTCAGCGCAGCGACATCGTTGCGACGACCGCTGGCAGATTTCTCGATTTCGAAAGGCGGATCCCCGATCAGCCGGGTGGGCCCGCGGGTCGCACCACTGACATCTGCAACAGGGAGCAGCAGCAATCAGCAGGCGACCCGGCGGAACCCGGGGTTGCCACGTAACCGGAAGGACGATTGCCGGGGTCGAGAGCGCCCAGCCATCGGATCACATGGCGGGCAAACAGTGACCGTTTGGGGGAAGGGCCACTGCGGCAATCGTGGGGTCGCTCCGGTTAAATGGCGACCACGAGGATGAAACCCGGCTTTCAGCCTTTGGTTCCGGCCAAATTTGCGGACAATTTCAATGCCGGGCTGGTTTCTTGCCGATTTCTTCGGCGCGTTCCAGCGCGTCGCCTTCCGGGCTGTCGATGGCGCGCTTTGCTTCCTGAGCCTGCCGTTCGGTGCGGGCTGGGTTTTGTGCCGCTTGCTGGGCTGCGTCATTGTAATGGCGCGCCGCCGTGCGATTGCCCTCGCCCTCATTCGGCTGGCCACCTTGCTGGCGCGGCGGCTCGGTCGGATTGCCCTGCTGCTGCTGACGGCCGGGATCGCCAATGGTATGACCCTGCTCGTGCTTTTCGCCGGGCACCTCACGCGGGGTCGGCTCGGGCGTCGTCTCGTTCGGATTCTTCGTCGGCATCTCCGCTCTCCTTCATTAAAAACGACTTGAAGGCCAAACGAAAACGCGCGCCGAAGGTTCCGGCGCGCGTTGCTCTCTTCCGACTAAGTGTTTGATTGTCGGTGCCTATCCACCCGTCATACGCGGCAGCAAAAAGACTTCGCTGTCAGGCTTCAAGGGTTCCAGCCATCCCTCGCGATAGATGAGGCCGTCGATCGAGACGGAAACGCCCCGCTTGATCTGGCTTTGCAGGCCCGGATAGGTCTCGCCTAGCCGGGCCAGCAATTCACCAACATTCCTCGCCTCGATATCGACCTCCAGCTTGCCGCCGGTATGCGGCTTCAACGAACCCCAGAGGACGACGCGGGCCATGCTTCTTCCTCAGGCAGCCTTCTTGGCACCTTTCGCCTTGGCGTCCTCGATACCCTTGAGGACGCGCGGCGGCGAGAGCGGGATCTGCGTGAAGCGCACACCGGTCGCTGCAGCCACGGCATTGGCGATGGCGGCAAGCGGCGGCACGATCGAGGTTTCGCCCACGCCACGGACACCATAGGGGTGGCCGGGATTGGGGATTTCCAGGATCTGCGTGTCGATCATCGGCAGATCCGAGCAGACCGGGATGCGATAATCGAGGAAGCCCGCATTCTGCAGGCGGCCATCCTTGCCATAGATGTACTCCTCGTTGAGCGCCCAGCCGATGCCCTGCACCGCACCACCCTGGAACTGCCCTTCGACATAGGACGGGTGCACCGCCTTGCCGGCATCCTGGATGACCGTGTAGCGCACGATCTGCGACCGGCCGGTTTCCGGATCGACCTCGACATCGCAGATATGCGTGGCGAAGCTGACACCGGCGCCATCGGCCGAATACTCGTGATGGCCGGCGATCGGGCCGCCGGTGCCGGGCGAAGCCGCGGCAATTTCCTTCAGCGAGAGCGGCGGGAAGTTGCCGGCATTGGCGCCGGCGGGCTTGGCATAGCCCTTCTCCCAGGTGACCGCATCCTCAGGAATACCCCAGGTCGCCGCGGCGCGGGCGCAGAGCTTCTTGATGGCATCGCGGGCGGCCAGAATGCAGGCCATGCCGGTCGCAAAGGTCGTGCGGCTGCCGTCGGTGACGTCGTTGTAACCCAGCGACGAGGTGTCGGCGATGATGGCGCGGACCTGGTCGTAACCGATGCCCAGTTCCTCAGCCACCATCATGCACATCGCCGCGCGTGAGCCGCCGATGTCGGGCGACCCCACCGAGACGGTGATCGAACCGTCGACCGGGATGTTGAGGGTGACGCAGGACTGGCCGCCGAAATTGAACCAGAAACCAGCCGCCATGCCGCGACCCTGGTTGGGGCCGAGCGGCGCCTTGAAATGCGGATGGTTCTTCGCCGCTTCCAGCGTCGCACCCAGGCCGATCGGGCCATAGGTCGGGCCGTAGGACGACTTGGTCCCCTCGCGCGCCGCATTCTTGATGCGGAAATCGATGGGCGCCATGCCGAGCTTGTGGGCCAGCTCCTCGATGACGCTTTCGACGGCGAAGTTCGCCATTGGCGCGCCCGGCGCACGATAGGAGATGGTCTTCGGGCGGTTCGCCACCACGTCGTAGCCGATGGCGCGGACGTTATCGAGGTGGAACTGCGCAAAGGCGCTCATGGCGCCGAACTCCGCCGGCGAGCAACCCTGGAACGGGCCACCCTGATAGCGGAAGGTGCCGTCGGCCGCCGTGATGATGCCGTCCTTGGTGACACCGATCTTGATATCGATCGAGGTCGAAGCCGTGGGGCCGCTGGCCTTGAAGACTTCTTCGCGGGTCATGACGACCTTCACGGGCCGGTTGGCCTTCCTTGCCAGCGCCAGAGCGACGGGTTCGATGAAGACGGTGGTCTTGCCGCCGAAGCCGCCGCCGATTTCCGACTGCGTCACGCGGAGGCGCGCGATATCGATACCAAGGAGCTGCGAGCAGACGTCACGCACCATGTAGTGGCCCTGCGTGCAGCACCACAATTCGGCACTGCCATCCGGGCCCATGCTGGCCAAGGCAGCATGCGGCTCGATATAGCCCTGGTGGGCCGCTTCGGTCTTGAAGCTGCGCTCGACGATGATGTCGGCCTTTTTGAAGCCTTCCTCGACATCGCCATGGCCGAATTCGAAGCGGCGGGCGACGTTGGAGGGCTTCTTCGGCTTCGGATCGACGCCGTCGGTGAACATGTCCTTGTGCAGCAACGGCGCATTCGGCTTCATCGCCTCGTCGACGTCGGTCACATGGGGCAGCACTTCGTAATCGACCTTGATCAGCTTCAAGGCCTGGCGGGCGATCGAGGCCGAGGTGGCAGCGACGGCCGCCACGGCATGGCCTTCATAGAACGCCTTTTCGCGCGCCATGACGTTGCACAGCGTGTCGTAGAGGCCGCCGCTGCCGCCGGTATGGTCGGGGAAGTCGTCGCGGGTGATGACGGCTTTCACGCCGGCAAGTTTTTCCGCCTTCGACGTGTCGATCTTCTTGATGATCGCATGGGCGTGGGGCGAGCGCAGGATGCGGCCGACCAGCTGGCCCGGGGCCGAGGCATCGGCGCCGAATTTGGCGCGCCCCGTCACCTTGTCGATGCCGTCGGGACGCAAGGGACGCGTGCCGACGACGTTGAATTTGCGCTTGGATTCGGGTGCGTTATCGAGCGGCATGGTTCAGGCCCTCTTCTTCGCTGTGACTTTGGATTTGGATTTGGCTGATTTCCCGGACCGCATGTCCTTGGCGGCATCCTGCACCGCGCGGACGATCTTGTCGTAGCCCGTGCAGCGGCACAGATTGCCGGCGAGGCCGAAGCGGATTTCGCTTTCGGTCGGATCCGGATTCTTGTCGAGCAGCGATTTCGCGGCGATGAGGAAGCCCGGCGTACAGATGCCGCATTGCAGGGCAGCGTGTTCCAGGAACTTCGTCTGCAGCGGGTGCAGTTCTTCGCCCTGCGCCATGCCTTCGATGGTGCCGATATTGCGACCTTCCGCTTCTGCACCCAGGACGAGGCACGAGCAGGTGAGGCGGCCGTCGACGGTCACCGAACAGGCACCGCAATCGCCCGTGCTGCAGCCTTCCTTGGCACCGGTGAGGCCAAGTCGGTTGCGCAAGACGTCGAGCAAGGTTTCATCCGCTTCGCAGATGAACTCAACGGGGTCGCCGTTGATCTTGGTATTGACTGTAATGCCGGACATTTATCTTCCCCTTACTTGCCGCCAGCGCGCTTGCGCGCGATGAGGGCGGCGCGACGTGCAAGCACGCCGGCAACTTTGATGCGGAATTCGCGCGTGCCGCGCTTGTCGTCGATCGGGCTGCAGGCGGCAGAACAGGCTTCGGCCAGCGCATCGAGCGCCGCCTTGTCCATCTTCGTGCCGATGAGCGCCTTGGCGGCCGCCGGTACCAGCTTCACGGTCGGTGCCACCGCACCCAGCGCCACGCGCGCCTTGGTGACGACGCCCTTGCCATCGAGCGTCACGCTGACGGCGCAGCCGACCACGGCGATGTCCATTTCCGTCCGCGGGATGAAGCGCAAATAGGCGTCGCCCGATTTCGCCGGACGCGCCGGCAGGGTGATGCTCTCGATGATCTCGCCCTTCTTGAGCGACGTACGGCCAGGCGCCACCGGGACGTCTTCGACCGCCACGGTCCGCTTGCCCTTGGGGCCGACGATCACCGCCTTGGCACCGGCAGCCACCAGCGCCGGAACCGAATCAGCGGCCGGCGAGGCATTGCACAGATTGCCGGAAACGGTGCAGCGGCCCTGGACCTGCTTCGAACCGATGAGATTGGCCGCCTCGACCACGCCCGGCCAGGCCTTCTTCAAAGCCGCGTGTTCGCCCAGTTCGGCACCGGACACGGCCGCGCCGATCTTGAAACCGCTCGCTGACTTTTTGATTTCCTTGGCGCCGGTGACGCCCTTGATGTCGACCACCAGATCTGGGTCGATGAAACCGGTCCGGAGGCGCACCAGCAGGTCGGTGCCGCCGGCGAGGATAAAGGCCTGGCCTTTTTCCTTGGCGAGCAACTGCGCCGCCGCCTTGAGGGTTGTAGGACGCTCGTATCTCATTCCTGGCTTCCTTTGGCTTGGATGGCACATCCGATCTACTCCGCCCGAGTACCTTTGCACAATACCCCTGGAGTTGAATGCCCTTTAGCAAAGCCCCCTTGGGACGACAGGGGAATGCCGCAGAAATCCTTATTCTGCCGCACTAAGCTGCTGGTGCCGGGTGTCTGCTTTGGCTAAGCTCAAAAAATGCACGGGGTTGGTGCCAGGGACCAAGACAAGGCGGCGGAATGATCGTTCTGGTGATGGGCGTGAGCGGGTGCGGCAAGAGTACGATCGGCGCCGCCCTGGCCGCAGCACTCGGTGCCGACTTCCTGGAGGCGGACACGTTCCACTCCCCGGCCAACATCGCCAAAATGAAGAGCGGCACGCCGCTCGAGGATGCCGATCGCTGGCCCTGGCTGGACGCGATCGGCGCCGCCCTTGACCGTTCGGTCATAGAAAACCGGTCCGTCGTCCTCGCCTGCTCGGCCCTCAAAGCCAGCTACCGCGCGAGGTTGCTGCCGCCCGGTCAGCGACAGGGCCGGGTCGTCTTCCTGCAGGGTAGCGCCGACCTCGTCGGCGCCAGATTGTCCGGCCGGAAGGGCCATTACATGCCGCCCACCCTCCTCCCCAGCCAGTTCGCGACCTTGGAAGCACCCGCCGACGCCATCGTCGTCGATATCGCCAGGGCGCCGGAGGAAATTGTGGGAGAGATACTTTCAGTGCTTCAAAAGTAAGCGCGTCATCCCCGGGCGAAGACCCGGGGATCCACTGACTGCCTTGAGAGCGTGGATGCCCGGGTCGAGCCCGGGCATGACGACAATTTCAGAGGGTTCTTTACCCCGCCTTCTTCTGCCGCCCATAGACCAGCAGCATGGCGATGATGACACCGCCATAGATGAGCTGGCGGCCGGCTTCGTCGATCTTCATCACCGACAGCATGGATTGCAGCAGCGTGATGAGGATGACGCCGGCGATGGTACCGATATAGGAGCCGCGCCCGCCCAGGATGTTGGTGCCGCCCAGAACCACGGCGGCAACCGCCGGCAGCAGATAGGGATCGCCCATGCCCTGATAGGCTTTCGTCGAATAGCCGGCCAGCAGCACGCCGGCCGCGGCCGACAACCCGCCCGAGGTCATGAAGGCCAGCATCATCACACGCTGCGTCGGCAGGCCGGACAGATAGGCCGCCCGCTCGCGGTTGCCGATGGCATAGATGGCGCGGCCGAAGGTGGTGCGGGTCAGGACGAAGATCGCCGCCGCCGCAACGATGCCCCAGATGAACAGCGCATTGGGAATGCTGAAGATGGTGCGGCCGGTGGCGATGAAATGCATCGCGTCGGTTGCATGGTCCTGGGGCGCAAAGCCGCCGGTCCACAGCACCATCAACCCTTGCGCCACCGCATTGACGCCCAGCGTGAAGATCATGGAAGGCACGCGCAGATAGGCGATGCCGATGCCGCTCACCAGCCCCATGCCCATGCCGCACAAGATGCCGAACGGGATCGCAAGTGTCGCCCCCATCGGCCCCCAGCCGGCAGCCGCGGTCGACATCATGCCGCCCACCGTCACGACCCATGGCACGGAAAGATCGATCTGGCCCAGCAGGATGACCAGCATCATGCCGGTGGCGATGAGACCCAGGAAGGACGCCACCTGCAATTGCTGCAGCAGGTATTCCGGCGACAGGAAGCTTGAGGAATAGAGGCTGCCCAGCAGCAGCAGCAGGATGATGCAGCCGAAAGCCGCCAAGACCGGCTTGTCGAGACGCGTCACGAAATCGGGCAAGGTACGGGTCATGACATCTCAGCCGAAGAGATCGAGGCGGTTTTTAAGACGCAGCAGCCGGAGCGAGCCCAGGGTCACGGCACCCAGCAGGATGACGCCCTGGAACAAAGGCTGCCACAAGGGATCGAAATCGAAGACGAAGAGGAGATCGCCGATCGTGCGCAGCACGAAGGCGCCGAAGATGGCGCCAACGGCACTCCCCGCCCCGCCAAAGAGCGAGACGCCACCGATCACCACGGCGGCGATCGAGTTGAGGGTATAGGAGCCGCCGATCGATGACGACGCTTCGCCGGAATAGGTGATGAAGGTCAGCATCAGGCCGCCGCAGGCCGAGAGCAGGCCGGAAACCGCATAGGCGGTGAAGCGCGCCTTGTCGATGGAAACACCCGACATATAGGCCGCCGGCTCGGACGATCCGATGGCATAGATGGCACGGCCCACTTCAGAGCGGCGCAGCGGCACCCAGATGACCAGCACGATGCCGAGCAGCACCAGCAAAGCGGTCGGCACTCCATAGACCTGGTCGGTCAAGGCATCGGCGAGGTCCGAATTGACGTCGCCGCCGGGCACGGGCCGCAGCCACAATGCGACGCCATAGAACATGGCGCCCGTCGCCAGCGTGGTGACGATCGGTTGCAGCCGGCCGTAAATGACGATGGCGCCGTTGAGGGCACCGCACAGGACGCCGGCCCCCAGCACGCAGATGACGCCGAGTGTCGTCTCGCCCGCATCGCCCACCACCATCTGCGAGGCGAGGCAATTGGCGAGAACGAAGATCATGCCCACCGAAAGATCGATGCCGGCGGTCAGCACCACCAATGTCTGCGCCATGGCAACGAGGGCAAGTAGCACGCCCTTATTGGCGGCGGTCATCACCACCATGGAACTGAAGCCAGCGCTATGGTTGCCGGTATAGACGCCGAACATGATGACGAAGACGGCAAAGGCCAGTAACGTGCCTTTGTGCTCGGCCAGCCAATAGCGGAAATCACCCAACTTGCCGCCCTCCTTGTTGAGCCGTCTCGTCGATGCTGAAAGCGCTGCTCACCAGGGCATGCTCGGTGATCTCAGCTCCTTTGAGCTCGCGCACGATGCTGCCATCATACATCACCAGCACCCGGTCGCAGCAGCCGATCAGCTCGTCGTAATCGGTCGAATAGAACAGGATCGTGGCGCCCTCGTCGGCAAGCTTCCTCAGCAGCTGATAGATTTCCTGCTTGGTGCCGACATCGATGCCACGCGTCGGATCGTTGAGCAGGACGATCTTCGGGCCGATCATCAGCCATTTGGCGATCACCACCTTCTGCTGGTTGCCGCCCGACAGCGCCCCCACTGGGATATCGAGATTGGCCGCCTTGATGGCGAGCAGTTTGACCATACGGTCGACTTCTTGCGCTTCCCTCTGCCGGTCGATGATCCCGGCCTTGGCCAGCGAATCGAGCGCTGGCAAGGTGAGGTTGTCCTTCACCGACATCGGCAGCATCAAGCCTTCGGTCTTGCGGTCTTCCGGGATCAGCGCCATGGCCGTGGCGCCATCCTTGGCAGCGCGGGGATTGCTGAAACGCTGGACGACGCCGCCCACCGCGATATCCCCGGTGACACCCCGCAACACGCCAAAAAGTGCCAGCAGCAATTCGCGCTGCCCCTGCCCGTCCAGGCCGCCAAGGCCCACGATCTCGCCCGGCCGCGCCTGGAAGGAAATGTTGTTGAGGCGCTGGTCCCAGTTCAGGCCCGCGACTTCCAGCGCCGGTGCGCCGGCCTTTTCGTCCGTGGGCTTGGGCGGAAAGACATGGCTGTATTCGCGCCCGATCATCATCTCGATGACCTCGTTGCGCGACTTCGATCCCTGGAGATAGCTCGCCACATGCCGCCCATTGCGAAAGACCGAGCAATCATCGGCGAGCTCGTCGATTTCCTGCATGCGGTGCGAGATGTAAAGCAGCGCCAGGCCCTCGCTGCGGAGCCGCTTCAGCACCGTGAAGACCTTGGCGACATCCCCGGCCGTCAGGGCCGAGGTCGCCTCGTCGAGAATGAGGATGCGGGGCTTGCGGCCCAGGGCCTTGGCGATCTCCACCATCTGCCGGCGTGACAGCGGCAGGTCCTTGACCAACGCCAATGGGTGAATGTCTTCGGCCCCGGCACGCGCCAGCGCCTCTTCGGCAAATTGCCGCTGCGCCTTGCGGTCTATGAGGCCAAAGCGCTTGGGCGCACCGCTGATGGCAATGTTGTCCGCAACCGACAGATCGGGAATGAGCGACAATTCCTGGAAAATGCAGACGATGCCGGCGGCATTGGCGGCCTTGGGGCTGGTAAAATGCATCTCGGTGCCATCGAGGCGCATGATGCCGTGATCCGGCTGCACCACGCCGGACATGATCTTGATGAGCGTCGACTTGCCCGCACCATTCTCGCCCAGCACGGCGTGAATGCGCCCGGTCTCGACCTTGAGCTGCGCATCTTCAAGCGCCCGCACACCGCCATAGGATTTGGCGATGTTGCGCATCTCGAACAGCGGAATGCCGTCACTCATGCGTCTTGCCCAGAAATAGTTTGTCCAGAAATGATCTGCGCCGAGATAAAGCGACCGCTATCCGGCCGATGCCGGATAGCGGTCGAACATTCGAACGCAGCCGGTTACTGATCCGCTTCCGACTGACCCATGATTTCCTGCGCCGAGAAGTTGATGCCGCAGGTCGGGAACGAATTGCCGACGAAGAAATTGTCGGATTCGGCTTTGTAGAAGTTCTCGCCGTCCTTGAAGTTCGGATCCTCGGCCGTGGCGAGCGGCAGACGCACCGATTGCGGAATGATCTCGCCCTCAAGCGCTGCGATCGCGGTCTTGATGGCAACCGCCACCTGGGCCGGACCCGTGCCGCCGGAGGCGCATTTCAGGCCATCGCCCGCATGCTCCGCGCAGAGTTTGCGGAAGCCGTTCTCCGTTTCGCCGCCGACCGGCACGAAGGGGTGACCGGCATCCATCAGCGCGCGCACGGTGCCGGTCGAACCGCCCTGCACCGTCACGCCGACGAACTTCTTGTGCACGGCGATGGCATCGGCCGTCACCTTCTGCGCGGTGCCGTCATCCCATTTGCCGACGACTTCCACCGTTTCGAACGGCTTGCCCGAGGCTTTCAGGACTTCCTGGATGCCGTCATGGCGATCGCGGTCGACCGAGGTACCTTCGACACCGCGGACTTCCAGTACCTTGCCGCCTTCCGGAATGTTCTTCACCAGCCAGTTGGCCCAATATTCGCCAAGGCCCTTCTGGTCGACGTTGACGTTGATCGCCTGGTCGGTGTCGAGCGTGTTGTCGAAGGCGACCAGCACGACGCCGGCCTTCTTGGCGCGCTTGATGACCGGCGTGAACGCCGCCGGGTTCTGCGCGTTGACGACGATGGCGTCATAGCCGGAAGCAATGAAATTATCGACCGCCGCGAGCTGCGCTGCCAGGTCTTCGCCGGTCGAGACGACCTTGAATTCCTTCAGCTTCGCCTTCACGTCCGGCTGCTCGGCATAGGCCTTGGCGGTCTTGATCATCTGAATACGCCAGGTATTGCCGATGAAGCCGTTCGCCAGCGCGATGCGGTACGGCCCTTCCTTCTTCTTGAACTGGAAGTACTTGGTGTCCTTCGCCCAGGGGGCAAAGCACTCAGGCTCGGCGCCAGGGCCGGATACGACTTCCTGGGCGATCGAAGCGGTGGCGATGGATGTGGTGAGAGCGGTAGCGGCCAGCAGCTTCAGCGCATGCTGAAGACGGGACCGCCGAAATTTCGGCGCGAACATTTGAACCTCCCAAAAGGTCATTCTTGATTGAATTCCCAAACCCGCGTGGATGGGGGCGATCACGTCGCCCGATTTTCCTGGTCCACGCCGGGGTTCTATGGATAATAGGAAATGACAGCGCTGTCAATTGCGCCGATTGCCTAATAATTGGGCTTAAGGCAGGTTGCCGCGGCAGAAGACGGCGCCAACCGGACGAAGAAGCCGCGCGGCACACAGCACCGTCTCAGGGGAGGTATCGATGCGCAGAAAGCGCAGCACGCTGGCCGATGTCGCCAGCCTGGCCGGCGTCAGTGCCGTGACGGTGTCACGCGCCCTTCGGCGCCCGGACATGGTCTCGGCCAAGCTCCATGACCGCATCCAATCGGCGGTGCGTGAACTCGCTTACGTGCCCGATGTGGCAGCAAGCCGCCTCGCCTCCAATCGCACGCACACGATCGGCGTCATCGTCTCGTCGCTCACCAACGGCGTCTTTGCCGATTACATCAACGCGCTCCACGACAATCTGCTGCCAGCGGGCTACCAGGTCCTCATCCTCTCGACGCGCTATTCGGAAGCCGAGGAAGAAAAGGCCATCGCCACGATGCTCGGCCAGCATCCGGAAGCCATCATCATCGTCGGCGTCGACCAGTCGGCGCATTCCCGCCGCCTGCTGGAAAGTTCCGGCGTGCCGGTGGTGCAGACCTTCCAGCTCGCCGAGAAGCCGATCGACATCAATCTCGGCCTCGATCAGGAACAGGGCGCCTATGAAGCGACCAAGGCGCTGATCGATCTCGGCCACACCCATGTCGGCGTCATCGCCTCGCGCCTCGATTCCCGCGCCCGGGCCCGCCTCGACGGCTATTCCCGGGCCATGCGCGAAGCTGGCCTCGACGATAAGAAATGGCGCGCCACGACACCGGACCAGACCACGGTGATGGCCGGCGGCAAGCTGCTGGCCGAGTTGATCCAGGGGGGCCGCCAGCCCGATGCCGTCTTCTGCTGCGACGATCTCCTCGCCCTCGGCGTCCTGTTCGAATGCCAGCGCCGCGGCATCAAGGTGCCGGACCAGATGTCGATCATCGGCTTCAACAACCTCGAATTCGCCGCCAGCGCCGAACCACCCCTCGCCAGCGTCGCCACCCCACGCTACGAAATGGGCAAGATGGCAGCCGAGATCGTGCGCAACATCATCGAATCCGGCGAACGGCCGCCAGCCAGCCAGATCGATGTCGGATTCAAGCTGGAACTCAGAGGCAGCGTGAAGCGGCCGCGATGACGGCCACGCAGGCTATTGCGATATCTGCTGAAGTCCGATCTTGGCCGAGCTGTCGCCGCGCGTGTGCTGAAAATCGATGAAGTCGTCACTGCTGAGCTCGAAGGCCTGAGGCAGATACCCACCGATGATTGGAGCGTTCAGCTTGGCCGCCATCGAGCGCACAGCAGCGGTCACCACGGGGATTGCCTGGCAGATATTCTCCTTGGGGCATTTGTCGACGACATAGGGGTGATACGGCCCCTCGAAGAGGACGACCTTCTTGCCGGCCTTCCGCAGCACTTCCAGCGCGGTCGTCAATTCCTGCAGCACCTCGCTGTCGACGAAGGGTGGCGCGATCCACTGGTCGGTCGTATCCAGGTCTTCATTTTTCGGCGTCGGCCGCCATTCTTGCGGGTAGCTGATGCTGGCGTCGGAACGCAGCGCCATCACATCCTTCAACTCCGCTTCGGCGAGCGACCGGGAATCATAGGTAAGGGATGTCTTGCCCGCCCAGGCACGCTTGATAAATTTGTAGTTGATGCGCAGGTATTTGAGGCTGAAAAGCTGCTCGATCCAGCTTTCCGATCCCGCCAACACCATGTCGTCATAGGGTATCGTCGAAAGCCCGAAAGCCTGGCGCGCATCGAGCATTTCGCGCGTATTGCGCATCCAGTTCAGACGTGTATTGCGCTTCAACGTCCACAGACTGATGCCAACGATCACTTTATCGATATTGGGATTCTTCAAACCGATACCGAGGAAGGTGATGACATCCTCGAAGCTGGCACCAGTGACACCGGCGTTATCGAGCGAGGGGCATTCTTCTCCCAGTAACGGGTTGTTGGTTCGGCGCAGTGACATCACATGGCTGGCGCCGATCACCAGACACTTTGCCTGCGACTGGCTCGCCACCAACAGCTTCACGGAACGATCGTTGAATGTGTAGGGCACGCCGAACGGCGCCTTGCGCAAGTTCGAAACATAGTCGAGCAGTTCGCTCGATTCCGACTGATCTTTGAGCAAGTTGTGGTTATCGACGATGTAATTGAGCGCGGCGACCGGCGACAGCAGCGAAATCGTCGCCACCGCAATCGCGCCCCAAGTCCACCGCCTCGCACGCCGGAGATCGGCCTTGCGATTGTCTCGCCCTTCGGCAACCAGGATAGCCAACGCCATTCTCTCTCGACATTAGAACTGGAAGTAAAGGAACTCGGACTGCCAAGCAAATATCGCCAGGAAGCCGATGGCAAAACAGATACCGATGATCAGCCCGCCGACCAGGCCCGGCCGCCAGACCAGAAAACGCGCCGGCGCGCGGCGGATCTGCGCGAAGACCGCCTTGTCCAGCACGCCAGTCAGCAAGGCAGGGCTTTGACGGCGGAAGATCTGCGGCAGGTTCGGCGCGAACAATGCCAGCAGCAATGCCCCCAGCAGAACAGGCCAGCCGTCAAACGGCGCATGCTTGATGAACTTGGTGCTCAAGCTGCGGCTGGCTTCATCGGTCGGGATCATCGCCGCAAACATCGACAGTGCCGTCTGCAGATCATCCGCACGGAAAAACACCCAAGCAAAGCTCACGCAGAAGAACGTTAGCATCGTGGCGCCGATACCGTAAATCTTGTTGTTTTTGAGCGCAGCCGGAATAGCCGGCGACACCGTACGATGGACCGCCAGAAAGAGACCGTGCAGGCCGCCCCAGATCACGAACTGCAACCCCGCGCCGTGCCACAACCCACCCAACAGCATCGTGATCATCAGATTGGCTGCAGCCCGGCTTGCCCCTTTACGGGACCCGCCCAGTGGCACATAGAGATAATCGCGCAGAAAACGCGACAGCGAAATATGCCAGCGCCGCCAGAACTGCGAGATGTTCTTCGCCTTGTAGGGCGAGAAGAAATTGATCGGCAGGCGCAGGTTGAACATTCGCGCAAGGCCCACCGCCATATCCGAATAGGCAGAAAAGTCGAAATAGATCTGCAGCGTGTAAGCCAGCATCGCGACCCAGACCCGCAACGCCGGAATCGCGGCACCGCCGGCGGCGTTGTCGAACACCGGACTAGCGATCTGCGCCAAACAGTCGGCTATCATCGTCTTCTTGAACAGGCCTAGCGCGAAATAGGAGAAACCGACCAGGACGTTCTGCGGATTGAGCCGTGTCCACGCCGGCCTTGAGAATTGCGGAATAAGCTCGTGATGATGAACAATCGGGCCGGCGATGAGCTGCGGGAAGAAAACGACGAAGAGGGCGAATTGATTGAAGTGATAGATCGGTGCGCGCCCCTTCGACGCGTCAACTAGATAGGCAATCTGCTGGAAAGTATGAAATGAAATGCCGAGAGGCAGAATGATGACGAGAATCGGGAAATGGATTCCCATCAAAGAGTTGATTCCGCTCAGCAGCAGATTGGTATACTTGAAGTAGCCTAACGTCACTAGCAGCAACGCGATGCTGAAGATGAGCACCTTCCGTTTAGTGGCGGAACTGACTGCCGCATCTGATAGGTAACGCCCGATGCAAAAACTGAATGTGATCTCCGCTACTATCAGCAGGATGTAGATCGGACTCCAATACGCGTAAAATAGAACGGACGCGATCGAGAGTGTCGAAATTGCAGCAGCCTGCCCGGCATATCGTCCAGTCAGATGAAACACCAGCAAGGAGACTGGCAGGAAGATGGCGATGAATTCCAGGGAATTAAATAGCAAGTTGCCCGAGCCGCGTTCCGAAGGTTTGCGATCTAAGTAAGTCGGGGACTATCCGACACGGTAGTATGAACAGCGGCAGTTGCCAACTATTGGATCGCCCCGCTCGATCTAAATACGGTAGGCTCATTTCAGGGCCATTCGGATTGTCAGATCTCGGAGAAACTTATCTCTTGTCCCAGTTGAAGCGCTGCAGCAGTTTGGTCGGGATAATCGAGTCAGCAAGCGCCTGAAGATCTGGATCGAGATGGGACCTCTGCAGGCTCGTGATGTTATGCCGACCAGGTTTGGCGTCGGGTACGATGACCCAAGCCGGATCATAATCGATCCCGAAGTATCGCAGTACCCGCTCGACGAACGCACCCTCCTGCCCGGCCATATCTGCAAAATCGAAGAATTCGATCTGCACGTCACTGTCCGCTGACAAATCAACCCAGCCTTGTATCCATTCGCAGAAGCGTGGCAGCGTGTTCTTGATCTGCCAGCGCAGCCGGTCATGGCTGGTCCAATCCGCAAAATCGTCAGGCAGTTCCATCTCCACGTCGATAATAGCGCCAGTGATTCCGCGGCTGGTCAGATTTCTGTCGACATGCTTCGACCATGAAATTATGGCGTCCCGGGGATCGCGGATCAGCACCATGATCTTAAGAATGCCGCTATGTCGAAGCGCCTGGACCAAATGCGGGCGTGCCAGCATGTGGACGCGGGTCAAGGCATTGCCCTTGGCGAACTGCCGTAGAGGAAAGTAGCGCAATGAAGTATCGAAGGTACCTCCCGCGTCGAACTTGATCATCGGGATTCGAAGGGTCCGCCGCAACGCCGTCTGCAGGTAGACGCTACCCGATTTCGGAAGTGAGATGATCGTCAGCGGAGGGAAGTGACGATCGCGAGCCCGATAAATTCTACGCAAGAGCCATCGATCAAATGTCGCATATCTCCTCGTAGCGAATTTCCTCAGCTTGACAAAGTAACGCTCGTACACTTTCTTTCTACTCGCTTCTGTCGGCTTTCGGCCCGGCTTGATACTTGGCTTTAATGACACGTGAATCACTCAGGAATCGTAAGTCAAAAATCCCAGCTGCGGCTCAGCCAGAAATCCTGCTTTCTGGCTGAGCCGAGTTTAAGTCGCTTACGCCACTTTCTTGCCTGCCGCCCCAACCAGTCGCTACGCTGCAGAATATCTGGCTTAGGTGCTAGCGCACGTATAAGTCCAATAAGGCCGACGAGTTCCTGATTATCGATCTTCCCGGCCGCTGCGAACTTTTCCACGAACCAGAGAGCCTCATCAAAGCATCGATAAATGAGCAGGATCAGAAGATACTTGGCAGCAATATTCCGGTCGGCAGATATCATCGATTCCGGCGATCGCAAATAGAGCGCATCGCCGGCAATTAAACGGCGAGACACATCATTTCTATTCCGTCCCATGCCCAAATATTTCCTTAGATAGTAGTATTCCCTGCCTTCGTTTACTCGGTGCAGTCGGACCGGCAGCAAGTCGAAGAGTACAAAGCCCTTGTTGCGGATCTCCAAATCGACATCCCAGAATAGGCACTGGCCCAAATACTCCTCGACGAACTCGACCTCGACCTGAAGGCCCAAGACCGATTGCCAATGTTGCTGATCAAGCCCACGCAGCACATCAAGCTCGGCGCCCTGCACGTCCAGCTTTATGAGCTCGGGAGACGGTCGCTTCTGAGCCTCGATCACCGTTGAAAGCCGTAAAAGGTTTACAGGAACCTCGCGCACCAAGTCACCCGAGCCTTTCGGTGCGAACGCATCCATAACGGGCTTGTTAGGTGGATAAAGCGAAGAGGAAGATTCTTTGCGCACTACGTAAAGAGTACCTGGACCATCCTTATGACCAATCGCATAGGGGTGCCAATGCTCATTGGTCGGAGCTAACTTCCGTTGCCGCTCGCAAGCGGCGGGATCAGGCTCAAATGCGTCCAATTCTATTAACGAGGAGAACGGGAGCCAGTGCGACTGCATGCCCCCACGCGCCCCAACGTCGATACACTGCAGCCGGCTACCATTCAGAAGCCCAGCAAGAGTTAAGAATCGCTGCATTTATTCCCCGCAACGGCCAGCGCAAGCAATGACAAATTAGCCTTGTAGTGGCTTTGCACTCCCGGCTCAAGCTTCGATTGCCGCAAGGTTCACGTTATTTGGGCTCCCAGCCTGGGCTGCTGGGATGGACCAGGAACCAGTTATCAATTGGCAAGAAAACTTGAGATTCTTCCGCCTCTGTGGTTAGGGTGCCATAGTCATCGGGTTGGCTAAGAACAGGATTCTGGGGATACTTGCGGTGAAAAAACACGACACGATTGCGCGATACAAATTGCCCGCCGAAATTCGCTACTGCAAGAATTGTACGATCTCTAATCAGCGCCCTCGGATCACATTTGACGAGGATGGAGTCTGCAGCGCCTGTAATTATGCGGAATATAAGAGGACCAAGGTCGATTGGGCAGAGCGCGATCGCGAATTGATGGATCTGTGCAATCGCTTCCGGCGCCGCGATGGATCCTATGACGTGGTCGTGCCGGTAAGCGGCGGCAAGGACGGCAGCTTCGTCGCCCATCAGTTGAAATACAAATACAATATGAACCCGCTGACCGTCAAATGGGCGCCCAACATCTACACGGAAATCGGCGAAACCAATCTGCGGAACTTCCTGGCTGCCGGCTTCGATCATATCCTCGGCCGCCCGAACCCGCAGGTAAACCGGAAACTGGTCCGCCTGGGCTTCGAACATCTCGGTGATCCGTTCCAGGCCTTTATCTACGGGCAGACCAATTTCCCGCTCCGCACGGCCGTCCATCACGGTATCCAGCTCATAATGTATGGTGAGAACGGCGAGGTCGAGTACGGAGGCAATATGAAATACGCCTATCAACCAACGCGCGAAATCGTCGACCACGACGTCTTCTATTTCTCCGGGCTCAATCCGGACACCTGGAAGGCCTACGGACTGACCGAGCGCGATCTCCATCTCTATGAAGCGCCGCCTTATGCGCGCGTCATGGAAAACAAGACTGAGATCCATTTCCTCGGCTACTACAAGTGTTGGGACCCGCAGGAAAACTACTATTACGCCCGCGAACACACCGGGTTCCTGCCCAATCCTGAACACAGCGAAGGCACCTATTCAAAATATGCGAGCTTGGATGACCGGCTCGATGGCTTCCACTACTGGATGGGCTTCATCAAATTCGGTATTGGCCGCGCCACATCTGACAGCGCCCACGAGATCCGCGATCAGAAAATCACGCGCGAAGAAGGCATCGCGCTGATCAAGCGCTACGACGGCGAATTCCCCAAGAAGCATTTCAAGGAATTCCTGGATTATTGCCAGATGTCGGAAGACCAGTTCTGGGAAATCGTGGAATCGTGGCGCTCAGAGCATGTTTGGAAGAAGGTCGGCAACGACTGGGAGCTGAAGAGCCCCATTTGGAAGTGATCTGCGCTACGGCGATCGGTGTGATATGAAGAACGCGCGCATCATCGCACGCCTCGACATCAAGAACGACTATGTTGTGAAGGGCGTTCATCTCGAGGGTCTGCGTCGGATCGGCGAGCCCCACCAGATGGCGCGTAGTTACTACAGCGCTGGCGCCGACGAAATCGTCTTGAACGATGTCGTCGCTTCCCTTTATGGCCGGAACTCTCTGCTCGACGTCATCAGGGATGTGACGCGCGACGTCTTTGTGCCCATCACCCTCATAGGCGGCATCCGTTCGCCGGGCGATGTCGAGGCGGCGCTGCGCGCCGGTGCCGACAAGGTGGGCATCAACACGGCGGCGCTCGCGCGGCCCGACCTCATCGATGAGGCGTCAAAGCAGTTCGGCTCGCAATGCATCGTGCTGTCGATCGAAGCGAAACGCCAGCCGGGTGGAAAATGGGAAGCCCTGACCGACAGCGGTCGCGAGCGCAGCGGCAGAGAGGTCGTCGCCTGGGCGAAGGAAGCGATCGAGCGCGGCGCAGGCGAGATCCTGCTCACCTCGATCGATCAGGATGGTACCGGTGCCGGCGTGGCCATTGATCTGACGCGTGCGGTGGCGGCAATCAGCACCGTGCCTGTTATCGCATCCGGCGGCATCAAGACGGTCGACCAAGTCGAGCATTGCTTCGTCGAGGGCGAGGTCGATGCGGTTGCCATCGCCTCGGCGCTGCATTACCGCTGGCTGTCTCTCCAGGATGTGCGGCGGCACCTGCTGCGGCACAATTCCTTCGAAGTTCGGGAAGTGCTCGTGTCATGACGGGAAAGGTCGTCATTGTCGATTACGGCGTCGGCAACCTTGTCAGCGTTGCCCGCGCCGTTGCGGCTGCGGGCGCCGAGGCGGTCACTTCAGCCGACCCGAAGGAGATCGAGACGGCAGACCGCCTACTACTACCGGGCGTCGGCGCTTTCGGTCATTGCATGGACGAGATCAATCGCCGCTCGTTGTTGGAGCCGATCCACGGCTTTGCCCGAACCCAGCGCCCGTTCATGGGCATTTGCGTCGGCATGCAGATCATGTTCGAGGTCGGCAACGAATTCGGCTGCCATCTGGGGCTTGGTCTCGTGAAGGGCAGCGTCAACCGGATTGATCTCGGGGTCCTGCACAGTGAATCGGCCAAGCTGCCGGTCATCGGCTGGCGCAAATTGCAGTTGAGCCCCGCAAATACCGCCAAAATGGCGGCAGGACTTGCAGCCATGGACGGTGCGTGGTTCTACTTCCTCCATTCCTATGCAGCGGCACCCATCGATCAGGCTGACAGGCTGGCAACCTATCGGCTGGGCGACGGTGATGTAGTCGCTGCCGTCGCCAAGGATAACCTGCTCGGACTGCAATTCCATCCGGAGAAGAGCGGTCCCGCCGGTATCAGCGTTTTCACCAATTTCTTAAAGACGTAAATGGTTATGTCTCATTCATCTCAGCCTGAGCAAGATTCGAGCGTTGAGACCGAGGAATATCCGGCGTCCTATCTCGATCGCGGTTTCGACAAGGTCATTCAGCCGACTGTCATCGACTGGGGTTACCGTGCGCGTGCGGCTTTCGACAGCCTAAGCGGTGGGATTGACCGGGCCGGCGCGGCGCTGGCCCGCAAGATTTCGTGGAATGATCCGGTCGAGGGCCGGCCGAACGTGCTCTGCCTCGACCGGGCGATGCTGCGCAAGGACGTGGCGGAGATGCGCCGGCACGGCGAGGTGAACTTTCCGCACATCAGCGTGCAAAGCGTCCGGCGACCGCAGGAAGATTGGGTACCGCCGCAATGGCGGCGGCAGACCTATATATACAACTACGTGGAGGAAGACATTCGCTGGGTTCGCCCGCATTTGAAGCGCTTCGGCCTTGCCTTCCTGCGGGCTGCGCATGCGATTCGACCGATCCATGCGATCCTCGCCGGCAATATGGATTACTGGCAGGACGAAGCGCTGAAGCTGGCGTGCGAAGAACTAGGCATTCCCTTCGTCGCGCTCTGCCGCGAAAACTACCTTTGGCCAAGCGAAGCGGAGTTGGTGAAGAAGCAGTACTTGCTCGCCAAGTTCCGCTATCGCGGCGCCGCTGTGGCCGTGGCGTCTGATCCGACCCGGGAAGCGCTCTATCAAACCGGCGCTTTCCATCACGGCACCATCACGACAACCGGCTGGCCCCGCTTTGATGCCTGGCGCGATACCGGCGGCCGGCAATCCGTCGAGAAGGACACCATTACGCTCTTCTCCTATGCCGATCCGCTCTATCTGGCGCCGAAGAATTTCGCACAGGTGCTAGAGTGCTTCATCGCTCTTGCCGCCGAAAGCGCCGAGTTGGTGCAGTTCGTCCTGAAAGCGAAGAAGCCCAATGAGGTCCAGAATCATTTTCGCCAGTTTCCGGGCCTTCAGGGCAGCCGCGTCAAAGTGGTTGCCGAAATTGACCTACCCGATCTGATCAGCAGATCGAAGGGGATCATCGGCTACAACTCCTCGGCCGTGCTGGAAGGACTGCTCTGCGACACGGCGATAGTCATTCCATTTTGGGGCGATTCCGTGCGTGGCGTCAACGATACGACGCTGCATCCGGCGCGTCAGGAAGATCAGGCGGTGGCGAGCTTTGTCACCGATCCGGAACAACTGAAAACGGTCATCCGCGACATCATCGCCGGGCGCACCGATCCGCGTGGAGATCAGGCTGCGCGTCTTGGGCGCTTTGCCGCCTTCTCGCATTTCGAAGCGAACACATCGTCATCGCATCTCGTGACCGAGGTTGTCCGAGAGGCGATCGCGCGCACCCATCGCCGCTAGATCGGCTAGTAGGTAATATCGAACTCTCGCCGTGCCCGCTCGAGATCCTCGATCCGACCAATATCGATCCAATATTCAGTCACCGGAAAAGCGGACACTTGGCCGCGTCCGGCGATGACGTCGCGCATCAGATCCGGCATATCGATTTGCCGCACCGGCTGTAATTTGGAAAGAACACTGGGCGAAAGGACATAGATGCCGCCGGAAATGTAGCATTCCTTGATTGGCTTCTCGACAATGCTGGTGACGCGGTTGTGCAGAATTTCCGCAACGCCGTAAGGTATCTGATGGCTGTAGCGCCGCACTGCCAGCGTAACATCGGCCCCATGCTTGGTGTGAAACTCGAGCAGCCGCTCGAAATCCAGCGTGGTCAACAGATCGCCGTTCATGACGATAAAAGGCGCGGTCGGCATTTCCGGCAACAGCCCTATGGCACCGGCCGTTCCCAGCGGCTCGCGCTCCTCGAGATAGCGGATGTCGCAGCCGAAACGGGTGCCGTCGCCGAAATGCTCTTTCACCATGTCGGCCCGGTAGTTGACCGAGACGAAGAAGCGGCGAAAGCCCTGCCTTACGAAACGGTCGATGATGATTTCGAGCAGCGGCCGGTCGCCCACCGCCAGCAGCGGCTTGGGGATATCGTCAGTCAAGGGCCGCAGCCGCTGTCCCAGGCCACCCGCCATCAACACCACCCAATTGTCGCGCTCGGCACCTTCATAAAGCTCGGTATCGGCTTCCAGGCCCACGACGCGCCCGTTGGCGGCCACGATCGGAATGTGGTGCAGGTCGTGCCGCCGCAGAATTTCAATCAGCTCCTGGCGTGGCAGGCCTTCCGGCGCCGTGATCGGTGTCCGGTTCATCACTTCCACGATTCTGGTCGCCTGATTGAGATCGCGCAGCAGACCGCGCCGGATGTCACCATCCGTCACCGTTCCCAGCAGCCGTTCATCTTTGTCAACAACCAGCACGATCTGCAGTGCCGACCGGTCCAGAACCGACATCGCGTCACGAATTGAACTTCCCTCAAGGAGCAATCCCTGTCGCCAATTCTTCACCTGAACGTCCCTTCTTGTTCCGCGCGCATCTAGCTCAGCGAGCCGATTTCAGTCTGGCACCCGTCGGTACCGATTCCGTAACGACTGCGCCGGCGCCGATCATCGCGCCGGCACCGATCGTGATTCCTTGAATGACCACGGCACCTGTCCCGAGATGCGCACCCTCGCCGATGCAGACCCCGCCGGACAGCACGACGCCGGGCGCCACATGCACGTGATCGCCGATGCGGCAATCGTGGTCGATCGAGGCCGAGGTATTCACGATGACGTTGCGGCCGAGCACGGTGCCGGGCTGGATGACGGCACCGGCCATGATCTGTGCGCCTTCGGCGATCTCGACATCGGGCGCCACGATCGCGGTGGGGTGACGCAGGACGACGAATTGGAAGCCGGCGGCCTTCCCGTCGGCGAACAGGCGCGGCCGCAGATTGCGCGGGCCGACGCCGACCGACCCGACACCCAGGGCCAGATCGCAGTCCACCGGCCGCACGCAGCCAAGATCGGCGCCGAGCCAGCGCACATCGCCCGGCAATGGCGCCAACTCCTTGGGGTCGATAACGCCTTGGATCCTGTACCCCATCGCCCGCAGGACGTCGAGTACGACACGGGCATGGCCGCCCCCCCCCAAGACGACGACCGGCTTCTTGGCAGCTGGCTGCATCATGCGTCGATCAACTCGTCAGCGGCGTAGGCGCGCTGTGCCGGATGCCCGACCAGATCCCAAAGTTCTGCCGGCAGCTTGCCGGCGCCGGCCCGCTTCGTCGTCAGATTCTCGACGGTGAAAACCTCGCCACGTTCGATTGCCTTGGCAGCGACAATCGTCTTGCGGGCGACCTTGCGCGTCGAGAGTTCCGCGGCGGTGGGTCGCTTCTCGGCTGTCCCCAATGCCGTCTCGATAGCCCGAATGCCGGCCACCATCTCGGCGAACTCCCCAGGCTCCAGTGACGCCCGGTGATCCGGCCCCGGCAGGTTCCGGTCGAGGGTCAGATGTTTCTCGATGATCTCTGCCCCGCGCGCTGCTGCCGCCAGAGAGATGACAATGCCCTGCGTGTGGTCCGAATAGCCCGTCCGGAGGCCGAATTGGTCGCGCAACGTATCCATGGCGCGCAGATTCACGTCGCCAAGCTGGGCTGGGTAATCGCTGGTGCAATGGAGGATGCTCACCCGCTCGCGCACAATCGCCTTCCCAGCGCCGCTCGCCCAGGCCGCCCGGAAGGCGGTACGGCTCGGCGATGGGCCGCCCAGATAGCCGAAGGCGACCACACCCAGCGCCTCCTCGATTTCCTCCATCGTGGCCATGCCCGTCGAGAGAATCAAGCGGGCCCCCGACTGCGCCATCTGCAGCAGCAGGGGAGCATTGGTCAGGTCCCCGGACGAAACCTTCAACAAAGTCAGGCCGAGTTCGCCCGCCAATAACTGTACAGATTGTGAATCGAACGGGGTGGACAGGAACTGGATGCCCCGGCGCTGGCAATGCTGCAGAAGAGCGCGATGCGCGTCGGCATCGAGTTCCAGCGCCTTCAGCATCTCGAGCTGCGAGCGGTACTCCGGCGCATTGCGGTCCTGATAGGCGGCCTTGGGCGCCGCGACCGTCACAATCTGCTCGGCCTTGAAGGTCTGAAACTTCACCACATCGGCACCGGCTTCGACCGCAGCATCAACCAGCCCCAAGGCGCGCTCGAGCGAGCCATTGTGGTTAACGCCGGCCTCGCAGATGACCAGCACCCGTTTCAATTCATCCTTCGCGGTCAATCTGTTACTCCCGGGGGCGCAGCCTTGATGCTGCTTGTTCTGATTTCTTGGCCATGCTTATACTCCGCCGCGAATTCTGCCACTAGTCATTGCGTTTTAAGAGGGAAAATGGGCCAGGCCCGAGTTCTTGTTACCGGTGCGGATGGCTTCATCGGCTCGCATCTGACCGAAGCCCTGGTGCGCGCCGGCCATAAGGTCCGCGCCTTCACGCTCTATAATTCCTTCGGCACGCGCGGTCATCTCGACGCCCTGCCCAAGGAAATCCTGGCGGAAATCGAGGTTCATGCTGGCGACATCCGGGACCCCGGATCCGCCCGGGCCGCCGTCAAGGGCAGCGACCGGATCTTCCATTTGGCTGCCCTGATCGCCATTCCCTATTCCTATGTGGCGCCGGATTCCTATGTCGACACCAACATCACCGGCACCCTCAATTTGCTGATGGCGGCGCGGGACGAGGGTGTTTCGACCTTCGTCCACACCTCGACCAGCGAGGTCTATGGCACCGCGCAATACGTGCCGATCGACGAGGCGCACCCGCTCAACGCCCAATCGCCTTACGCGGCGACCAAGGTCGGCGCCGACCAGCTGGCCCTGTCGTTCCAGCGCAGCTTCGACATGCCGGTGTCGGTCATCCGCCCCTTCAATACCTTCGGGCCGCGCCAGTCGACGCGCGCCGTGCTGCCGACCATCATCACCCAGATTGCCGCGGGCCAGAATTCGATCCGCCTTGGCAACCTCACCGCGACGCGCGATTTCTGCTATGTGCGCGACACGGTGGCCGGCTTTATCGCCGTGGCGGACTCCAAGGCCACGATCGGCGAAGTCACCAATATCGGTTCCGGCTTCGAAATCTCGGTCGGCGATGCAGCCAATCTGATTGCCAAGCTGATGGGCCGCGAGATCACCATCAATGTCGACGATGATCGGCTGCGCCCCGTCAACAGCGAGGTCGAACGCCTCTGGGCCGCCACCGACAAGGCCCAGCGCATCACCGCCTGGCGCCCCGCTTATGCCGGCCTTGAAGGCTTCGGCCGCGGCATGGAAGAAACCATCACCTGGTTCACCAATCCGAAGAATCTCGAACGCTATGACCCGACCCGCTACCAGCTCTGACGGGGTGGCCCCCTCGCTCAACGAGGCGTTCGTCGGCGCCCTGCGCACCGTCTTGCCGCAGGTGACGGGGCCGGTGCAGCTGCACGACCCGCATTTTGCCGGCAATGAATGGGCCTATGTGAAGGAATGCCTGGATACCGGCTGGGTCTCCTATAACGGCGCCTTCGTCTCGCGTTTCGAAACCATGCTGACCGACCTCACCGGCGCCGGTTCCTGCGCGGCCGTTTCCAGCGGCACGGTTGCCATCGAGATGGCCTTGCGGGTTGCCGGCGTCGAGGCCGGGGACGAAGTGCTCTCGCCCACCCTGACCTTTGTCGCCACCAACAACGCGATCGCGCATCTCGGCGCCACGCCCCATTTCGTTGACAGCGAGGCCACGTCTTTGGGCGTCGATGCGGCCAAGCTCGGCGATTATCTGGGCGACATCGCCGAGATGACCGACCGCGGTCCCCGAAATCGCCTGACCGGACGGCGGCTTGCCGCACTCCTGCCGATGCATTGCTTCGGCCATCCGGTCGACATGGACCCGCTGCTGGAAATCGCGGCGCGCTGGCGCATCCCGGTGATCGAGGACGCGGCCGAGGCCATCGGCAGCAGCTATAAGGGACGGCCCTGCGGGTCGCTGGCGCCGATCGCTTGCCTCAGCTTCAACGGCAACAAGATCGTCACCACCGGCGGCGGTGGTGCCATCCTGGCCCGCGATCCCGAAGTGGGTCGGCGCCTCCGCCACCTCACCTCGACCGCCAAGACGGCCCACCCGTTCGAGTTCATCCATGACGAGGTGGGCTGGAACTACCGCATGCCCAACATCAACGCGGCCTTGGGCTGCGCGATGCTGGAGGCATTGCCACAGCGTCTTGCCGCCAAGCGCGCGTTGCAACACCGCTATGGACAGGCCTTTGCCGATCTCAACCGCGTCTCCATCCTCAAGGAACCAGCCTATGCCCAGAGCAATTTCTGGCTCGTGGCGGCGGTGCTCGAGGATTGCGATCTCGCCGAGCGCGACGCGCTGCTGAAGGCAACGCATGCGGCCGGGTTCATGTGCCGCGCCGCCTGGCGCCTCAGCCACCATCTGCCAATGTATCAATCGGCGCCGCGCATGCCGCTCGAGGCCGCCGAGAATTTGCAACCGCGTCTGGTGAATCTGCCGAGCGCGCCGCAATTGCTGGCCTGAGGCGACGGATGGCGGCACAGCGGCATATCCTGGCGGTTTCCGGCAGCCGCTCCGATTACAGCCTGCTGGTCTGGCCGCTGCGGCTGCTCCGCGCGGAGCCGAGCTTCCGTCTCGAGGTCGCGGTAACGGGCATGCATCTGCTGCCGGCCTTCGGCAACACCGTCGACCAGTTCGCTGCGGACGGCTTCGAGATCGCGGCTCGGGTGCCGACACAAGGACCCGAGGACAGTCCCGAGGAGACGGCCCGTGCCATCGGGCGCGGAATCATCGGCTTCACTGAAACACTGAGCCGGCTGAAGCCCGATCTGCTGCTGGTGCTGGGCGACCGCTTCGAGACTTTCGCTGCGGCGCAGGCCGCTTTCGTGCTGCGCATTCCCATCGCCCATTTGTGCGGCGGCGACGTCTCCAACGGCGCCCTCGATGACGGGTTTCGCCACGCGATTGCCAAGATGGCGAGCCTGCATTTCCCGACCAATCAGGATGCGGCACAAAGGCTGCGGCAATTGGGCGAGATGCCGGAACGCATCTTCAACGTCGGCTCGACAGGTATCGATTTCATCAAGCGCGCCGAGCTCCTGCCGCGCGCCGAACTCGAGGCGAACCTTGGCCACGTCCTGCCGGAACGCTTTCTGCTGGTGACCTTTCACCCGGCAACGCTGGACCCGGTGCCGAGCCTCGACCAGGTGGGCGAATTGCTGGCGGCCCTGGGCGGGTTGCCGGCCGATATCGGCCTCGTCTTCACCTTCGCCAATGCCGATGCCGAGGGGGCCCGGATCAACGAGTTGCTGGTGGCCTTCGCCAGCAGCCGCCCGCTCGCCCACTGCCATCCCTCGCTGGGGCCGACGCGCTTCCAAAGCCTGCTGCGCCTCACCGCGGCGATGGTCGGCAACTCGTCGAGCGGTCTCTACGAAGCGCCGAGCTGGGATGTGCCGGCCGTCAATATCGGCCGCCGTCAGGACGGGCGGCTGCGCGCCAGTTCGGTCATCGATTGCCCGCCGCAGCGCGATGCGATTGCGGCCGCGATCAAGCGCGCGCTCGGCCTAAGCCCAAAGGGCACCATCAGCCCCTATGGCGATGGCAAGGCCTCGGAACGGATCGTCGATGTGCTGAAGAACCTGCCGGACTGGCAGAGCCTGGTTTACAAGAGCTTCCTAGATCTGCCCGCGACGGGTGAGAAGTAGGTCAGCGAGCGCAAAGTCGATCTCGGTATCGATATCGACGCCATGCTCTGCGGCAATCTCCACCAGGCGCAAACGCCCGGCCCAGATTCCCGGCTGCGCCAGGATGAAATCCGGGCTCGCCACGTAACAGCCGGCCACCAGCTGCAAGACCTTGGGCGCCTGCTGGCGGCCGCTCAAGCTCGCCGGTGGCTGCTTCACCAGATGTGGTGCCCCGGCGGCGTCCAATTCAACCAGTGTATAATAAGGATTGGCCTTGGCTTCGATGGCCGTCATCACCAGATCGGCATCACCCTGTTCATAGCGCGCGATGCAGGCTTCGATATCGGCGTTTGTGCGCAAGGGGCAAACGGCCGGGACCGAGACGAAAAGATCGATCTTGCCGCCGGCATCGCGCAGCGCCGTGATGGCATGTCGCCAGGCCAGCCATTCCGCGGCACCATCCGTTGCCAGTTCCGCCGGGCGCATGAACGGCACCTCGGCACCGGCGGCGCGGGCAGCCGCGGCGATTTCGGCATCATCCGTCGAGACGACCACCCGGCCGATCGCCGGCACATGCCGCGCCGCATCAATTGCGTGTGCAATAAGCGGCCGGCCGGCCAGGGGCCTAACATTCTTGCGCGGCACCCCCTTTGACCCGCCACGCGCAAAGATCATGGCAACGACATTCCCGTTCAACTGATGCCCCCGCCTTTGGTCAAGCAACCGGTCGGGATGACGCGACAGCTATTATCGTTCGCGCCATCACTACTCCAAATATAGCTATCATTGAGATACGCAGACACAAATTTATACAACTTTTAAAGGCCATGCTTGGCAACCTATGCATCTCGAAAAACGCACGCCAAATACGACCGCTAAAGTTCCAATAAATTCCCTCTACATATGACTTTTTCACACTTTTTTTGTTTCCGAGCCAACCTAAATTGTCTATCTGTTCATCATATGATGCATTAGGCGCCTGCTCCAAGAGGGATCAACCATGCAGCGCGGCGAATTCGAGCAGATGGGCCAGTCAGATGATCATAGAAATGCTGTCGAAATGGGTGAAGCGAGGCAGCCCGGCTGAGGGCAAGGCCGATAAAAAACGGCAGCGCCAGAACGACCACGCACTTCAGACGCGGGTCTCGCAAACCCTCGACAGCGTTGTGAAGCGACTGATTGCGGACGGCCACAAGAAGGTCCTGGTTGTCGGCTCCAAGGAATTCCACGACGATGTCGCCCTGGCAGCCCCTCAATGCGCCTTGAGCTGGGCATCGTGCAATATCCGCGATGTCGTGGCCGGTGCAGCCAACCCAGGCGACGTCGCGCTCGGCAGCTTTGAAGCGGTCATTTGCGGCGGCACCGAGGTTGCAGCGAATTATCGCATCGCCGTCGCCCGCATGTTTGCCGCCGATCCCAACCGCCCGGTTCATTGGGTGGCGAATGATTGGGAGTTTTGTGGCGGGACTTTTCCTGTCCCGGCGCAGGCCTCCGATGCCCAGATCCTGCTCTTCAATCACTTTGAGCACTTCTTCGGCATCAAGGACCCGCTGCAGTTTCGGATCGAGATCTGCTGCGGGCGGGATCAGAAGCGCCTCTACCGCATTCTCGGCCCGAACCAGAGCCTGACCCTTCGTCTGTCCGATTTCTTTCCTGACCGAACCGAAGCCGCCTCTTTCCTGACATTCGTGCATGCCCCTGCCCTCACGCGAGGCCGGCATAACCGGCTGCGGGTATGCGGTGATGTATTTTGGGGCGACTCTCTCACCACCCTGCATGGCCTGCACGAGTTCAATCGGCCAGCGACGCACAAGTTTGAGTTTCGCTTGGCAACCGACGACCTCCGGAACAGCGACGTGGTTTTGACCATTCCGAACTATGAACGGGATATGGTCGATTCAGCGTTGCTGACGACCATAGACGAACAAACAAGCACGACGACACGGCACAAGGATTATCGGATCGATCAGGCCGTTGTTGATAGCGGCAGTCTGGTCGACAAGCATTATGTCGGCTGGAACTATGCCGGCTATGGCGGATCCAACTGGTTCGCACTTGGCCATGCCAATGGTCCGGGCGGGCGCGGAACGATTTCCGGCAATCATCATGCGAGTGTTCCGGTATCGCCCTTGCCTGTGATTCCGATGGATCAGGCAGAACGCCAAGAGATAGGCCAGCTGATCGGCGCCGGCTATTTCATCGAACCCTATGCCTTGCCGGTGGCCCGCAACAACGATCTGATTTCTTTTGGTTTCAATTGCAGCAGCGCCAATCCGCCCTATCGCGATTTCATCCTGCACACATTCGACGCGCAGGGCCGACCGATCGCTCAGCACGCCTATCACAAGGACCGCGACGAAGCGGTCTTTACCGATGAACTGCCGCATGTCGCCGATGACGCGCGAGTCTCGCTGGTGATGCTGACGCCGGATTTTGAGCGCATCGGCATCCGCCGCAAAGGCTTCAAGACGCAGTTTGAGCATGTCGTCAAACATCGCGGGTCCGGGGATTGGGACGTCACGGAAGGGCAGACGAGCTGGCGCAATGTGGGTTTGTCGGTATCCAGTGCCGCTCATTTCGCCGGGCCGATGGGTTCGGTCATCGGCCGGACGAATCTGGTCGCAAGGGCACGCAGCAGTGGCGGCTTCCGGACCAGCGTCGTCGCCGTCCATGCCAGCGGCCGGACGGCCTATCATGGCACGGCCATGCTCAAGATCACCGTCTTCAATCTGTTGGGCCAATCGCGCGAGGCCGAGGTCCCGGTCCCCAGTTTCACCTCGCGCACCATCTGGTTGGATGCCCTGTGGCCGGACATAGAGGGCTTCTTGGGCGCCACTGGAGTCGGCGCAATCCTGGCAACGTCATATGAGGCGGACATCAATTGCCAAATTCTAACGGTGTCGAATGCCGGCGCCGTCTCGCTTCAGCATATGTGGGGCTACTGAGCGGCACATTGCGGTCGCTGTCGCTCAATCCGGAAGTCTAACGAGGTTACAAAAGTGCCAGAATTGCCCACATCGACGAAGCCCCTCGACGCCCGGTTGGTCTTCATTATCGGTGGACCAAAGACTGCCAGCACGGCATTGTGCGGCCTCCTGAACAGTCATCCGGACGCCCTCGTCATGTGCGAGGTCGAGCTGAACGGCAAGGAGATATCGCGTTGGGGGCGAAAGCTGCTGCGCGCCCACGCCGATCTGACGCCGTTCTTCAAAAGCGACAATGTCGATCCGCTGGAGAACTACCGGCGCGCCCACGCCCATCTGAGTGCGCGCGGGCATGCGCGCCGGATGTTCGGTGACAAATTCGTCGGCATTGAGAATGGCTTCTCGCGCCGGGTCGGCAGCGCCAACGTCATCTTCAGCGTGCGGCACTTGCCGGAATGGCTGGCGAAAGACAGCATCCGCGCCGAATACAAATGCGACCACAACATCGTCCCACTGGCTGTTCAGTACACCAGGCATTTCATCGAAAGCTTCCAGGTCGAGAAAGTGCTGCATGTCCGGTTCTCCGATTTCCTCAATCGAAATCAGCAAATCGTTGATGCCGTCTGGCGCTTCCTGGAAATCGAGCCACCGAAGGATGCTTACGTCTGGTGGGATTCAATCGGCGCTTATCAGCCTGAGGACCCCAAGGCGTCCATGAACTGGTGGCGCGGGCACGCCTCATCTGCCGTAAAGCCGGAGAGCGGCGATACGCAGGTGAAGATTGCGCCGATAGCCTTCTGGCAAAGAATTCTACCGATCTTCGATCGCTATTATGAAGCTGCTGGCCAGGGCGTTAAGGTCGCTCAATCGGAGATTGAGGCGGATCTTCTTGCCTTGGACGCGATCGCCAAAGAATATACTTTGCCTATCGATGCGGCATATCTGCACAACTACTCGAAATCCGCCAACCCGGATATCAAGACGAAACGCCGCAATGGCACTGCGCCAGGTTGGAAGTCGCTGACGGCACGGATTGCCAAATGGGTCTCGTCGGTCAAAACCCTACCGTTAGGTTGATGTTGGCGAATTTTGCGTTCTCGTCCTGGCCTTCGAATTCCTGCGTGCGATAGGTGAAGCCGGCATCGAGCTTCACGGAATTCGACCAGAAGAGCGCCACGCCGCCGGTGAGATCACCGACGAAGATTTCCTTGTCCACATCGCGGCTGTCGCGGAACGTATTGCCGTCGAGGAAGATGTTCTGCGCCACCGCACGCCCTTGCGCGCCGACATAGAAGTAGAAGCCGAACGGATCTTCCAGGTAATCGGCGTTGAAATAGCTGGTGCCGCTGAGCGACGGGCGGATGCGGTTGGGGCCGTAATCGGCCTCGAGATTGCGCCCGAAGCGCAGCAGCGTGCCGACCTCGCCATAGGTCATGACATTGCCGAGCGTCACGCCTGCTTCCGGAATGGCATCGACCGCGAAACCGCCGATGAGGGGCTGGATGAAGCGGTATTTCCGTTCATAGGTCAGCATGATGCCGGGCTCGTTATGCAGCTGGTGGTCCCAGCCTTCGGCGGTGTCGACGCCGATGAACTGATGCCAGTCATTCTGTGCCGGCCGACCCTGCGCCGCCGGCCCAACGATGCCAGCCAGCAATTCCAGGTGATCGAGCCGCCGCCGGTCCGTGTCCTGGATGAAACTCAAGCCCCCATAGGTCCAGCCGGCATAGGGCCGGTCGTCCTGCTCGGGATCCTCGAGGCTGGTATCTTCCGGCGTGAAGATGCTCTGCCCGAAGATCACCTGATAGCGCCTGGAGACTTCGCTGCCGTTGCCAAAGAGACCGATGCCGGTAAGCCCGTTGAAGGGCGCCGCCCAGCCGCTGTCGGCCGCCACATCGGGGCCGAGATAGACGAATTCGAAACCCTGCGTATAGGCCTGATCGTCGTCGAAATAGATCGAATCGTTCTCTTCCGTCAGCGTGATGCGGCCGTCGTCGTCGGCAAAAGCGGGCGCCGCGAGGAGGCATAACAGAAGCGGCGTAAGGCGGCGAAGCGCACGGATATGATGCGGCATGGTGTCCCGACTGGAAGGCCCGATTGGAATGCCGGGCTGGAATGATCGAGTGTCAAGAACGGGCGCTGCCCCCGAAAGTTCCCGAGAGCGCCGTCCGTTTCCTGACAAAGGGGCCTAAGCTGCCCTTTAAAGCAATTCACATCAACGTGTTGCGATGCCGCAGCTCATTCCGCATGCGGGGCTTCGGCCAAGGGCGGCGCACCCTTCCTGGCGAACTTCCGCACCACCACATAGAAGGCCGGGGTGAAGATGAGGCCGAAGCAGGTGACCCCGATCATGCCATAGAAGACGGCCGTCCCCAGTGACTGGCGCATTTCGGCACCGGCACCTTGCGCCACCACCAGCGGCAGCACACCCAGGATGAAGGCGAAGGACGTCATCAGGATCGGCCGCAGGCGCGATTGCGCCGCCTGTGTTGCTGCGGCGAACCGGTCCATGCCCTCGTCTTCCGCCTGCTTGGCAAACTCGACGATGAGAATGGCGTTCTTGGCGGCGAGGCCGATCAGCACCACGAAGCCGACCTGGGCCAGGATGTTGACCTCGATGCTGCGGAAAAGGAGCCCGGAAACGGCGGCCAGCAGGCACATCGGCACGATCAGCACGACCGAGAGCGGCAGGGACCAGCTTTCATACTGCGCCGCCAACACCAGGAAGACGAAGACCACGGCGGCGCCGAAGACGAGGAGACCCGTGTTGCCGGCGAGCTTCTGCTGATAGGCAAGCTCGGTCCACTCGAAGCCGAAACCGTCCGGCAAGGTGGCGGTGGCGATCTTCTCCATCTCCTCAAGACCATAGCCCGCCGAATAGCCCGGCTGCGTGCTGCCCTGGATTTCCACAGCCTGATAGAGGTTGTAGCGCGGCACGCGGTAGGGGCCGGTCATGTCGTTGAAGCTTGCCACGGCGCCCAAGGGCACCATGTCGCCCGCCATGTTGCGCGTCTTCAAATTCGCAATGTCATGCAGGCTCTGGCGAAAAGCGCCATCGGCCTGCGCCGTGACACGGTAGGTGCGACCCAGATAATTGAACTCGTTGACGAAGCTGGAACCGACATAAACCTCCAGGGTCTTGAACACCTGGTCCGCCGAGACGCCCAGCATCTCCGCCTTGGCGCGGTCGATATCGGCATAGATCTTGGGCGTCTTGGTGTTGAACAGCGAGAAGACGCCCATCAAGCCCGGCGTCTGGTTGGCGGTGCCGATGATGTCGTGCACAGCCTCCTCCAGGGTGGCGAGGCCACGGCCGCGCCGGTCCTGCACCATCATCTTGAAGCCGCCGGCATTGCCGATACCGCGCACTGGCGGCGGGGCAATGACGATGATGAAGGCGCCCTGCACGGCGCTCAAGTTCTTCTGCAGCCTCTGCAACATGACATTGGCGCTGAGGCCCATCGCCGCGCGTTCGGCAAAGGGCAGCATGGGCACGAAGATGGCGCCGGCATTGGGCGCATTGGTGAATGTGGCGCCGTCGAAACCGGCAAACTGCACGGCATGCGCGACACCCTCGGTGCCTTGAATGATCTTCGCCGCCTGCCGCACGATGGCGTCGGTGCGCTCCAATGACGATCCCGGCGGCAATTGCAGCACGGTGATGAGATACCCCTGATCCTGCTGCGGGATGAAGCCCGTGGGCGCGCGGTTGAACTGCCAGCCGGTGAGCGCGATGAGGCCCGCATAAATGACCAGCATCAGCACCGAAAGCCGCACCAATCGCCTTGTCAGCGAGCCATAGCCGCCGGACAAGCGATCGAAGACCGTGTTGAAGCCGCCGAAAAAGCCGCGGATGCCGCGCGTGAGGATGTTGCCGCGTGGCGGGTTGTGATCATGCGGCTTGAAGAGCACAGCGCAGAGCGCCGGCGACAGCGTCAACGACACGAAGCACGAGATCACGGTCGCCGCTGCGATGGTGACGGCAAACTGGCGGAAGAACTGGCCGGATATGCCGGTAATGAAGGCTGCCGGGATGAAGACCGCGCAGAGCACCAACGCGATGGCGACGAGCGCGCCGCCCACCTCGTCCATGGTGCGCTTGGTGGCCTCGCGCGGACTGAGCCCGAGGCGCAGATTGCGCTCGACGTTTTCAACCACGACGATGGCGTCATCGACCACGATGCCGACCGCCAGCACCAGCCCGAACAAAGACAGGTTGTTGAGCGAGTAGCCAAGGCCCGCCAGCACCGTGAAGGTGCCGATCAGCGACACCGGAATGGCAAGAATGGGAATGAGCGAGGCACGCCAGCTCTGCAGGAACAGGATGACGACGAAGACGACCAGGATCACGGCCTCGTAGATCGTCTTGATCACCTCATGCACCGATTCGGCGATGAATTCGGTGGGGTTGTAGACGATGCTGTGCTTGAGGCCCGTGGGGAAGCTCTTCGAGAGCTCGGTCATCGTCTTCAGCACGGTGTCGGCCGTCGCCAGCGCGTTGGAGCCGGGTCGCTGGAAGATCAGCAGCGCCACCGCCTGCCGGTCGTCGAGGTAGGAGTTGGTGCTGTAATCCTGGGCGCCGATCTCAACGCGGCCGACATCGCGAATACGCGTAATGGCGCCGTTGGGCTCGGATTTGACCACGATATTGCCGAATTGGCGCGGATCCGAGAGGCGGCCCAGGGTCTCGATGTTGAGCTGGAAGGCGCCGGTCGTCGGCACGGGCGGCGCGTTCAAGGCACCGGCAGCGACCTGCACGTTCTGCGCCTGGAGTGCTGTCACGACCTCGGTCGCGGTGAGATTGCGCGCCGCGATCTTCTCCGGGTCGAGCCACACGCGCATCG